>NZ_JAWDJH010000029.1:0-62819 GCF_032465635.1 Enterococcus sp. 2STP
CTTGCATGTATTAGGCACGCCGCCAGCGTTCGTCCTGAGCCAGGATCAAACTCTCATAAAAAGTTCGAACAATCTTGCGATTGTTAAGCTCAATTTGTTTGCTAGCATATTGCTTGCTTGTTAAAAATGTTTGTTGTCTTGAATTGAATCAAGACGCCCTACACATTTGGTTTGTCTTACTTTGTTCAGTTTTCAAAGGTCTACTTCATCGGAAGTGTTTTTCCGATTTGTTTTTGGCTGCCGTAGCAACTTTTATATCATATCAGAGTGTCAAGTGATTGTCAACTCTTTTTAAAAGTTTTTTTCGATTTCGTTTTTCGAAATCTTTCAGCAACTCATTTATCATAACTTATCGTTTGTTATTTGTCAAGAACTTTTTCGAAGTTTTTTTCGATAGAATCAAGCTTCGTAAGCTGTTCTTTTTTAACGACTCAGTTATCTTATCATGTCATCATCAACATGTCAATAACTATTTTTCAAGTTTTTTTAATGCTGCTTTATTTGCGTATTACTTAAAACAACAAAAATGAATATATCATGTAAATTTACACATGTCAATATATTTCTCAGCCTATTTTCCCTCGTACATTTGAATTTTGACCAAATAAATCGAGCATATCTTTTATAGTAGAAAAATAAAGACAAAAAAAAGAACACATAACACACTTGATGTTAAGTGTTCGACTGTTCCAACTGTACGAAGCGCTCAGAAATTGATTAAAATAGGTAAAGACTATTTATTTAGGATAAGTTGCTCCATCAACTGCTCATTGTATCCAATAAATAGAACTTCATCAATAATGATCAACGGACGTCTGAGGAGTTTTGTATGTTGTGTACATAAAGAAATCAGTTGTTTTTTACCTACAGAGGAAAGGTCTATCGCAATGTTATGAAAAGCCTCAGACCAAGTCGCAAATAGCTGTTCTGCTTGCACTTCTTCAAAACTGCATAATTCTTCTGCTTCTTCTGTACTTAGATCGCGTTCTTCTAAGTCAACAAATTGATAAGGCAATTGATGGTATTCTAACCATTGTTTCGCCTTCAGACTGGTTACACAGTGCGCCGATCCATAGACTTTCACTTCCACGAAGACTCCCTCCCTATGAATTTAAGATGTTATTGTTTTGTAAATAGATTAGGTTTCTAGCAACACACCGAATTTCACGAGGGACAAATGACCGGATTTCATCTTCATTGAATCCGATTAGTATTCTTTTTTCATCAATCAAAATAGGCCGTCTCAATAATGAAGGATATTCTTTGAATAGGACGATCATTTGCTTTAAAGTTAATTCGTTAAAATCTATTCCCAACTTCTCGTAAATTTTCGACCGAGTGGAAATAATATCTTGAACTCCTCCTTCAGTCGCTGCTAAGATCTTTTTGATCTCACTTTCTGTTAACGGTTCGGCAAAAATATTCTTCTCTTCAAATTCAAGTTGATTCGCTTGCAACCATGCTCTTGCTTTTCTACAGGAAGTACAGCTAGGCGAAGTATATACTTTTATCATTTTCTCACTCCTTTTTAATTATAATCCAATTCTACAGCAATTTCTTTTAAAATACCAATTATTAGCTAATAAAAAATAAAAAAAGTCGAAAAAAAATCGATTATTTGCGTTTAAATAATGAGAATTATTCTATTTATTCCCTATTTTAATAATAGTATTCTCATTTTTCAAAAATAAATAAGGGAGGTGTGACAAAAATCTTGTCACACCTCCCTTTTCCGAATAAACGGTGTTCCAGAAGTAGCTTCTTCGAAAATAAGCCGAAATTTTACAAAAATTTGAGAAGCAATTTCCGTAAATTCCTTCTTATTTCTTGAAGCTGACCACTCCTGTCACAACCTCTTTTCCATCACTTTCCTTTTTTCATACGACTACCGGTTTCTTTGACAAATCTCGATACTTTCAATTTTCTTGTATTTTTCATTTGAGGTACACATAGATACAGACGATTTCTTGCTCTAGTCATCGCAACATAAAATAGTCTTCGTTCTTCTTCTATCGTCGTCGCTGGTTCTGCTTTTATTTCATTAGAGTCAATGACTTTCTTTTCTGTTGCTCCGTTATAAGGCAAACTTCCTTCGTTACAGCCAATTAAAAAGACATTTCTGTAACTAAGACCTTTACTTTTATGAATGCTCTGGATACATAGCGCATCAAGTTTTCCTTGTCTGTAAGCAATCAAGCGGGTTTTTAATTCTTTAGCTGTTGCTTGGGTTTCTTGCGATAAGGCTTGGATACTTCTAAAAGTAGCATGTTGCTTTACTTCTTCTCGTATCCATTCTTGATCACTCTGATCGATTTCCTTAGCTATACGTGGCAGATGAAGATAGCTTTGTACAAGCGAATAGATTTCTTGATGCTGGTCTGTTTTACGCAACGCTTCCTCAAACTGGCGGATTTCTGCAGATTTGGATTTTAAATTAGGTCTTACCGACAAAATATAATCCGTAATGGCTGTATTTTGATATTTAGGAGAAAAGTATTGATCACATTCACTTTTTTTCAGATAGCAGTCTACCATCAGCTGCCGCAGCAACTGCTGATAGGCCTGATTTTTCTTTTGCGGATTCTGTGCTGTTTGCCAATGAACGATTTTTTGATAGAACTGTTGGAAAGACTTGATGCCAAAGATACCTTCATATGGACTATCTGCTTCCAGTACAAAAGGAATATTCGTTTTCAGCAGAGATTGGACAAGTTGCTGTGTTTGCGAAGCCGATCGGTATAATATGATCGATTCCTTATATTTCCCATTTTTTTGAATAAATGACTGAATTTGACTTATCAGCCACTGGCTTTCTGCTTTTGTATCTGAGAACAAATAAGCCTCCATAATGCCCGCTTCTTTTTGTGCTGGAATCATCGCCTTTGGTATCCGATCATTTTTGTTATAGCTGATCAATCTATTCGCTCCTTGGACAATAGCTGCCCGAGAGCGGTAATTAGTTAATAAGAAAAGAGTTTTAGTAGGATATTCTTTTTCAAAGTTCTTGATATATGCTGGCTCTGATCCTCTGAATCCATAGATACTTTGGTCATCATCTCCAACAACGATTAACTTGATCCCGTTTTCCTTTGTCATCCGCTTCACGATTTCCCATTGAAGTGGATTAGTATCCTGAAATTCATCAATAAACAGATAATCATATTTCTGTCCAATATAGCGCTGAATCTCGTCATTCTCCAAAGCGCTTTTCAAATTTTGGAGTACATCATTGAACTCTAACAATTGCTGCCTTCTTTTTTGTTCTTGGAGTTCTGTGAGCAATCCATACAGTCGTTCTGATATCGGTTGTCTTGCATTCTTATCAATGGAATCATATTTTTCTTTAACTAACTGGATCATTTCTTCTATTGATAGGTTCATATTCTGCCAATAGTCTAAGCGAGAAGCAATCGTTTTTTCTCCATATTGATCAAAAAGACAAAGATTATATTTACGTATCAGCTGTTGCAAAACAGCATTTACTTTTTGCGCAGTATCTTTTGAAAAGTCTCCTTGTATCCCTTGCATTGCCACATCAGGGAATTTTCGACAAATCTCATTGTATATCCTAAAAAAGATACTGTGGAATGTTCCGATATGGACAGCAGTTTTCCTTTGGCTGAAATTATCTACTCGTTTTTTTAGTTCATTTGCAGCATTCCGTGTAAAAGTAATCATCAGTATGCGTTCTTCGTCTACTTGTTTTTGTGTCATCAGGTACACCGCTTTTGCACAGATTGTTTGCGTCTTGCCGCTCCCAGCTCCCGCTATGATTCGAAGATGTTTCTGCATATCGTATGTGATAGCTGCTTTTTGTTCTTGATTGAAGCGATTATAAGAACGTTTCTCCATCATTTTAAAGAAAGTGTTGTTTTCTTTGCTTTCTTTTTCCTGCATTTCTTCCTCAATAAGTCCAGGGGCTTCTCCATAAGCCGCTTCATAGGTAGCAATGATTTCTTCTTGTAGCCGAAAGACTTGTTGAAGCTTTTTATATTTGTTCTCCCAACGATTCAGTTCTTTTTGTAATCGGAGAATTTCTTTTTCATCCAACTGATTGATTTCCTTCCCATCTTTCTTCTTTGAAGTTGTTTCTTCCAATTTGATTATTTAAAATCTCGTTGTCTATTTTTTCTTTATACTAACAGACCTTTCTAAAAATGAAAATGGGGAGCGAGATGATTTTAGTTTTCTGAAAATTTTTCCTTTTTTTCAATCGTTTATGCTAAGATAAGGAAGACAAAATTATATTCATAAAAGGTGATGAAAAAAATGCAGACTTCCTTTCACGAAGGGCGTACAATAGGTCTTTTGCTGACATTTATCGGAGGAGCAATGGACAGTTATACTTATATCCAGTATGGTGCTTTTGCCTCTGCTCAAACTGGCAATATCATCCTATCGATCATCCAAGCTTTTGACGGAGAGTGGCTAAGCGTTGGCAAAAAAGTATTGTCTACCCTTTTCTTTTTCTTAGGAATTCTTCTAACAAAGTATTTGATTGATTATTTTAGAAAAAAAGAAAAACATTTCTGGCGCTTATTTGTTCTATATTATGAAGCGGTGATTTTTTTCTTTGTCAGTTTGGCACCTGTCCATGAGCATCCCGCATTAGTAACGATTTTAATTGCTTTTACGGCCTCGATCCAGTGGGTGGCTTTTGATAAAATCAACGGGCGTGCCTACACCAATTTATTCACAACAGGAAATTTAAAAGGGGTAGCAACAAATTTATATGATTATTGTATTTCTAAAGAAAAAGCAGATTTTGATCGATTTTTCCACTATTTAACTGTCGTTCTTGCCTTTATCGCAGGGGCTATTGTCCTTGTATTCTGTCATCATTTGTTTGGCGCCCATTCGATTTTGGTCGTTTCTATTTTATTCTTGATCATGGCCCTCACTCAGACATTTCAGTTATGGCAGTTTTATCATACGAACCGTTTCACCTTTTGATTCCCCTGAATCAAAAAAACTAAGCAGGATGCTGTTCACAAAGAAATTTTGTGAGTGAGCAATTTGCTTAGTTTTTTTATTATTTAGTTGTAAAGATACCCTTTGCTTTCGGGTTATTTGTAGTGTAGCGGATCGACTGGCCATCTGCCTCTTCTGTCATTTTCTTTGCCCGCATCTTGATTTCTTGTACGATTTGTTCTCCACATGCTGGATCGGCTACGAAATCGTATTTGTCCCCATCGATTACTATTTTGGGACATATATCAAACTGTTCATACCATTCTTCATAACGTCGATTGAGTTCTTTATAGTAGGAATAGAGTTCAGGATCTTGCTCTAGCTGTTCATATTCCCGACCTCGTTTTTTGATTCTTGCTAACATAGTTTCAAAGGATACACGAATATAAACCAGTAGATCCGGTTTCTTTTGCGGCGAAATTTCTTCTAATTCCTTCAGCATCGTCTCTAAAAGACCCTCATACTGCTTTACTTCTACTTCAGAAACACGCCCTAAATCGGCATTCAGATGAAACAACATACTATCTTCGTAGATGGAGCGGTCTAGTACATTGTCATCATGGCTGAAAGCATCTTTAATCGCCAAAAAACGTTTGTTCAAAAAAAATATCTGCAATAAAAAAGTATACTTTTCCGGATTAGAATAAAACAGTGGCAATACTTCATTATCCTCCACGTTCTCATAAAAAGGTTTTGTTTCTAAATCTTGGGCAAGCATTTCAGTCAGTGTGCTTTTCCCTGCACCGATCGTTCCTGCAACAATAATCACAATTATCGGCATCCTTCCTGTAATAAAATCTGTTCTTCATTTTACTACTTCATTTATAGAAATAAAAGCCTTGACTTTATCTGCTCCTTAAAGGCTGCTTCGCCAATAGTAGCTAGAAGTCACGCCTATTCATGAAAATAAAAGAGTAGAATGGATGAACTTCTACTCTTTTATGCTCTCAACATTTTATCTGTTTTTATTCTTCTATTGTACTTGATTTGCGTACGACTAACTGCCAGTGCAGATTATGAGCGGTATCATTGTCTTCTGCTGCGCAATTCATGACACGTATCATCACGCTATTTTCATAGATTTTTTCTATTTTTCCTTTTATTGGTGATTCAAATAAATCAGATTTAAATGCATATGTTTCGCCGACTTCAAACAATTGTTCATTTTCCATAAGAATCCCTCCATCACCTTTTCTAAGGTCAGTAAATTTTTAACATAAAATACTCGAAAAAACACAAACTTGTCATAAAATGTACTTTTCGTATCAAAACTGTCACCTTTTTTGGAAAGGATTTAAAAAAATGAAGATTTTTTTAAGGAAATCATGACGGTTTTGATGTCAAAACCACTTTTTATGAAACAAAACACGTTTTTTATTTTTTTTAGCATAGAATTTGTGGTGGAGGTACGTATGAGATGAAAGATAAAGTTGTGAACAAATTATTAGAAACCTTATTCAGCGGAGACAAATCGGAAGAAGATATGGTGTATGTCCAAGTAAAATTTGCCTTAGAAGTTTTATTGAACAACCTTGGAAAACTAGCGGTCGTTCTAGTGTTTTCTCTGGTGACGGGCTCATGGGCGGAAACAGGAATCACCTTTCTTTCCTATATCTGCATCCGCAGATATGCTTATGGATTGCATTCCGACTCTGAATTCGTTTGTCTGCTGTGGACACTGCTTTATTTATGGGGCGTTCCCTTGGTGATGAAACATCTGCAATTGACTATCTCCTTCCCAATGATGGTCTTTTTGTTAATCAGCTGCTTTTTGTTACTGCTTCGCTATGGATCAAGAGGTACAGCCATCAATCCCATTGAACCCGAGAAACGTCCACCATTATTAAAGAAGGCGATCAGCATGTTTCTAATTTTTTCTCTCATCACTTTATTTTTCTCAGCTTCTTACTTTTCTACCTATTTGCTACTTGGGATTGTTTTAGAAATAGCTACGTTGCTTCCTATTACAAACTACTTGATGAATTTTGGAGGAATCTTTCATGAAAAAAACAATCATTAAACAATTAACTAACTTATCTGACTTTTTTGTATCTGGCTGCTGCTTTGGTATGAGTTCTGAATTCAAAATCCCTGAAAAATTAAAAAAATAATACGCTAATTGTGCTATAATTTGGTAAAAATCAATGGGAGCTGTACTTTATGTTTTTATGGTCCATAGCGTTGCAATATTTGATTTACACAATTTGTATCTTATTGATTGACCATCATATCCGATACAATTATCTGTTTGCAGGAGTCACTCTGATTTCTTGCGTTTTGATTGGATGGGTCTACTCAGTTTTAGGGATTTTTACTGCTCTAATTGCTATAGGAATGCTGATGCTTACTTTTTTCTTCTTTTCGACTTCGCGTCAACAATTAGTTTACGCGCTTCCTTTTGGATTATTGACGTCGCTTTTAGGAGATCATTTAACAAGCATCGGCGATTTTTTTGTTTTGAAATCTGCGGTTGTTGAACCAGGAGATTCCTTGCAGTATTTTCACATTGCCTTATCCGCTCTTTTATCTGCTTTATTAGCTTTTTGTTTTAAAAAATCGTTAGAGACTTGGTTTCACACAGTGGACCGCCGTATGATCGGTACGATTGGGACGTTGATATTATTTACATACTATATCATTATTTTTTATACCCGTTTTTCTGGTGAAACACCTGATGTCTTAGCTTTGAATACTAGTTTTTTTATTCTCTATCTGTGTGTCGGCTTGATCATCTTGGTTTATTATTGGAAAATCTCTAATAAGAAATTAGCTGATCAGTTGTTAGAGCAACAAGTCAGGATGCAGCAGGATTATATCAAAGATCTGGAAAAAAACTATCAAGACTTGAGAGAATTCAAACATGATTACCAAAATCTGCTCTTTTCTCTTCACAGCTACATTGCAGAAGGCGACTTGGAAGGATTACGGTCGTACTACGATCAAACGATATTGCCTACACGCCAGATGATGAACCTTTTCCCGGCCAATCTAAGTATGTTGGATAATATGAAAGTTCCTGAAATACGCAGTTTGCTGTCATTAAAACTTATGATGGCACAGGAAAAAGGATTGATCGTCCAGCTTCATTTTCCTAAGCCAATCGAGTTGGATACGAAACATACGGTAAACCTTGTACGTATGCTTGGTATTATCTTGGACAATGCGATTGAAGGAGCTAGTGCTGCAAAGAAGAAAAAGATCGAATTGACAATCATCAAGAAAAATCATTCCGTGATGATTCGTGTAATCAATACAACAACCAATACATTACCGTTAAACCAGTTGAAACAAAAAGGTTTCTCAACAAAAACAAATCCAAAAAACGAAGGACTTGGCTTGTTTATCTTGGATGAATTGACAAAGACAAACCCTTATCTTTTCCTTGAAACATCAATTGAAAACCAACGTTTTTCTCAAACGATTTATATACAAATAAAATAAAGGAGTAATGATATGATTCCCATTTATATTTGTGAAGACGATCCAAAACAATTGGAAGTTTTATCAACGGTGATCAAAAACAGGATCATGATTGAAAACTTAGACAGTTATGTTCATATTTCTACCT
This sequence comes from Enterococcus sp. 2STP, assembly GCF_032465635.1. Classification (NCBI taxonomy): domain Bacteria; kingdom Bacillati; phylum Bacillota; class Bacilli; order Lactobacillales; family Enterococcaceae; genus Enterococcus; species Enterococcus sp. 2STP. Next base: position 8,540 of record NZ_JAWDJH010000029.1, read on the forward strand.
CTGATCCGGAAGAACTTCTCAATGCGGCCAAGATCAGAACTTCTTCTTTTGGTATTTACTTTTTAGATATTGAATTAGAAGACAGTGAAATGGATGGCGTAGCGATTGGTAAATTGATCCGTGAATTAGATCCTTTAGGAAAAATCATCTACGTGACTTCTCATACGGAAATGTCGATGAAAATCTTAAAAAGCAACATTGAGCCGACTGACTATATTGTGAAAGAAGACCTTTATGATTTAAAAGAAAATGTCGAGCAGATCCTGAGCAAAATTTTTGAAGATTTTCAAATGTCCCAGATCCAAAAAGATATCTTCAAAATAGAGTTCAATGATGAGATCAAATTTTTACCGATCAAAGAAATCCAATATTTTTCTACTTCGTTAGGCGCACCACATAAATTGGAAGTTCATTTGACTCATGCTCAATTGCAATTCTACGAGAAGATCAAAGAAATCGAGAAAATGCATCGGAATTTTATTCGTTGCCATAAATCTTATGTTATCAACACACAAAACGTGCGGTCGATTAATAAAAAAACCAGAGAAGTCACGTTGGCAAACGGTGAGACTATCCCTGTCTCTATCCGTGGATTAAAAAAGTTAATTTCATAAAAAGAACCGAATAGTTTGGACCGACTAAATAATCAGCCGATCCAAACCCTTCGGTTCTTTTTGTCTCTCAGTGCAAAAGCATTTCCTGTGCAATTTCACGGCCATCCATTGTGTCTGGATAAAATGTTGGCCAATTTTCCATTTCTTTTAGCAATGCTTCTTGACTTTCATTTCCTGCATATAAATGAAAATGTTCGGAGTCAGCCGGTGCAATCGTGTGATCACTGAATTGAATATATCTAAACGCGCCACTTTCCTTATCTTCTGCTTCGAATAGATACCTTACACCACGGTTTCCTGCTTCGTAGGTCAAGATTTCTTTCCCTACATAACGATAATTTGAACGTTTCGTTGTTCCATCCTTAAACGTAAATGCCATCTCTTTCTCACCGATCTTGATTGAAGCAATATCTGTTTGATAGCCCTTCGTATAGTATTCTTTATATTCTTGTGCTGTTTTATCCTGATTCAATTTTTCTTTATATTCAAAAACAGGATCAAATGTCCCATCTTCTACATACGTATCTACTGTCTGCCAAGTTCCTGACCAATCTGAAAGAGAGCGATCTTGTACCTCCTCGTCTTCGAAATAACCGTTATAGACGCTCTTTTCTTTTTTGGGGGTCAAAGTATCTTCTAACGGGTTTTCTGTCTCTGTCGTTTTTTTCAACGCTTCGAGGTTTGCTTCCATGATAGAAAGATAGTTTTCTCCATTTTCTATTTGTTCATTCGTCAACCCCTCCAAAGGATTCAATACTTCTAAAGATACACCTGCTTCGTTTGCTAACGTTCTGGCGATACTATCTTTGGCGTTTTCTTCAAAATAAATATAGTTGATCCCATGTTCTTTAACAAAGTGTTTCAGTTCAGCGATTCTCGCCGCAGACGGTTCTTCACTAGAAGAAAGACCAGCAATAGATACTTGATTCAATCCATATTCTAATGCCAGATAGTTGAATGCAGCATGTTGCGTGACAAAAGATCTTTGTTTTGCTTGCTTAAATGTTTCTTGATAAAGCTGATGGAGTGCTTGAAGTTTCTCGGTATAGGCTGCTGCATTTTTTGTCCATACTTCCTGTTTTTCTGGGTAGGCTTCAATTAGCTGATCACGTATGCTTGCTACCTGCTTGATTGCTAAACTTGGTGCTAACCATACATGCGGGTCTAACTCATGTGTATGACCTTCTTCCCCGTGTTCATGGTCATGATCATGTCCTTCTTCACTTCCCGGAAGTAAAAGCATACCTTCTGTCGCCTTTATCGTATGGACGTTGCCTTCTTGTAATGTTTTTTGGATTGCGGGGACCCATGTTTCCATGTTTTCATCATTATAAACAAAGATATCTGTATCTTGGATCTTTGCCATGTCTTTAGCAGAAGGTTCATAATCGTGGGAATCAGACCCTGCTGGAATCAATAATTCTACTTCTCCTTCATCCCCGACGATTGCTTTTGTAAAATCATACATAGGATAAAAGGTCGTCATCACGCTCAATTTTTCTTTACTGTCCCCTGCTTCTCCACTTGCCCCGCAACCAGCTAACATACCTGTTAAAACCAGTGTAGCCAATATACCTATCAGTCGTTTCATTTATAACACTCCTTCTCATCTTCTTTCATTTGAATGTTCCGATTCGCCTCTAGCAAATCGTAATAGTTACGTTTTAGCAACAGAATTTAATTTATCATAGGGTTAAAAGAGCTGTCAAGCGTTTTCTTATTTTAATTGAGGAGAACTTTTGTATGGATGATTCACGATATTTTTTCCATCAACCTCTATCATTTTCCTTTTATCCCCTCTTTTGTCTATAATAAAGTTATAGACAAAGGAGGAAAATGAGTGAAAAAAGAAACAGATACAACGAATCGTTTGATCCGCTTTTTGGGAGGCAAAACCTCTTACTATGTTTTAGGTATGGTGATCCTGCTGGCACTGATCATTTATTTTTTCCATCAGATTTCATTTATATTCAAGCCTGTTGGGATTATTATCGCTACTATCTTGCCCCCATTATTGTTTGCGCTGATCTTATATTATCTTTTGGAACCAGTCATCAAACGTTTAAGCAAGCACCTTTCGAGGAACCTGTCAGTCATTATTGTTTATGTGATTATTTTATTTTTATTGGGGCTTGGAAGTGTATGGCTTGTTCCTTTTCTTGAAGAACAGACAAAAACATTGATTAGCAGTTTGCCAGATTTATTTCAAGATTTCCAAGAGAGTCTCCGTCAATTTTTGGAAAAAACACCTTTTGCCGATTCATTTAATCAATTTTTTACTTCTATTGATGACGTGACGTCTGATATAGCTGGCTTTATTGGAAATTATTGGGAAAGCGGCGCACAACGGATCAGCAATATTTTTTCAACTGTTACAGCTATTTTCATTACTTTATTTACTGGGCCCATTGTCACTTTTTTTCTTTTGAGAAATCCTCAAAAATTTTATCAGTCAGTTTTAGCGATTGTCCCACCAGCCTTTCGTACAGATTTTAAAAATTTGACAAAGATTGCTAATCAACAATTGGGTTCATTTCTAAAGGGGCAGATCATTGCTTCATTTATCCTTGGAGCAGTCTACTGGGTTTGTTTCTTACTGATCGGATTAGAATTTGCCAGTGTTTTAGCTATTTCTGCTGGGTTATTATGTATTATTCCATATATTGGACCGTTTATCGCTTTTTTCCCGGGTTTGATCATTGCATTCCAAGACTCTACTTTTATGGCTGTCAAATTTGTCATTGTCTGGTTTGCCGTACAACTTCTCCATGGTGACTTGGTGATTCCTCGAGTAATGGGTGATCGTTTGCAGATCCATCCGATTACGATCTTGATCGTTTTGCTTGTCATGGGTGATCTAATGGGAATTGTGGGCGTTATTTTCGGTATTCCTATCTATACGCTAGTCAAATTACTCGTTACTTTTATTTTCCGTAAATTCAAACAACGCTACAATAAATTTTATGGCGACAAAGGAGAGTATGAACACTCTTCATTTTCTGAAGAAGATTATTTTAAATAAAACACAAAACGTCGATCTCACGAGAATAGCTCTTAGGATCGGCGTTTTATACTTTTTTATTTTAGTTTTTCAGTAAAGCAATTGCCTGATATGGTTTTAGCTCCAGGTTTTGATGGAGAACAGTATCGGGATAATTATCGATAAGAATAGCGGCTTCTGTGAATCCTTCTGGAATGGTGATCCTTGTATCTTTATCATAGAAATTTGTTAATACAAGTAGCTGCTGCCCTTCAAATTGGCGAAGATAGCCATAAACTTGCGGATGATCTGCTCCATAAGCATGATAATCGCCTTGTGCAACGATTGGATATGTTTTTCTCAATCGAATCAATTTCTTATAATAGGACAAAATAGAATCCTCAGAAGATTGTTCTTTCTCTACATTGATCTCTTCTAGCTTACCTGCAACTTTTAACCAAGGTTTTCCTGTAGTAAAACCTGCTTGTTCTGCATCGGACCATTGCATGGGTGTTCGAGAGTTATCACGAGATTTTGCTTTGATTCGACGGAACGCCTCTTTTTCTGTGCATCCTTGTGCAAGGAGCAACTTGTAAGCATTCAAACTTTCTACGTCAATATAGTCGGAAATTGAGGAATAGTCTGGATCGACCATGCCGATTTCTTCTCCCATATAAATATATGGTGTTCCACGATTTAAATGGATCATGGTTGCTAGCATCTCTGCTCCTTGTTTTCGATACTGATCGATAGCTACAAACCGATTGAGCGCACGTGGCTGATCATGGTTATTAAAAAATAAAGCATTCCAGCCATTACCATCACTCATCTTTTCTCCCCAAGTATGGAACAGTCGCTTTAATTCTGCAAAATCAAATGGAGGAGTTGACCATTTATTGCCATTTTCATAGTCGACCTTCAAGTGATGAAAATTAAAGACCATTGATAATTCTTCTCTACTAGGTTCTGTATACAAGATACAATTTTCGATCGTCGTAGAGCTCATTTCACCGACTGTGATGATAGTGGAATCCGTCCCAAACGTTGCTTGGTTCAATTCTTTTAGATACGTATGGGTGATTGGTTTGTCCGTATATTCAGGTTTACCATCATTTTCTTTATTGTTTTTCAATTGCTCGTCTTTACCGATAACATTGATAACATCGAAACGGAATCCTTTTACCCCTTTTTCCATCCAAAAACGAACTACTTTGAATAATTCCTCTCTTACTGCTTGGTTCCGCCAGTTCAAGTCAGCTTGTGTCTGATCATATAAGTGCAGATAATATTTCCCTGTATCTCCAAAAGGTGACCAAGCACTTCCACCAAATTTTGATACCCAGTCCGTTGGTTCTTCTCTTAAAATGAAGAAGTCCTGATAATACTGATCCCCTGCTAGTGCTTTTTTGAACCATTCATGTTCTGTCGAAACATGATTCAATACCATATCAAGCATGACTTCTATTTGGTATTCTTTTGCTTTAGCTATTAGTTGCTCGAATTCTTCCATCGTACCAAAGATAGGATCGATGGCTGTGTAATCAGAGATATCATAACCGTTGTCTTTTTGAGGACTTGGATAAATAGGATTTAGCCAGATCATATCGATCCCTAGATCATTCAAATATGGCAGTTTTTCTTTAATTCCTTTTAAATCTCCAATTCCATCACCATTACTGTCTTTGTAAGATTTGGGATAGATTTGATAAATGACTTTGTCTTTAAATGTCATGGATATTTGCCTCCATTCAACTGATTTCTTACTTATCACAACTTATATATACAAGTTATCATTTATTATTATAACTGAACCGAAAGCGTTTGTAAAATTTATCTTTATACTTCCTAAGAGGGTGTTGTCCAATAAAAAACAAGAGAACAGACATGTATTTGTCTAGTCTCTTGTTTAAAGTTCTTGTTTCTTCTATAAATGTTGTTCAAAAGCTTGCATCTACGACAATAAGTCCTTTCAAATGAAAAATATGAGGAGCTGTTTTTTGAAATTGCTCCTTGTGACTCAGAGTGAAACGGCAGACTCACAACCTCTTTCTTAAACGGTGTTCAATCAGCTGACCCTCGGTATTAGCTCAAAAAACGGCAAAATATGAGGAGCTATTTTTCCATTTGTTTCTCTAATACTCAGGTCAAACCGCTGATTTTACAACCTCTTATACACAGTGTTCCAGAAGTAGCTTCTTCGGAAATAAGCCGAAATGTCATAAAAATTTGAGAAGCCATTTTCGTAAATTCCTTGTTATTTCTTGAAGCTGACCACTTCTGTCACAACCTCTTTCTTAAACGGTGTTCAATCAGCTGGCCTTCGGTATTCGCTCAAAAAACGGCAAAATATGAGGAACTATTTTGCCGTTTGTTTCTCTAATACTCAGGTCAAACCGCTGATTTCACAACCTCTATTTTTATTCATTCGATTTCAACGCATCAATCATATCGATATGCTTTAATTTGAAATGGGTAACAATCATCACAATAACCGTGAATACGATGGTTAATCCTGCTGATAAAACATAAGCCCACCATGTAATCACTAATGGAAAGATGACATTCTCCATAGATGCTTGTTGTAAGATAAAGTCAGTCAATACATATCCTACACCAAATCCTCCAATGATCCCTAAGAGAGTAAAGATGATATTTTCTCGAACAATATACATCGTGACTTCTTTATCAAAAAATCCAAGGACTTTTATCGTAGATAATTCGCGTACACGTTCAGAAATATTGATATTAGTTAGATTATACAAGACGATAAAAGCCAGCAATCCTGACAATACGACAAAGATTAATACAACCGAGTCTAAGTTCGCCATTGATTCTTCTTGCGTTTCGATTTGTTTGGACATGAAAGACGTATTTGTCACAGCGTCTGTAGCCAGCAGTTTCTCGGAAAGCATTTCTTCTTCTTTCGTTGTCATCTTATCTGTACGCAGCAAAAATGCATTATCCGACATCGATTGATTAGTCACTGAAGCATAATATTCAGGGGACAGATAAATAAAGCTGCCTAGATAGTTTTTCACGATTTCTTTTACTTCGACTTTCCATTCTTTTTGATTTTCATCATAAAGCGATATATGATCTCCTGTAGATAAGTCAAATAGTTCTGCTGCTTTTTGCGTAATAGCGATTCCTGCTTTAGGTAAGGAACGTGGGTTCTCTTCAAGATCTGTTAAATGGATAAAACGATCAAAATCAGCTGTTTTACTCGGTACGATCACTGTCAGACTTTGTGAAGCATGCCCTTTTTTTCTCAATTCTACGGTTTGAGTATGAATAGCTAGGATCTCATTTACTTTTTCTTGCTGCTGCAACATATCCGCTGCTTTTTGATGATTCTCTTCCGTGGATGAATCTAATGTAACAATTGCTTGATAGTCAATGATCGGTCCAAATTGTTTGGCTGAGACAGAACTTAGAGAATCTTTCAATCCCACGCCCGCAACCATCAGACCGGCACATCCAGCAATTCCGATAATCGCCATAAGCATTCTTGACTTGTATCGGAAGAGATTTCGATAACTGATTTTTTGATTAAAGCTAAGGCGTGACCACAGCGGAGTGATGTATTCAAGAAAAATACGTTTCCCTGGCTTCGGTGCTTTCGGCTGAAGCAGTGCAGCAGGCCGTTCTCTTAGATCTTTGAACAAAACAATCATTGCAGCGCCAAATGCGGCAATGAAGAATGCGGCAGCTGCTTGTAAAATCGGTGGCCAGTCATAAAAAACAAGGGCACTCCCAATGTCATATCGCTCGTTAGATAGTTCAAAAATGATCCTTGGTAAAAGATTCGTTCCTAATATCGTTCCTAAAACAATGCCTATTCCTGAGGCTAGACTTGCATAGATTGCATATTTTTTTGCGATTTCAACTTTCGTATAACCTAACGCCTTCAATGTTCCGATTTCCCTGCGGTTTTCTTCTACCATACGCGTCATTGTCGTAAAGGTGATCAATGCGGCAATAAAGAAAAAGAAAACAGGAAAAACATTGGCGATTGCTGCGATACGTTCAGCCAGATCACCAAATTCTTGAAACCCGACATTTTCTGAACGTTCATTGTATAGGTATGATGGTTTAGTTAAATTTTCAATTTTTTCTGCATTTTCGTTCCATTCTTCCTCTGCAGAAGCTAGTTCTCGTTCTTTCTCAACTAACTGCCTTTCTTGTTCAGCGAGTTGAGCTTCTTGTTGAGACAAAGTTTGTACAGCGATTGTCCGTTGCGCTTCAGGAAGCTGCTGGATAGCTGCTGACTGCTGCGCTAACTGTTTTTTAGCATCTTCTAACTGTGTTCTTCCCTGTGCTATTTGTGCTTTGCCTTCTGTTATTTTTTGCTGTGCTGGTTCTAATTCTTCGTTTGCCGATTTTTTCAGCTCTTCTAAGCGTTCTTCGGGTCGATCTTGTAAATACTTTTCTGCCTTTTCTTGATTTTGCTCCATTTTATCTTTGTAAGCTTTGCTGTACGTATTCAAATTCTTTACGTTCGTAAAATCCAGATATAAGACAGAATAAATATCCGTCTTGAAATTGGATTCAGGCAAATAGACAAAATAATCCACGCTACCATTTCCGACATTCGCGTATCCTCTCTCCAAATTGTTGATGAACAATGGAGAACGGACAAAGCCAGTGATGGTATACTCTTTTTCTTTCAATTCATCTGAATCAATCTGATAGACATCACCGATTTTATACCCTTCATTCTCCGCTTTTTCATCTAATAAAAGTTGGTTGGATTTTTCCGGGCGTTTTCCATCAATTAATTGTAGCTTGTTCTGCCTGCTATTTTTGTTATAAGAAAAGATTTGAATCACTTCATTTTTGCCAGTATTGGAATAATAGAACTGTTTCCCTGTTTCTACTTTTGCATCTGGGATCTTTTCTGCTTGAGCGATATCTTTTTGTGTCAAACCACCAGTAGAAACGATTTGCAAATCAGAAAGTCCTGCTGTATCAACATAGTGATCCATCGTTTTTTGCATGACAGGTCCAGCAGTTTTGACACCTACGAATAAAAGTGTTCCTAGCATGACAATAAGGATGATTGCAATGAACCGCCCTTTAGATTGCCGGATTTCGCGAAAACCTGCTTTAAGATATGTTTTTGTTTTCATAAAATCCTCCTACCATACAATCTCATCAATGGATGAAGGATGCTCATTCAATTCAACTGACCTTACTTTCGCATCATTGATGTGGATAACTCTGTCAGCGATGGGCGCTAAAGCAGAATTATGTGTAATGATCAAAACAGTATTGCCGTGTTGTCTGCTAGCATTTTGCAATAATTTCAATACTTGCTTTCCTGTTTCAAAATCCAGTGCACCTGTCGGCTCATCACATAAAAGCAGTTTAGGGTTTTTGGCTAATGCTCGAGCAATGGAAACCCTCTGCTGTTCGCCTCCTGATAATTGGGACGGAAAGTTATTCAATCGATGAGCTAGGCCCACTTGCGTCAATACTTCGACAGGATCAAGCGCATCAGGGGAAACTTCCGTTGCCAATTCCACATTTTCTTTTGCTGTTAGATTAGGAACGAGATTGTAGAATTGGAAGACGAACCCTACATCTGTTCGTCGGTAAGCAGTAAGCTGCTTGTCTGAAAATTGTGCAATATCTGTGTTATCAATAATAATCTGCCCTTCATCAGGTGTGTCCATCCCACCTAAAATATTAAGAATCGTTGACTTTCCCGCTCCACTAGGGCCAAGTATAATCACTAATTCGCCTTTTTCAATTGAAAAAGAAATATCGTCATTTGCTGTAATGGTCGTTTCTCCCATCTTGTATCGTTTGTATTCATTTTTTACTTCGACATACTTCACTCTGATTCCTCCATTTTCACGATATTTCTCGCTATATCTATGCATCGAATGCGTTTTCTCACACTTATTCATTTTACCATTGAATTTCTCTAGACTAAAGAAAGGAATTCTTTATTTAGTTGACAAATAAACGATTTATGATTTACTTACATAAAAAACATTGTTATTTGAAAGAAGGAACATCATGAATGATTTAAAGAAAAATATGATTTTTGATTTATCAAAAACTGCTTTTGTCGCGATCGACATGCAAAAAGGGATCGTAAATAACGGTACACTCTCTCCACACACTGCAGCATCTATTCTGACAAACAATGATTCGTTAGCAAAAACATTGAAACGTACCGCTGCCTTGAAAGTTTTAGTGAATGTAGACATCTCCACTTTCCCTTATTTGAGTCAACAAACTGATATGGGTGGAATGACTGCTGCTTCTGTACCTCCAGAATTCACTGATTTACTTTTGAAGGATTCTTTGAAAGATACAGACAATATGTTGACTATCACAAAATACAATCCAAGTGCTTTTTTTGGTACTTCTCTTGATCTTCAACTTCGCCGTCGTGGAATCGAAACCATCATTTTAAGCGGTGTAGCGACAACAAACGGTGTATATGCTACTGCATTAGATGCCTTTCAACACGGGTACCATGTCGTGCTTGCTGAAGATGCTTGTAGTGATCGCGACAAAGAATCGCATCAATTGTTCATAAAAAAGATATTTCCGAAAACTGCACGAGTACGTTCAACGAAACAAATAATCGAAGCGATCCAACAAAGCAAATAGGGTACTAGCGTATGTGATTTTCATTTACTTCTTTTTGATTTCATGGGAAAATAACCACAGGATTTAGATAGGAGTATGAACATGGTGAAAAAAAAGATCACAATCAAAGAAGTCGCTAAACTTTCCGGTGTTTCAATCACAACTGTCTCCTTGATATTAAATGGAAATACAGAGAAATTCAGTCCGAAAACCGTTCAGAAAGTTTTAGCTGCTAAAGAAGAATTAGGCTATCAACCTGATTATTTTGCTAGACAAATGATTACCAAGGAAACGAAAACGATTGGCGTACTCGTTCCTGATATCACGAATCCATTCTTCAGTACATTGATGCGAGGAATTGAAGATATCTTGTACAATCAGAACTTCGTCACGATATTATGTAATGCTGATTCTGATCATCAAAAAGAAATCGAGTACCTAGCCGAGCTCACACGTCGAGGTGTGGATGGATTCATTATTGCGACTTCTGCTGTCTCTACGAATGCAATCAACGAAAATTTGAAAAAACAAGGCCGGCCCTTCATTGTTTTGGATCAAAAAAAATCTGAAGGATTTAGTGATGCCGTACGAACAGACGATTTTCGCGGTGGTTATCTGGCAGGTATGCACCTACTTAGTCTAGGACATCAAACGATCGCCCTTGTCTATCCTGAAAATCTGCCAGAAAATGTCCACGCTCGGATTGATGGGTTTAAATCTGCTCTTGATGTTTACCAAATCCCTCATGACCGACTGATCCTCTTGCCTACACAGTTCTCAAAACAAGGCGGCTACCAAATCACAGCCAAACTTCTTGATTCTGCTGCAACTGGTGTGTTTGCTTTAAATGATGAATTAGCTTTTGGATTATATCGCGGATTAGAGGAAGCTGGAAAAAGCATCCCAGAAGACTATAGCATTATTGGCTATGATAATATAGATATGTGCGAATATATCAAGCCAAAACTGACGACAATCGCACAACCAATCTTCGAATTGGGGCAAACATCTGCCCAATTATTGTTAGATCGAATCCAATTCCCAGAAAAAGAGTGGGAAGAAAAACGGCTACCTGTACGACTAGAAAAAAGATTTTCGACTGCACCCTTGAAATAGCTTTCAAGGTGTGCTATATTTTTATCGAACTATTAAAACGTTTTACTAAAACGTTTTAAAAAATAATTCTTCCCATCAAAATAAATGAGATAGTTGGAGGTTTGTGAAATGAACACGGTTACAGTAATTGGAAGTATTAATATAGACACTACCCTTCGTTTAACCAAAATGCCAAAACCAGGAGAAACGATGCATGCACATGAGATTTTTCACGCTGGCGGAGGCAAAGGCGCCAACCAAGCAGTGGCAGCCAAACGTTCAGGCGCACGAACATCTTTTATTGGAGGTGTTGGAACTGACAGTGAAGGACAGCAATTGTTGGATCTACTGACAAAAGAAAACATCGATACATCTGGAATTGCTGAAATTGAGGGCGCCGCAACCGGACAAGCAATGATTATGGTGGATGCCGCAGGAGAAAACAGTATCTTGATTCATGCAGGCGCAAATAATGCTTTCCATGAACAAGAAGTTCGAAAGAACAAAGAATTGATTACAAACAGTGACTTTATTATTGCTCAATTCGAAAGTAGTTTAGATGCGACGATCCTAGCTTTTTCTATTGCAAAAGACGCAGGAAAAACAACGATCCTGAATCCTGCACCAGCTAGAGAAACCATTCCTACTGAACTACTCGAAAAGACAGATATCATTATACCAAATGAGACAGAAACAGAAATTATTACAGGAATCAGAGTTACAGACCATGACAATTTGGTCGCAGCAGCTGAAAAAATGCATGAATTAGGCATTGGAACAGTAATCATTACATTGGGCAGTGCCGGTGCTTTCTACCACACAGAAAAAGAACACGGTATCGTCCCTGCTTTTAAAGTAGATGCTGTCGATACGACAGCCGCAGGTGATACATTTATTGGGGCATTGAGCAGCACACTTCAGCCAGACCTTGGTAACTTGAAAGAAGCGATCCTTTATGGAAATCTAGCCTCTTCTATTGCCGTACAGTCTTACGGTGCGCAACCTTCTATCCCTTACCGTGAAGCTTTAGAACAATCAGCAGTCATAAATTAACAACGAGAGGAAGAAACAAACATGAAAAAAGGAAAAGTCATCAATTCAGATATTTCACGAGTAATCGCACAAATGGGACACTTTGACAAATTAAGTATCGGGGACGCAGGCATGCCTGTTCCCTTTGGTACTGAAAAAATAGATTTAGCTGTTTCAAACGGACTTCCAAGCTTTTTATCTGTTTTAGAGAACGTTTTAGAAGAACTTGAAGTACAATCCATTGAATTGGCAGAAGAAATAAAGACAATGAATCCGGAAATATTGGAAAAAATCAAATTACTGTTACCAGATACACCGATTAGCTTTATCCCACATGAAGAAATGAAAAAAGATTTGAATAACTGCCATGCATTTATTCGTACAGGCGAGATGACACCTTATGCCAATATTATCTTAGTGAGTGGAGTGGTCTTCTAATGGAAACGACAATGAATCCTGAACAGATGGTACTGTCCGAACAGATTCATCTGCTGATTGATCAGTTAGGGGGAAAAGACAATATTGATTCTGTCCTCCCATGTGCGACTCGGCTTCGTATCAAATTACAAAAACAGCCAGCAGCAAATGTAGAAAAATTAAAGCAGCAAATCCCTTCCATCAAATATTTCATTTTACTCGATAGATATGCAGAAGTAATTATGGATCAGGGATTGGCCCCTGCTTATAAGGAATTGACACGTCAAATCGATCATTCAGCTCCGAAAGAAAAGTTAAATCCGATCGAAAAACTATTTGGTTTGATATCGGAAATCTTTACGCCAATCATTCCCCTATTTGCCGGTTCTGGTATATTAAAAGGTCTGGTTGTTTTAGCAACTACGATTGGCTGGCTTAGTGAAACGAGCGGGACTTATCATATTTTGTCTGCTGCGTCGAATGCTGTCTTTTATTTTCTGCCAATCTTTCTCGCTTTTTCTGCCGCCAAAACGTTTAAAGTGAATGGATATATCGCGGCTGTCATTGCTGCAGCGCTGATTGAGCCAAATTTGACCTCTTTACTTTCAGATAGTGGTAAAGCAGCTACTGATTTTCTGGGGATTCCTGTAGTGCTGATGCAGTACACGTCTACTGTCATGCCGGCGATTTTAGGTATTTTCTTTTATTCTTTTGTCGAAAGATTCCTTAAAAAATATATTCGTGAAAACATGCAATTAGTATTTGTACCTTTACTTTCATTAGTCATCACGGTTCCTTTGACATTAATGGTCTTCGGACCTGCCGGTGTTTATCTTGGTGAAGGTTTAGCTGCAGCAATTACTTGGATGATGGATATTAACGGACCGATCAGTGGAGCAATCATCGCTGGAGGCTGGAACATTTTGGTGATATTTGGTATCCAATGGGCTGTAAATCCTGTCATGATCAGCAATATCTCAGCTTATGGGTTCGACCGTATCGTTCCGTTGACAGGAGCAGCTAATTTTGGAATGGCTGGTGCAGCTTTAGGGGTATTCCTCCGAAGTAAACGTTCAAAAACACGTTCGATTTCTGGTTCTGCTTTCGCTTCGATTTTACTTGCGGGAGTGACCGAGCCTACTGTTTACGGAATCGCGATTCCATTGAAAAAACCATTTGTTGCTGCTTGCATCGGTGCAGCTGCTGGTGGAGCTGTCATGGGATTTGCTCAAGTGAAAGCGATCGCTTTTGTATTTGGTAGCCTGACCACATTGCCAGCCTTTATTTCCGGTACTTTTTTCTGGTACTTAGCAGGATTGGCTGTTAGTCTAGTCGTAGCAATGATCACCACCCTTATTAGCGGGTTTGATGAGGACCTAATGTCGTACGAATAATGAACGAAAAAAGGCTGAAGTATGAGATGCTTATCACATATTTCAGTTTTTTTCTTTTTTAGGATCGTTATTTTTATAAATTTTTTGTGATGCTCTCCAATCTTTGGTATAATTTACATATGCATGACCATTTTTATCCCCACTTGTTTATCCCCAAACAAAGATGGTTTATGCAATAAAATGAACATCAAACCACAACGAATGACTGCTCGTTGCTTTTTTACAACTTGTTTTATTTAGAATACACAAGCAGATTCATGGAAAGAAAAAGCTTTTCGACACGATTATCTGTTCAATCGAATAACTTATGAATGCTGAATAAAACAGAAAATCAATGAAAGGAAAAGGACTAGTTTATTATGAAAAACAAAAAAACGATGCGTTTGCTAGCTGCTACTTGGCTGATTGCTCCTACTGTTTTGTCGACTAATGCCGTATTTGCTGTAGATAATCAAATAACCGATCAAACAGTCTCAACAGGTACGTCTACTTCCAGCTCATCTACTAGCGAAACTACGGATTCTTCTACAGAAGGCACAACCGGAACAACTGACTCATCAACAGAATCGTCCGAACCAACTGATCCGGCTGATCCATCAGAAAATGAAAAACCAGCCGAGACATATACCCTTACGATTGCTCCTTCTTTGATAGGGAAGATCCAATTAACTGCTTCGTCAGAGGATACCGCTGAACAGCAACCTTTGAATATCACAGAAAGCGGAACGGTAGAAGGTTTATCAGCAGGAACAAAGGTGACTTACACTATTACGCCAGCTGAAGGTGAACAAATTGCTTCCGTCGCTGTGAATGGTGCTAAAGAAGTGAACTATGAGGCAAAGACTTTTACAGTAGGTACGAACAATTTATCTATTACTGCAGAATTTGAACCTGTACCGGATACTTCAACAGAGGAACCAACTGATCCTAGTGAAGAAGTCCCTAGTACACCAGATCCGGAAACGCCAAATAAACCAGATGAGGGTAATAACAACAATAGCAACAATAGCAACAATAATAATGGTTCAAATAATTCAAATAATAATAACAATAATTCGAACAGCGGGAATTCTTCGAATCAAACAAACCCATCTGGATCGAATAACAATGGAAATACTCAGAGAGAACCAAACCATCCAAACAATGGTTCATCGAATGGCGGAACGAACAATGCTTCGTCTCGTCCAAATACAGCAAATCAAAGCGGTATAGAGAATCCATCTTCTGCTTCTTCTGATTTTGTTGTAAAATCACCAATTGATGCTGTATTGCCTACAAATGCAACAAATGTCCAACAAGCAATCGTTCGAGAAGCATTCAAGCATCTTGGAAAACCATACGTATGGGGAGCAAAAGGTCCAAATACTTTTGACTGTTCTGGTTTGACTTATTACGTATATATGAAAGCAACCGGTCATTATATCGGTGGCTGGACAGGCGAACAGCAATATGCAGGTACGCAGATTCCAGTAAGTCAGGCCCAACCTGGCGATCTCGTCTTCTGGGGACCTTCTTCCGGTGTTACTCACCATGTAGGTATCTATATTGGGAACGGACAATTTATCCATGCGCCCCAACCAGGAGATAAAGTTCGAGTAACTTCTATTTCAGATTTCACGCCTGATTTTGCTGTCCGAGTAAACTTAGCAGGTTTACCTGCTGCTTCAGGTTCGCTGACAGGCGGCTCATCTATTTTAGATGGATTAGATGGCTCGTTCCATTTCAGTCAAAACCAAACAACTGATCAGTTCCTGAAAAAGATTGCAGATGATGCACAGGAAATCGGCCAAAAAGAAGGAATCTACGCATCAGTCATGATGGCTCAAGCCATCCTGGAAAGTGGATCTGGAAACAGCTTATTATCAAGCGAACCAAATCATAACCTTTTTGGTATCAAAGGATCGTATAAAGGAAGCAGCGTGACCTTCAATACACTTGAACAAGATAGTTCCGGACAAAGCTACCAAATCCGCGCACAATTCCGTAAGTATCCTTCTTACAAGGAAAGTTTGGAAGACTATGCCGACTTGATCAAAAATGGACTGACTGGCAATCCTGATTTCTACAAACCAACTTGGAAGTCGGAAACAAAAGACTACAAAGAAGCAACCAAATATTTGGAAGGACGTTATGCTACAGATCGCCAATATTCACAAAAATTAAATGCGATCATCGAAGCGTACGACCTGACAAAATATGACGAACCGAAAAAAGAAGCAGCAACAACTGAAGAAGCAAGCACTGAAATCCTCCATATGTCTAAGCGATTCGATGTGCCAATCAAATGGACAACAGATGGCGTGCCAATCACAGGATTAGAATTTTCAACGATAAAACGCGTCAACAATGCTTCTTCCATCTTCCGTGTCGCTTCGATCTGGGATTTGTGGAACAACTTCACGGCAAGACAGATACCAGAGACAACTACTCGTACAGTTAAAGCTGCAACTGTTCCTGTACTAACTTTGTTAAGTTTAGACAAATCATTCTGGCTTGATCTGCCTTTAAAGAAATAGAATAAATAAAAGGGAGTGTGACAGTGTCACCTCCCCTTTTTTAATTTATTCTATTTCTTTATATTTATTTATTTTGTATTCCGTTACAAACTCGCGTACTTGGTTAGGTTCCAGAGTGACATCTCCAAAGCTTTCAAGCCGCTCTGCACCTGGCAATTCTTGAGTCTCAAATGTGATACCACCATGATCTACTAATTTTTTCCCGCGCATTTCTGGCCCATCTTCTCCAAAATTTGCGGTAAAAATCACGATTCCCGAAGCATCTGTTTTTACTTGGATTGATACTTTTTCATCAGGGCTCGTCAATTCCGCTGCATTTAGCAGATCAGCCTGTTTTTTTAATAAAAATGGATGATCGATACCGCCTACCATCGTTGATTGGCGAAAATCACTGGCGAATACCTCACCTAATTTTTTAGGATGTTGAAAGTCAAATGCTGTACCGCTTACTGAAACCACTTCTCCTGTAGGCGTCGTATCTTTATTGAGCGTAGCGAATAATCGGCTGTTCAACCAAAGCGTATGTTCGTCGATTGGCTGTGCTGGATCACCAGTTAAATTGAAATAAACATGATTCGTCGGATTGAATACCGTTTTCCGGTCACTGATCCCTTGGACTGTCACTCGCCATGTATCATCATTCGTCAGTGTATACCGTACTTCTACGTCTAAAGTGCCAGGAAATCCATTTTCCATGTCTGGACTAGTCTGATAGAAAATGACCGAGGCTTCGTTTTCACCATTAATAACTGTATAATGCCACTGCTTGGATTCAAAGCTAGGTGCACCGCCATGTAAACAATGGCCAGTATCTGGATCTGTTTTTACTTTGAATGTTTCATCATCTAATTTGAATGTGCCATTCGTGATCCGTCCAGCCATACGTCCGATTGAAGCTCCGATATAAGGATCTTTTTCCAGATATTCTTTTGCTTCATCAAAGCCTAGAATCAACTCTCGTTTTTCATTATCGATCATTGTTTGAAAATGGACGACTCGTGCACCTAGATCACTGACAGACAAAGATGTCCCATTTTGATTCGTGATCGTGATCAAGTGATAGTTTCCGCCAAAATTTTGTTCATTGATTTCCATGTTCCTTGCACCCTCTTTTCTTTCATTTGTACTGATTCCAGTATACATGGAAACCGTTTTCTTAACAGCTTATTCCGTGAGTAACGAGAAAAAATTTACTATATTCTAATAAAAGATCACGAAAGAGGGACTGTGACAAAAATCTTGTCACAGTCCCTCTTTCTGAACAAACGGTGTTCCAGAAGTAGCTTCTTCGGAGATAAGCCGAAATTTCTTGAAGCTGATCACTTCTGTCACAACCTCTTTTTCAATACGATTCCAGTATACAACCATGTCGTCAGTACATAGTAGATGAAATACAATACGAAGAAGATCGTAAATGGCACCCAAATATCTTTGTATGGATTTTGCATGAATAGACCAAACATTTGTAATCCGAATAAGACATGGACTACACCTAAGATTCCTGGTGCTAAGAATAACACACCTACTTCTCTACGGATCGATTGTTTAAGCAGTCCGCGTCGTGTTCCTATCTTTTCAAGCATTTCATAACGAGCGATGTCACTCTTGCTTCCTGACAAGATCTTGAACATCAAACAGCTAGCAAGCATGGTCAAGAAAGCTAAACCTAAGAAGAATCCCATAAATTCAAAACCAGAGAATATACTATTATATACTTCATACATTTCATACTTCTGGTTGCTGTACTCTACTTTTTGCAAAGATGGATTGTTTGTTTTATTTTGTGTAGCCAGTGCTTTGATTGGTTCCAAGTTTGCTTGGAAGTCTTTTACCTGAACTAGCTGTAAAGTAGATTGTGGCAAGTTCAGTTGATCAAATTCTGATTGACTGACTACTTTGATTTCTTTTTCTTGCTGTTCCGGCAATTCATAGCCACGAAGCTCGTCTTGCACAGTCAGTTCATTCATTTTTTCAGCAGGAACTTTTTCTTTCGTGATCTTCGGCGGTGTTCCATCTTCATGTTTTATCATGATCAATGGTTGAGCCGCAAATTCACTTGCATTATAGTAAATCGTTCCCGCATCTTCTTTTTGAGTATAAGAAGCAGAAAGTGTTGGTGAAAGTTCTTTGATTTTTTGCTGATCTTCTGCCCGAGGATTATTCATCACTAGGTCATAACCAGTAGCATTTTCTGTCAAGTCTGCAATTTCATTTTTAAAACCTAATCCTACCGTCAAAGCGCCCAGTGCTAAGGCAAACAGCATAGCAACCATGGAGAGCATTTGTGTATATTCACGAATACGAAAACTTAACTGTGACAATGTGAAATTGTTCAATTTCTTCAACGAGATCTGTTCTGATTTCTTTAGTAATGATAAAAAGAAAATGATCACAGAATGGAAAATGAAATAAGTTCCCAATACGATCGTGACTAGAGCTACTCCCATACCAAAAACTTGATAGGTCTCCACGTTCTTCATCATATAATAACCGCAGCCTAGAAAAGCAATCCCTAGTACTACTTCAAGGAAGAACAAGAATTTATGCTGCTTGATTCTTGTTGGTGTCTGATCCGCACGAATCAATGCTAAAATCGGTTTTTTGACAATCGAAAAAGCATTGACAACAGCTGCTAATAAAAACAAAACAGCAAAAAACAAAACAGTGATCAACAACCCATGAATGCTAAAAGATGTAAAATGCGAAATATTGATATCTAACTGATCCACTAATAATCGGTGGACGATACTTGTCAAACCTACCCCGACAGCTGAACCTACTAAAGTAGCCACGATCCCTACTACGAATGTTTCAGAAAAAATCATCTGTGCGATTTTTCTACCTTTTGCTCCTAGCATCATAAACATGGCATAGTCTTTTTGCCGCATCGTCATCAAAAAGGAATTCGCATATAAAATATAAACGAAGGTAATGATCCCTAGTAAAACAGAACCTAATCGGAAAATGATAACTGTAGAAGCAACGACCGTATTGCTTTTCAAAAAGGCTTCGTTGCTCGCCATTGATTCAAACATGTAAAAAATGGCAGATGCCATAACTAATCCTGAGAATAATACCAAGTAATCTCTTAAACGGCTCTTGATCCCAGTAAGTGATAATTTCCAAAGCATAGTCAATCTCCCCCTACTGTTCCAAGTTTCCAAGAATAGATAGTATTTCCCGATAGAAGGAATCCCGGCTTTGATCTCCACGTTTCACTTCTTGATGGATACCGCCATCCTTGATGAATAAAATACGTTGGCAATAACTTGCAGAAAATGGATCATGCGTCACTAGAAGAATCGATACATGATCTTTTGTATTCAATTCGTCCATCGTATCTAAAAGATCACGGGCACTTTTAGAATCCAGCGCACCTGTAGGCTCATCGCCTAATAAAATCGTTGGTTGTGTGATCAACGCACGTGCGGCAGCGACCCGTTGTTTTTGTCCACCGGAAATCTCAGAAGGATAGCTTTCCAAAATATGAGCAATCGATAAACGTTCTGCAATTTTTTGGACACGTTGCTTGATTTCTTTTGGTCTGACACCTTGTAAAGAAAGAGGAACAGCGATATTTTCTTGTGCTGTCAAACTTTCTAATAAATTGAAATCTTGGAAAATAAAGCCGATTTCATTCGCACGAAAATCTGCTAGTTGATTTCCTTTTAATGTCGTCACATCTTTTTGATTGATTCGGATATGTCCATCTGTTGGTTTGTCTAATGTGGATAAAATATTCAAAAGCGTTGATTTACCTGAACCGGAAGCACCCATGATGCCAATAAATTCACCTTTTTCTACATCGAAGCTGATGCCGCTTAATGCTTGCGTCTTTTTCTCATTGTTTTTCCCGTATACTTTTGTTACATTCTGTACTTCGACTATTTTGTTCATTTCTTTCCCTACCCTTTAATTAGTTTTTCTAGTGCTGTTTTCGGCACATCTTTTTTTTCGACTTCTTCATATGAAGTGACACCTTTCTTTTTGTTCCAGGTGATTTTCAAATATGCTCCTTTACGAAGCGGTCGAGTCAATTGCCCATTGAAATCTAGTTCTTTTTCCTTACCCTCTTTCGTATAACCAGGCAGGATATATCTATAGTTGACTGTTTCTTGTCCAGAGTCTGCTTTGGAGACTGTTTTTGCACCATCTGTCGTAATCTGTACATAGTATTCTTCTCCGCCCATCACTACGTAATCTGCGATTTTCACCCCTGCAAGTGCCACAACGATGAAAACAAGTAGTCCGATCAGAAGTTTTTTCACTTTTTCCCCTTCTCTCTTACTTTATATATTGATTATAGAAAAAAACGAACAATTATGCCTTCGAATCATCTATCATTCTTCTTTCAATTTTGTCATTTTCATTGAACAACTAAAAAAGAGTTTAAGACAATCGTCCTAAACTCCTTCTTCCTATCTTACAAAAACTATATCACTTACGGTCTTTCATATCGCCTGTATTGATAACGGGTTGCGTTCCTTTGTCTGTAATGATTGAGACAAGTAAATTATTGATTAATTGGACTTTTCGATCATCGGTGAAATTGATTTCTTGTCCTTCTTCGATTTGTTCCAAAGCCATTTGAGTGATCGTGACAGCTCCTTCAACAATGGTTTGTCGAGCAGACAAAATAGCTCTTGCTTGTTGACGTTGCAGCATGGCACTGGCGATTTCTGTTGCATAGGCTAAATGATTCAATCGTGTTTCGATTACTTCGACACCTGCTACTGCTAAACGCTCTTGCAACTCCTTTTTCAACTCGTCAGACACTGCCGTAGTGTTTCCTCGAAGCGTCAAATCATCATCATTGAAGGTATCATACGGATATTGGCTAGCGATATGCCGGATGGCTGTCTCACTTTGGATTTCTACAAAATCTTGATAATACGCTACATCGAATAATGCCTTTGCTGTATCAATGACTTTAAACACGACTACCGCTGAGATTTCGATGGGATTTCCGTCTAAATCATTGACTTTTAAAACAGAACTGTTGAAATTCCGAACTTTCAACGAAACAGTCATTTTTTGTGCCAAAGGAATCGTAAGGAAAAAGCCATTTTCCCGGATCGTACCTAAATATTGTCCAAAAAACAAAATCACTTTTGCTTGATTAGGGCTGACTACAGTTGCCGAACTTAGCAACAGTAACGCGATCAGCCAAAGAAAAATACTTAAAAATAGTGCCCAAACTTTCGCTTGCCACATGCCTAAATAGAAGAAAAATAAACCAACTAAAGCTAATACGACCAAACCGACGATTCCTGCATAACCATTGATATAAATTGCTCTTTTTTCTCTCATTCTACTTTCTGCGCTCCTTTATCCTTCAATAAATATAGTGTTGCTTTTTAATCCTTTTTTCGAATTCGCGCCATTGCACCTTCTAGTTCCAAATCTTTGTCTTCAGTGATGTACCAACCGCTTGCTTGTGTTCCTCCGGCTGCTTGCGGCAAATAATCCAATCTTGTTCGAACCCAGTGTTTTTCTTCTGTAAAATAGTCTTCTACCAAGATTTCTAGATCCATTCCTGCTGAAAGAGGCAAGTCTTCCCGAACAGATTTAAAGATAAATCGTTCCTTCTCCCCATCATACTTCAATATTCCTGTATCGATAATCGGTAAAGAATAATAGTCCAGTTCTTTCTTCACCGTCAATAAATGTTTGAAAACTTCATGGTACACTTGCTCTAATTGACGACCTTCTGAATTGTTCGGATAGTTGACCATCACTTTTTCTTTATCTGGATCATAGAAGGTTTGACTTAGTTGAGTGATATAAGTATGTAATCTTTCCATTTCTGTTTTTAACTTTTCTCTTTGACCTTCTTCTGCCTTCATATACTTTTTCACCCTGTTTTCTTTATAGATATGTTCTTACTTATTTTACTATAGTTATGTGTGTTAAGCGATGAAAAACAGCAAAGATCCTTCCGATCTTTGCTGTTTTTTCTTAAACTATCCAGTTGATTGCTCGATCAATCTGTTTCATTGTCTTCTTGATCTGTCGTGATATTGATAGAAGTGTCTTTGGCAGTGATCTTCAACCGTTTCTGTCCTTGCTCTAACAAAGTACTTGTTAATGGCTGGTAGTCTTTTTCAATATGAGATTCACCAGATGTTTGGAGAGTATAGCCACTGTTTTCCATCTCATGCAAAGATAAATTACTACTGTTTAGAGTGACTTTTCCTTCTTTGCTGACCAAACTGTCTTCTAGATGTAAATTGCTGCTTTCTCCTATGACGGTCAAGTTATCCACCTTGACTTCATCTAAACGAAGAGAACCTAATTCATCTTTCGCCGTTATTGTTCCTCCCGTAAATTCATTGAATGATATCCAACCATCGTGTGTCATAGTATTTACTTTTTTGATCGATACTTCGTTGATGTCGATTGCACTATTATTCCCTTCGATTGTCAATTCAGATAATTCCTGATCTGCAGGGACAACAATAGTGATTTGTGCACTGGTGTCTTCCAAACTAATAATCGCACCTTCTGATTTTTTGACTGCATTCACGGTCAATACACCATTTTTCTCCTTTATTTCTGGCTTTTCTGTCTTATCGTAGGTCGTTTTTATCTCAAAATCCAACCCGCGTATGACTGACACGGTTTGATGTTCTGCATGGATGACGATTTTGTTTGCCTCTTTGATTTTTTTCGTCTCCGTCACCATATCGATCAATCGAGGGCCATCATCCCAAGTCAGACTCTTTTGAGCGCCTAATGTATAAGTTGCACCTGCTAGGAGTCCGCCAGTAACCATCAGGATAATACCGGTAATCAAAAAATGTTTCAATCTCATTTATCTGTCCTCCTTCAAGCGCCCGCTGAATGCAGATCTCTTTTTGTAATAAAACGCCGTCCCATCCATTTAACAAAGTTCATCATGACATAAAAAAGCCCTTTTGTTCCTTTCAGCAACAGTGGCGAAATAAATACTGCGCTTCCCGTGGCGAACAGACCAACACCGATAAAGAATAACCCACTCAGAATCGATTGACCAAACACACTGATTCCTGAGATGATCATGAATAAGCCAATACCTAAGATACTGATACATAGAACATAGATACTAAAAATGAGCGCCAGCAAAGCAATCAATAGTCCCCCAATAACCAATATAAACCCCAATGCTAGTGGAATGAGGACAGGAGAAGCAAATAAACCGATAATGATTAACCAAATCAGACGCATTTGTCTTTTTGGACTCCTCACTAACTCGTCTTCTGCTTGTTCTTCTTCTGAAAAGTAACTGATTTTTAATTTTAAAGCAAACTGCTTTGGTGTACCATATTCATCAATGACCTGATCTAATGTTTTTCCGGAATCTAAAAAATATTCCTCATAATATTGGATCAAATCAAAACGATCGTCTTCAGGAATTTCTTGAAGATGATCCACAACTTCATTCAAATAATCATTCATTTGTGCTCTCCTCCAATAATCGGTCTAAAGAATCTCGAAAAACAATCCATTCATCAATAATTTCTTCTAAATGACGACTTCCTATTGGTGTCAACGAGTAATATCGACGGTTCCTACCTTCAAAAGGTTCATCATAGGTCTCAAGATACCCTTCTTTTTTCAATCTTCTCAAAACCGGATAAAGTGTAGATTCACTGACTGAGAGACTTTCTTGTACGATTTTTGTTAAGGCATAACCATACATATCTTCTTTGCTTAATGCTGCTAACACAGTGCCATCAAGAAGAACAGTTGGAATCTGGATGTGCATTACGTCACCTTCTATTCTCAAGTGTAATATTTTATTACAATCTATATTATACGAAATATAATATAGTTTCAAAATCAGTTTGTCAAATACAAAAAAACTGACTAAAAGGTTTGATCCCTTTTAGTCAGCAAAAAATGGCTTCTCTTTGATTATTATTATAACAGTGGCATGATCCAATTCGTCCACATCCAACTTAGTGGCATGATAACGATCATCGCCGGTATCATGTCAGCTACTGGGAACATTTTCACGTTGATCATTCTAAAACCGGTAGCAACCATCAAGAATCCACCGCAAGCTTTAAAGTCTAAGATCATATCTGGTGTAGTCAATGGATAAATAAATTTTGCCAATAAGAACAAGATATAAAAAATAATGAATTGGGGAATCGCTACTACGGAAACGACATATCCTAAATTACATGCAAAAATTGCTGCTGTGAAAAAATCAAGGACAGATTTAGAAATCAAAATCGTACTATCTCCAGTCATCCCAGAATCTAAGCTTCCATAAATCCCCGTACCACTTGCACAAAATAAAACAATGACCGTCACTAATGTGCTGATAAATTCATCGTGGGTCATACCAAGCTTTTCACTAGGAAAGATTTTAGAAATAGGCACTTGCATCAACGCAGCGCCCTTGTTAATCCCATTACCTAAATGAACAATCAGTCCAATCGCTGTTCCTATCACCAAAGCAAAAATAACAGCTGGCATATTTTTCATTGGCGCAATGGAATAGATACCCATCCCCATTGAACACACACCAAAAACCATCGTCAGCTGCGCTTTAAAGTGTTCGCTTAATTTATTTCCTACTAATCCGCCAATTAGTCCGCCAAGCAAAACGGAACCTACATTGATCAAAACTCCAGTTGGCATCAAAAAAACTCCTCTCTTTCTCTATAAAGCGAAAATTATTACAGAAAATTTTCTGCAATCACTGCTTTCACTGCAAGAAAGATTGTACCAGACAGAGTAGGTTACACCAATTCATTTTTTGTGTTAAAGTATTCTTTATTGGAATAAGTAGGAGGAATATGATGGATATCCATAAATTTGAAGTTTTTCTTGATTTAGCCGAAACGATGAATTTTACCAAAACTGCTGAACGACAATTCACCACCCAAGGAAACATTTCTAAACAGATTCTTTCGTTAGAAACAGAATTAAACGTCAAATTATTCGAACGTGCCCATAGAAAAATCGAGTTGACCGAAGCTGGAAGCTTGTTGCTCCCTTATGTAAAAAATGTCGTAGAACAATACCATGCCATGCAAGAAGTGCTTGAAACCTATACGCAAGAAAACAATCTTTCATTAAATATCTTAACGATACCAACCATGATCAATTACCAAGGCTTTTCCAAGATTACCGAATTTTTGAAACGTCATCCTGAATTTACGGTCCAGTTGAAAGAAGTGGAAAGTATCGAACTGACTTATGACGATACAAATGAGCATAGTGATACGATCCACTTTGCCAGAAGCTTCCAGGCCCCACCAAGTTCGATTGAGTGGCTACCTACTGAAACAGACGATTTTGTAGCAGTTCTGCCTAAAACCCATCCTTTAGCTGCTAAAAAGAAATTGGATCTAAGTGAACTGAAAAAGGAGAATTTTTTGGTTCTTGGCCCTACTACGAACTTGTATCAACCTGTGCTGGACTTGTGTCGCAAAGCTGGATTTGAACCGAGAATCTCTTATAAAGGATCTAGGACCGACTTGATCATCAATATGATTGCAAATGACATGGGGATTGCTATTGTTATGGAAAAAACAGTCAAAAATCTGTTAAAAGAAAATACTGTGATCCTCCCCATCTCTCCAACAAAAGAAAGTTATCTCGCATTTACGCGTAAAATCGGTGAACATTCTTTGGCTTCAGACACATTTTGGGAGTATTTGAAACAAGAAGAGAACTAGGCCCTTCATTTTCTGTCTATCAATCCATCCAAAAAAGAGAGCGACTCATGACTTTCGCTCTCTTTTTTGCATCATATCCTTGTTTCAATGACACATCTATCATTTCTCGTAGTTCAATAAGAAAGCAGCGATTTTATGTCGAAAGAACCGTAAGAACATTTCCCTAATCACAAAAAAACGACTCCCCCCCTAAAAACCTTCAATCGAATTTTTAGGGGGTTTTATTCTTTTTCCTATTGTTTACTTAACCGTATCATTGCTGTCGTTCCTACTCCTTCGATACTGCTATAATCAATACGACCATCATGCAGTTCTAGAATTTTTTTGACCAGTGAAAGTCCTAGCCCATTCCCAGAAATTTGACGGCTTGTATCTCCTTGATAAAATTTTTCAAACATTCGATCTCTGGTCTCTTCATTCATTCCTACACCTGAATCGGTCACTTCCAGTACAATCTCTGTGGCTGTCTCAAATAGTTTGATATGAATCTGTCCATTGACTTGATTGTACTTTATGGCGTTATCCATGATATTCAACCACACTTGGTACAAAAACTCTTCATTGCCTGTGTAATTTACTGCAGCCAGTTCGATATCCAATTCTAGCTGTTCTTTCTCCCATTTAGGCTGCAAAAAAACGATTACTTCTCGAATTTGTTCATCTAATCGGTACTCTTTTTTTTCCAGTTGGATACGCTGGTTTTCCAGTTTGTTCAATTTTAAGATGTTCTCTGTTAATTGTGAAAGCTGCGTGATACTTTCGATAATCCGATATAAAAATATTTGGCGTTCTTCGTCAGAGAGATTTGGGGCTTGTAACAATTGTACATATCCTTGGATCGTTGCTAATGGTGTTTTGAATTCATGGGATACACTGGACACAAAATCATTCCTCAATGTTTCGATACTATTGAGTTCTTGGACCATAACATTGAAATCTTTATACAGTTGCTGTACTTCTGCTACTTTCTGCTGCTCATCCATTCGAATCGAAAAATCTCCCGTTGCTACCAGACTCATATTTGTCCCTAGTGCACTGATTGGATGCAGAATACGCCGCCCAACAAAAATCGATATTCCTGTACCCACGATCATACTGAACCCTGCAAAGACGAATAACGGGTATAGCGTTGGTTTTCCAGCCGATTCAGCAGGTGAGATAGAATGCCGAGACAATAAGAAAATAAAACCGAGAAAACACAGCAGTGTCACTAAGATCGAAATGAAGACAATACTGGCAAAATAGATCCATAATTGTGAAAATAGCTTTTTTTTCATCTTTAAATAACCGCCTTATAGCCTAGTCCCCGTACTGTCATGATTTGAAAATCTTCCGTCTTTTCAAAACGGGTCCTTAAACGTTTGATATGTACATCGATCGTTCGTTCTTCTGTATTCGTATCTAATCCCCAAATGTCATCCATCAACTGTTGGCGAGTGAAGATCTTGTTGGGATAAGACAGTAATTTATACAGAAGCAGAAATTCTTTTTGAGGCAGAATCAACGAATGCTGATCTTGTAACACTGTATAAGTATCCAGCTCTAATTTTGTTTGTCCAATCATCAAGCTACTGCTGTAATTGATTTTTGAACGTCGAAGCAATGCTTCTACACGTAGGATCATCTCATTGACATCGATGGGTTTTGTCATATAATCATCTGCTCCTAGTTTGAACCCGCGTTTCTTATCCTCAAAATCGGCCTTTGCCGTAATCATCAGAACAGGTGTGTCAAATCTGGTGCTACGTAATGAGTCTAGCAAGTCATAGCCATCCATTTTCGGCATCATGATATCTGTAATGATCAATTCTATACGTGTCGCTTCTAGTTTTTTCAGCGCATCCTCTCCATTCAGTGCAGTGATGACTGAAAAGCCCGCTCGTTCCAACACAGAACGGTAAAGCAACTGTAATTGCGGATCATCTTCTACTATTAAAATACGATTCATTGTTCTCCCTCTGTTTTTTGAAAAATTTCTAGATTTTTTCTTGCAGTTCATCTTCAGTTAACATTTATTTTGTATACTACGATCATTGTTCTGATATACTTATTAGTATACCGAATATTTCAATACGGGAGAAGGGTGATTATGCTTCAATTAAAAGATATAAAAAAATATTATAAAGTCGGCGAAACCACCACTAAAGCATTGGATGGTGTATCTGTCGCTTTCAGACAAAAAGAATTCGTAGCGATTTTAGGTCCTAGTGGTTCTGGTAAAACGACTATGCTGAATGTGATTGGTGGACTAGATAATTATGATTCCGGTGATATGGTGATCAACGGAAAATCTACTAAAGACTTCAAAGACAACGACTGGGATGCCTACCGAAACAATTCTATCGGGTTCATTTTCCAAAGTTATAACTTGATTGGTCATTTAGGCATTATTGAAAATGTTGAACTTGGGATGACATTAAGTGGTGTTTCTAAAGACGAAAAACGAAAACGGGCAGAAGATGCCTTGCATCGGGTCGGCTTGACAGATCATATGCACAAAAAGCCAAATCAGCTATCTGGTGGACAAATGCAGCGGGTAGCAATCGCTCGAGCGCTAGCTAATGATCCAGATATCCTTTTGTGTGATGAGCCAACCGGAGCTTTAGATACAGAAACAAGTATCCAGATCATGGAACTGATCCAAGAGTTATCGAAAGAAAAATTAGTGATCATGGTCACACATAATCCTGAACTGGCCAATCAATATGCAGACCGGATCATTGAATTTTCTGATGGTAAGATCTTAACGGATTCCCATCCTCACATCGAACGACCAAAAGATGATCAATTTAACCTACGCAGAACGAAGATGAGTTTTTGGACAGCGTTGAAGCTTTCTTTCAACAATATCCGAACAAAAAAAGGACGTACTTTCTTGACTTCCTTTGCTTCCAGTATCGGGATCATCGGAATCGCGATCGTCCTTTCCCTTTCTTCTGGTTTCCAAAAGCAAATCGATAACACGCAAGCTGAAACGATGGCGAAATTTCCGATCACTATTTCTAAGGTAACGACTAACCAGACCCGTGACGATGCTGGATTAGGTGCAAGCAAAGCAGAGTATCCAGACAGCAAAACGATCACAGCAAAAGTCAGCGAAGAAGACAAAGCACAGCATACGAATAAAATCGATCAAACCTACGTCGATTATGTAACAGGCATCGATCCTAATTTAAGTAATAATATTGGGTTTACTCGTACAACAGGAATCAATCTTTTACGTGATGTAAATGGCAAAGTACAGCCTGTCAGCTTCTCGAATCAAAACCCTGATGCGGAATCTCTTTCCTTGTCTAGTACGATGTCAGCAATGACAGGTGTGGGAGTGTCAAGTTTCCCTACACAGCTTGACACTAGCAAAGAAAACTTTTTAAAAGACAATTATTCTTTACTTGCCGGAAGTTATCCAGCCTCAGCAACAGATGTCGTGCTGATCGTAGACGGCAACAATAATACTAATATCAATGCATTGAAAAATCTTGGATTTGATGTGAAGGAAGACGAAAAACTTGATTTCGATGAGATCGTCGGTACAACATTCAAGTTAGTAAACAACAATACTTACTATACAGAACTTCCAACTGGGAATTTCATTCCTAATACAGATTATGATTCGATGTACCAGAATTCTTCAGATGAATTGAAGATTTCAGGAATCCTACGCGTGAAGTCTTCTTCTACAATGAATCTCTTATCGCCAGGAATCGCTTATAGTGACCAATTAACGACTCAAATCGTCAATGAGAACAAAGAATCCGAAATCGTCAAAGCCCAAAAAGACAGTGATGTAAATGTCTTAACTACTGAAAAAGTTGACGAAAATGCCAAACAAACATTGCTTAGTTATTTAGGCGGAGACAGCTTGCCTTCAAGTATCATGATTTATCCGAACAATTTTGAAGACAAAGAAAAAATCTTGGATTATTTAGATGATTACAATACAGGCAAATCAGATGAAGATAAAATCATTTATACTGATTTAGCTGGAACGATGACTGAACTGACTGGCGGATTGATGGATGCTATCACTTATGTCCTCATTGCTTTTGCAGGGATCTCTTTAGTAACAAGTATGATCATGATCAGTATCATTACTTATACATCTGTGATTGAACGGACAAAAGAAATCGGTGTACTAAAAGCTTTAGGTGCACGGAAAAAAGACATCACTCGCGTATTTGACGCAGAAACGTGTATTTTAGGTATTTCTTCTGGGATACTAGGTGTGTTTATTGCCTGGCTAGCTACATTCCCTATCAATAGCATCTTGTACAGCATGACGGATCTAAAAAATGTTGCGCAACTAAATCCTGTCCATGCGATCATTCTAGTGATTGTCTCTACTGTATTGACGATGCTTGGCGGTCATCTTCCTGCACGAATGGCAGCGAAAAAAGACGCTGCTATCGCTTTGCGTGCAGAATAAAGCTATTCGTTTTTTCCAATTACTACAAAGGGTGGTGACAAAATTGTTGTCACCACCCTTTTTTTGAATAAACAGCTTTTCATAACCTCTCGATAAACGGCGTTCTCCTTCCAACTCCTCGGTCACAACCTCTGATTCACGGTGTTCCTGAAGTAGCTTCTTCGGAAATAAGCCGAAATGTCACAAAAATTTGAGAAGCAATTTTCGTAAATTCCTTCTTATTTCTTGAAGCTGACCACTTCTGTCACAACCTCTTGCCTATTTATAATTCTGGAATATGGTTTTCCCCTTTGAGCCACAGTTCTTGCGGTGTATATTTGTCTTTTCCATTTATGAATACTGTTCCATCTGCTTCAATCGTTACTTCAGTCCCAATCCACATATTAGTAGACAAAGCGAGAAGATTTTTTCTTTTTCCTCTTCCTTTTTTTCCAAATTGCAAGGCATCGGTTATCTCTTCTGTCCAATGAGATTTCACGTATTTTACTTCCCCGTTTTCAAATGTAACTTTCAAAATATTCGCTATATTTTCCACTTTTACTGCTTTAGGAAATGACTCCTCCATTTTTTTCACTTTCCTTCCATTAGCATTTAGTATGCGCTTTCTTATTGTGATAAGTATATCATAATTTATTCTATTATCAAAAAACCGTATCCATTCCATTAAGGAATATTTTATCAAACAAGTTGAATTGTTTTCCTCCTTTGTACCTTTTACTATAGATAGGTAAAGACAACTAAGGAGGAATTTCTCATGACAGATCAACCGTATGATTTAAGAAAAGTCATCGAAGAACTAAAAACACTTCCAGGTCAATATCACGAAACAGATATTGAAATCGATCCTGAAGCAGAATTATCTGGTGTTTACCGTTATATCGGTGCTGGCGGTACAGTAAAACGTCCGACCCAAGAAGGACCAGCTATGACTTTCAACAATATCAAAGGTTTCCCCGGCACACGTGTGAACATCGGGACAATGGCTAGTCGTAAACGTGTAGGTGAAATTTTGCACCATGATTATCGAACACTTGGCCGTTTCTTGAAAGACGCTGTAGAAAATCCAATCAAACCTGTGAAAGTAGACAAAGCAGACGCTCCAGCACAAGAAGTCGTTCATCTAGCTACCGATGCAGACTTCGATATTCGCAACATTTTGCCTGCACCTACAAATACTCCTGAAGATGCAGGTCCATACATCACGATGGGTGTAGTCTTAGGATCAGATCCAGAAAAAACAATGAGCGATGTAACGATCCATCGTATGGTCCTAGAAGACAAAGATACGATCGGTATGTACATCATGCCTGGTGGACGCCACATTGGTCACTTCCAAAAACAATTTGAAGCATTGAATAAACCAATGCCTATCACTATCAATATTGGTTTAGATCCAGCAATTGCCATTGGTACGACTTTCGAACCACCTACCACTCCACTTGGCTACAACGAACTATGGTGTGCAGGAGCTTTGCGTAACGAACCTATTCAAATCGTTGATGGTGTAGCAGTCGATGAAGTGGGTATTGCTCGTGCTGAATTCATCATTGAAGCAGAAATCATGCCAAATGAAACAATGCAAGAAGATATCAACACGAACTCAGGGAAAGCAATGCCAGAATTTCCTGGTTATACTGGGGATGCTAATCCAGCTGTACAAGTAGTAAAAGTCAAAGCAGTTACTCATCGAAAAGACAATCCAATCATGCAAACAACGATTGGTCCAAGTGAAGAACACGTATCTATGGCCGGTATTCCTACAGAAGCAAGTATTCTTGCCTTGGTTGATAAAGCTATTCCAGGAAAAGTAGTAAATGTCTACAATCCTCCTGCAGGTGGCGGTAAATTGATGACCATCATGCAGATTCGTAAAGAAAACGAAGCGGATGAAGGTATTCAACGCCAAGCAGCTATTCTTGCCTTATCAGCCTTCAAAGAATTGAAGACAGTCATTTTAGTCGATGAAGATGTTGATATTTTCGACATGAACGATGTAGTTTGGACTTTCAACACTCGTTTCCAAGGAGATAAAGACATTATTGTGCTCCCAGGAATGAGAAACCATCCATTGGACCCATCAGAATTACCAGAATATAATCCTGGTTCTATTCGTTTCCGTGGGATGAGTGCAAAAACTATCTTTGACGGTACAGTTCCTTTCGATATGAAAGAACATTTTGTACGTGCAAAATTCCAAGAAGTAGAAGATTGGGAAAAATATTTGAAATAATGAATGATCTGCAACTGTTTTGACATCATAAAAAGGAGTGCGGAAAATGGAACAATTGGCACAACGGAAGAAAAAAATCGTGATTGGTGTAAGTGGCGCTTCGGGCACCATTTATGCCATCAACCTAGTGAAGAAACTAAAAGAATATCCGATGGTAGAAACACACGGAATCATCAGTCCATGGGCAAAACAGAACTTAAAGCTGGAATCCGACTTATCCCTAAATGAATTCGAAAGCCTGTTTGATTACCATTATTCAAACAAAGATCTAGGTGCTGCTGTCGCCAGCGGATCATTTTTGACCGATGGAATGATCATCGTACCGGCAAGTATGAAAACAGTCGCAGGTATCTCTGTTGGTTTAGGCGACAACCTGATTGCACGTGCTGCTGATGTAACAATGAAGGAGCAACGAAAGTTAGTCATTGTCCCTCGTGAAACGCCATTAAATGCCATTCACTTGGAAAACTTGACTAAATTAGCACGACTAGGTGTGCAAATCATACCACCGATCCCTGCTTTTTATAATCAGCCTCAAACGATCCAAGATCTTGTTGATCACCATACAATGAAACTTTTGGATCAATTTGGGATTGTAAATGAACATTCAAAACGTTGGCAAGGTGATTAATATGGAAAAAGAAACGATAGTTGAAGTAACAAAACTAGGTTTCACGATCCAAGCCGCTGTTAAAGTAATCGGTAAAGACTTATTGATTACTTTAACAGGCGGAGATACACCACATATCGGAACAGTCACTACATTTTCTCGTGATACAGAGATCCAAACTGTACGTTTCCCTAGCCACGATGGTCGTTTCCACAAAGACGATGTCTTAGCCGAAAAAATAGCTGTGGTCATCAAAAATGCCGTTCCAGGAAGCTGTACGATCACTTCCGGTATCCATGTTGACCATATCTCCAATGCACAAATCAACGCTTCTTTTCCTATGTCAGAAGAGTTAGGTTACAAGATTTTAGATTGGTTGGAAAAAACAGATTTCCATATCAAAGAACCCGTTTATTATAAAGATGGTGAAAAACCATTATGAAAGAAGAGGTTGTGACACATCTTTTGTCATAACCTCTTGTTTTTATTTTTGCTTCACTGTAACTGCTACGATATCACCAATATCTTTTCCGATGTTTTTACGAATATCTTTTCGTAGTCCAAGGATATAGCAGACCGAACCATCTAAATTTTTCACGCCCATATTCACGATACTGCCTTCGTACGGCACATTATCAAAAGTTGCTTGGACTTTCACTCTTCCAGCACCGAATTCTTCTCTTATATTATATGGAAAAACAATATATGCGCCACCCTTTCCGACTTCGGAAGCATAGATTTTTGATTCAAAAGAATAAGTTCTCCTCATTTTATTCCTCCTATTTTTTACATCTAGTATAGCATAGCAAAAAAAGAAGGAACTGTGACAAAAGTCTTGTCGCAGTTCCCTTTTTTTGAATAAACGGTGTTCTCCTGCCAACTCCTCGGCCACAAGTCACAATATTCAACAAACATGAGAAGCTGTTTTTTGAAATTGCTCCTTGTGACTCAGAGTGAAACGGCAGGCTCACAACCTCTTCCTTAAACGGTGTTCAATCAGCTGACCCTCGGCATTAGCTCAAAAAACGGCAAAATATGAGGAGCTATTTTTCCGTTTTTTTCTCTAATACTCAGGTCAAAACACTGATTTCACAACCTCTTCCTTAAACGGTGTTCAAAAGCTTGCATCTACGGCACTAAGCCCAATCAGATGAAAAATATGGCGTGCTATTTTTATCTGATTGTTCTTACTGCTTGATGCAGAGCAGCTTTTTCACAACCTCCTACACGGTGTTCAAAATATTATTCGCCTTTTGCTTCTTTCACTAATTTCGCGAATGCTTGTTGTTGGAATTCAGCAGTTAAGGCTTTCGTACGTTGTTCTTGTTCTGCTTTGCTCATTTGCGGATTTTCAGTCATTGCTTTTACCATACCGTCTTTCACATAAGCTTTTGCTTCACTTTCCATCGTACTTTGCTGTTTCTTCACTAATTCAGCTAACTTGGATGCTTGGTCCGTACTTAATTCTACCCATGTCTCTGGGATTTTGAATGTATTCACTCGGCTGTCATATTCGTGATTGTTATCAGCAATATTGAACCAGAATTTATACATGTCGTTTTTGTATTCCCAATAAGTAGTTTTCGTCACTTTTTCAGCATCGCCGTCTGTCTTTTCTACTTTATTTGTTTCGTTATCCGTACCAGTTGCTTTTGGTTTCTCTTGTTTTTCATTCGTTCGGTAAAGATACACTTTTTCTTTTCCATTCCCTAAAGCTTTATACAAAAGCATATCTGCTCCTTGGGAATCAGCACTGGAAACAATTTTTTCTGTTTTCGTTTCCGTTACTTTTTCCATTCCAAAGTGATTGGACAAATTAGCGACGATCAAACTTAGTGAAGCGACGAAGATTAGTCCGAAAATCAAAGATAAAAAGGTTTGCCATGTTTTTTTAGCGAACACGTTCGTTAAAGCAAAAGCAAGCAAGCTGACAATCAAAACTCCAATAATCATGCATTATCCCCCGCTTTCGTTAGAACAGGTTCTTTTTTCTTCAATAAAAAGGCAATAATAAAGCCAAGGATTCCAAAGATGATCGCTACGATAAACGCGGCATGGTAACCTGACAGTGTGGCATTGATTGCCTGATCTTTATAAGCTAATGGTGTATTGTCCAATACAGATTTGCTTGGGATATTTGCTTTTGTCACATTCGTCAACACACTGATCAAAATAGCTGTACCGATCGAGCTTGCAATTTGACGGAATGTATTATTTACCGCTGTCCCGTGACTGATCAAGTTATTTGGCAATGCATTCATACCAGAAGTCGTTACCGGCATCATGACCATGGAGATCCCAAACATACGGATCGCATAAAGAATCACGATATATAAAACTGGAGTCGTTTTTGTCAAGAAAGCAAATGGTGCAGTTGCGGCTGTCAAAATGAACATCCCTGTAATGGCTAAACGTTTCGCGCCGTATTTATCGAAAATCGCACCTGTAACGGGCATCATAGCCCCCATGATCAAAGCACCTGGCAACAACATCAAGCCAGAATGGAATGCTGATTCTCCGCGAATGTTTTGGATATACAACGGCACGACCATTTCTGCCCCTACCATCGCCATATTCGTTACACCGGCTAAAACAGCTGCAATCGTAAATGTAGATGATTTGAATACGCGAAGTTCCAAGAATGGATGTTCCAAATGTAATTGACGCCATGAGAACAAGGCGATGAAAATCACACCAACGACTAAGAAACCAATTACTTTCAAGCTTCCCCAGCCATCATCACCTACACTAGAAAATCCGTAAAGCAAACTACCGAATCCAATCGTTGACAAAATAGCTGATAAAATATCAATGCTAGGATTTGACAGTGGAATAACACTTTTCATTAGGAAGAATGCTAAAACCAAGACAAGAACAACGATTGGCAGTACCATACCAAACAAGTCACGCCAATGGTAGTTATCAATGATGTAACCAGATAATGTAGGGCCTAAAGCAGGAGCAAGCCCAATAACGATTCCTGACATCCCCATTGCTGATCCTCTTTTTTCTGGTGGGAAAATAGACAACATGATATTTTGCAATAATGGCATCGATACTCCCACACCGCAAGCTTGGATCAAGCGACCGATTAGTAATGTACTAAAATTAGGTGCTGTAAAACAAGTAATCGTTCCGATCAAAAAGATCGTCATGGCAGAAAGATATAAATTTCTTGAACTGAATTTATTGATCAGCCATGCTGTTATTGGGATCATGATCCCGTTGACTAGCAAGAAACCAGTCGTTAACCATTGCACATCAGACGCTGAAATATCGAAAGCTTTCATCAATGTAGGAAAAGCTGTCGTCAATAAGGTCTGATTCAAAACGGTACAAAATGTACCAATTAATAAGACAACAACTAAAAGTGTCCGATTATATGGTTTTCCGTAAATATCTACGGGTTGGTTGTTACTCATATTTCTCCTTCTTTCTGAATTTTTTCTGAAACTACTAGAATACTTTAGTCCTAAATCTACCATTTGTCAACCTACTTGACACATTAGTTAATACAGCTATAATTAAGGAAAGTAAGAGGACAAAAGGAGTGACAAAAATGGTTGGGGCTTCCCTTAAACGTTTGTTGGAAAACGATCAATTGGTTGTTGGCATCAGTGAATTAAGTGATATCGTCGGTGTGTCTCCACGTCAATTAAGGTATT
Organism: Enterococcus sp. 2STP; assembly: GCF_032465635.1. Taxonomy (NCBI): domain Bacteria; kingdom Bacillati; phylum Bacillota; class Bacilli; order Lactobacillales; family Enterococcaceae; genus Enterococcus; species Enterococcus sp. 2STP. Next base: position 45,799 of record NZ_JAWDJH010000029.1, read on the forward strand.
GGGAACAAAAGGGATTCATTCGTTCGATCGAAGCTGATGCGAATTGTCCTAGAAAATATCGTTTGCCTACAGTTATAAAAGTAGAACTGATCAAAAAATACTTAGATGACGGATTTACCTTATCTAAAGCTGCAGAAAAGGCAGAAATCCGACAAAAGAAAATGCATCATGTCCGCAAAGTTTTTTCAAAAGCAATCAAAGATATCGAATTAATCGACGAACGCTATACGATTTTACAAATCGGTAACTTCAAAGAAGAGAATGCGAAGATGTACATCATTCATGACAACGAGACAGACGAATTGTCTTACAAACTCCTTCCTGTCGATGAAAAAGCTGACTACGATCAGCTGTTAAAAGAATTCTAAGCCCCGCTAATCTCCTAAACATCAGACTTTTTAAAAAGTAGATGATACATATAACACTTAGAAAAAGCCTGTTTGAACATAAGAATATCCGAACAGTGATCTGTATTTCTTTCACATAGAAAGGAAGCATCCATCACTGTTCGGATATTTTTTAGTTTATTTTTTTCGGTTGTTTTCTTCTTCCAATACATCCGTCAGCCAACTTGCATATTCTGTTTCCCGATTGATCGCATGCGCTAAAATCAAGTAATGTCCGTAATTTTCATGTTTTTCTTTTTCTGTAGGAAAGATTGTTTTTTTCCGCTCTAATAGATGAAGTCGTTTTTCTTCATGAAGATCACGCTGCTGCTGGATGATTTCTACTAATGCCGGATCATTCACGTCTTTGACGAAATACAATTTTAAAACGAATTCGTCTCGATTAACCGGCAGTTCATTGGTCGGTGTATGAATCCACTCTGCTAATTGTTCCTTCCCTTCTTCTGTTAATTCATAAACTTTTTTTTCCAATTTTTCGCCTGTGATCTCTACTTGATGTTGAATGATTCCTTGCTCTTCCATTTTTGCCAGCTCAGGATAAATCTGACTATGTTTTGCTTGCCAAAATTCTCCTATTTCATTTTTGAATGATTGATTCAATTCATATCCTGTCATCTGCTTCTTACTTAATAACCCTAATAAAATATAGCGAAGTGTATTTTTTCTTGCCATCAGTTTTTCCTCCTTGACAAATCTTTAAATCCATTCTATCATAAACGAGTAATCAAAAACATGTAGTTTATTACATGTTTTAATTTAGAGGGAGATGCTTAATCATGAAAGAATTTAAAGAATTGGAAGATTTTATTGGAACTCACTTTATTTATACGTATGACAACGGTTGGGAATATGAATGGTATGCAAAAAATGACCATACTGTCGATTACCGTATCCACGGCGGAATGGTCAAAGGTCGTTGGGTAAAAGACCAAGAAGCTGATATCGTTAAATTGACAGATGGCGTATTCAAAATTACTTGGACAGAACCAACAGGGACAGACGTGGCATTAGACTTTATGCCAAATGAAAAGAAACTTCACGGAATGATCTTTTTCCCTAAATGGGTTGAAGAACATCCAGAAATCACTGTTACTTTCCAAAATGAACATATCGCAGAAATGGAAGCAGCTCGTGAAAAATATGAAACTTATCCAAAATTACTTGTTCCTGAATTTGCTACCATCACTTATATGGGTGATGCAGGTATAGACAATGAAGATGTCATTAGTGAAGCGCCATATGATGGCATGCCTGATGATATCCGTAGCGGAAAATACTTCGATGAAAATTATAAACGAGTAAAATAAGGTTGTGAAAGAGAGGTTGTGAAATCAGCGTTACGCTTTGAGTAATAAGAACGCTAGTCAGAAAATAGCTTTTCATATTTTCTAGGCTAGTGGGCTTATTACCGAGAAGCAGCTGATTGAACACCGTTTATCAAGAGGTTGTGAAATCAGCGTTTTGACCTGAGTATTAGAGAAACAAACGGAAAAATAGTTCCTCATATTTTGCCGTTTGTTGAGCTAATACCGAGGGTCAGCTGATTGAATACCGTTTAGTGGAGAGGTTGTGAAAAAGCTGTTCTGCATCAAGTAATAAGAACAGCCAAGTAAAAACAGTTCCTTATGTTTTTAAATTGGTTGGACTTATTACCGCAGATGCAAGCTTTTGAACACCGTTTATCAAAGGTCGTAACAACTGCATCTTCACACAGTTAAATTAGTGACTTCAAAATGAAATAATGCTCCCAGCAAAAATTAGGCTGGGAGCATTATTTCATTACTCTGTTCATCAAAAATCATTGGTTTGATTCCATTGCATCACAAGCTCCTCCTCATTTACTGCTTCATCTTTTTGCAGTATTTGAATTGCAAAGCCTTGTGAAAGATAGAAATGAATAGCTGATTGATTTTTTTGATAGACTGTCAAAGTCAGTGTTTTATTGGTTTCTTTTATTTTTTTCATTAGTTGCGTACCGATTTTTTGTTGCCGATATTCCCTCTTTACAAAAATCCCTGCGATGAACTGATCAATCACCCCAGCAAAACCGACGATTTCTTGATCTATTTCTGCTAAGTAAATCATTGCCTCTGGCAAAGCTTTCCTAACAGATTCTATTTGACTCTCCCAATAAGTTGGTGAGATGAATCCATGAGAATCCAAATTAGCATGCAGCCAAATCGATAGAACAGTTTCCAGTTCTTCAGCAGACAATTCTGTTGTTGTACGAATCATTTTTTCTCTCCTTACTTAGTCATTGAGTTTAAACCAAAAACCATTTTTTTGAAGCTCTTTCACCAGTTTTCGCCCCTCAAAAAAGTACATCTTTTCTTGTTTTAATTTTCTGATACCAAAAGAAGCAGCGACTTTAGGATCATCAACTGACACGATTCGATAAGTCCCACCAGGCAATTGATCCAGCTTGACTTTCCCATAATGATCGCTTTGCACTGAAAACGGCACACCGTTTCTAGTAAGTGTTTTTTTCTTATGTTTCAAAATAAATGAGCCACCCTTTACTGGATTCCCTGCTGAATCACTTATAATAAATGAAAAATCAAGCACTTTTTTACTTAACCGATACTGATAAATCAGTCGACCAATAAACAGTAACAGTATGACTACAGCTATTATCGTTCCTGCAAGAATAAGCAACTGTCGCAAAGTTCTTTCCTGATTTCCTTTTTCTTCTTCGTTTTTTACCGATTCACTATAAGGAATCCGATGTCCCGTCACTATCAAACGATGCGTGTTGATCATATACGGTGTACATGTAAGCAAGGTAACTAAGTCTTTTCCTTCTTCAATCGTTAGAACAGACGTGTCATCTGGCAGTACCACTTGTATATTCCCAACTTGATAAGCCAATTTCTCCCCAAAAACAGTCAAAATAAACGTATCTCCGTGTTCTAAACGATCTAACTCGGTAAAGAATCGTCGATTGGGTAACCCGCTGTGAGCAGAAATCACTGAATGCGTCGAATTTCCACCAAGTGGGAAAGAAGTTCCTTGTAAGACGCCTGCTCCATTCTCAAGAATCATGCCGTTAAGCCGGTCATAAAGTGAAATATTTATTTGGATTTTAGGTATATTGACACTTCCAATCAGCCATTCCTCTAATTGGCTGGATGTCGTGCTTTCATTTCTGTTCTGTTCATCGAAAGGATCAGCCCCAGGATTGAATCCTTGGTCAGTTAATCGTTGGTTTTGCTCCTCCATTTTCTTTCGCTGCGCTTCATTTTCGGCTGCGGTTCGTTTTTGTACTTGTTCCATTCGTTTTTGATCCATAAGACTATTTAAAGAATCCACATAAAATGGATACAAAGCGATTAGTAACCCTACGACGATACATATCAATAAAAATAAACGAAACAAAAGCCGACGAGACTGTTTTTGCTTTCTCTGCTTCACATGCGTCCTCCCTTGCAAGTTTTTTTGTTCTTTCTTTTATTATATGGGTTCAGGAAAAAAATAGAAAATGAAAGCCGATGAGATTGTGAAAAAGCTACTTTGTTTCGAGTATTAAGAAAATTTTGACTCAAAACAAGGAATGCGACATGGCTTTGCCACATCCTCTCTCCTTAGAAATTTCACTTATGTTTTTCTTGTAAAATTCATAAATATTTTCATGAATTTTCTAATTTCTTGCCTCCCTACCGCATAGGATATATGATGAATTTATCTAAAGTTTGCAAAGGAGTTCGACAATTGAAAAAATATGGCCCGTTTTTAGCAATTTTTTTCATTGCTTTGGCATTTCTCATGCCTCATTTATTCACACATAAACTAATTTTGGGTGCTGATGCCCCCTTCCATTACAATCGGTTCTACGATGCTGCGCAACAAATCAAACATGGGGATTTCCACTATTTTCCTTCCCTTTATGGATTCCAGCAAAGCGGTAGGATCGTTAATGCCGTTTACGGCCCATTTTTTGCTTATTTACAAGGATTGATCGTGTTGCTTGCAGGTAGTTGGTTTCACTATCAGATTCTTTCAAATTTTATTCTTTATCTTATTTCAGGATTTTCTATGCTGATCTTACTAAGATATGTCAATGTTCGGAACTGGGTAAGTGTACCAGTAGCCGTTTTATTCATGAGTACGTATTCTATTCAATATTGGTCTATCAATCAAGGATTCACTAGTTGGGGGACTTGTTTCTATCCTTTATGCATGATCCCTATTGTTGATTTCGTCCTTCATAAAAAGTTTCCTGTAATCAAAGTTGCGATCTCAGTTGGACTTATGACGCAGATTCATCTACTGTCTTCGATCATGTTAGCCTTGATGTATATTCCTTTTTATCTTTATTACTTTTTTAACCAGACTGAAAAAGGAAAAGCACTGCTTCCACTGATCAAGTCGGTCTTGCTTTATTTTGTCCTGACAGCAAATATTTGGGCAGGACTGGCTATTGTTTACAGCGGGAATAAGATTCTTCCTCCCTTTGTTAACAGAGAAATGAGTCAAAAGGCGATCGACCTGGATGGCAGTTATTGGCTTCATTATCCTAAAGCCTTTCCGATATTGATATTGTCAGGTTTTTTGCTTTTTATTTTCTTTCAACAAAAGAACACCTTGTTCCAAAAAATCGTGTTGTATACAAGTCTTGTTTTCTTTTTTCTTTCTACTAGCTTGATTCCATGGACGACATTGATCGAAAAAAATGTGCCTTTTATTAGCTTAATTCAATTTCCATTTCGATTTTTCGTCCCATTTACGCTATTGCTTCTGCTTTACCTTGCCCTATCACTAAATCAATGGTCTGAGCAAAAGTGGTTCCGTCTTTTAGGTATATTGGGTATTCTTATTTTTTCTGCACAGACGATCCAAAACTTATACCAGCATCTAGAAAAGTGGGAGAATGAAACATTTGTCAGTCGACATACTTACCTCTTCGATACACCGGAAGAAGCAAGGAAAACATTCTTCAGCAAAGATATGTCTACCAGCTTATTCGTTTTTCAAAAAACCACCCCTGACTATCTGCCAATCTATAAGGAGACAAAAGACAACAAATACGACCGATATAACGAAGAAATATTAGAAAACGAAACAACTTTCATAAAAACACATCCAGGCGGTCTTTTGACAATCAAGTGGAAAAATACTGGGGACAAAACGGTTCATATCCCTGTTATCGTTTATGATCGGACTGTACTACAGCAAAATGGAAAAACATTGACTGATTATGAATTAACGGATATCGGGACCCCAATCGTGAATCAGCAAAAAGGGATCAACGAGCTCACGCTTCATTATCGAACGCCGATCTATTTCTATTTCATTCTTTCTCTTACTTTGATTGGTTGGTTTACCTTGCTGTGCTTATTTATTTATCATAGATACAAGCATCTACATGCTTAGTCAAAACGGATGATACATCCAATCAAAAAAAACTCTCCGAACGGTAGGATCGATCGGAGAGTTTTTTTTTGTTTAGTTTTTTGTGTCATATTTTTGTTCGTTCATCGTCCATCTATTTCGATTTCAGCCCCATAGTGATCACTGATGATTGGACTATCGATCCCGTCAAAAATCCGTTGATATTTTTTTACTTGTACTCCTTCAGGGACAAAAATGAAATCTATACGCAATTTTTCTGTGTTTTGTTCCCAACCATCAATCTTCTTTTCTACAGTAGCAGCTTTGCCTTTTTCATTCGCGATAACATACGAATCTTGAAGAAGAAGACCACTTTCCTTTACTATATGATAACCTTCAGAATCTGCCGGATTATTGAAATCACCTAGGAAAAAAAGTGGTGCGCGGGTTTCAAAAAAGTAGTTTTCCAAGTTTTTCCACTCAAAATAAAAGCCGCTTTTTTTATCTGTCCACCAAGAAAAGTGGCAGCTAGAGACAAAAATATCTTGATCATCTATCTTTGTTTTTCCAATCAAGATCTTGCGCGTTCGATAATCTTCTTTCTTTTGAGATTCGGAGACGGTGAGGACCTGACTTTCCAATGGTCTTTTCGTAAGCAGCGCATTTCCTTCTTCATATTTATCATAACCGATGTGGCTCATTTCCCAACTCCAAAAATACTCTTTTCCTTGTTCTTTTAAAAGCTGGACTAAACAGTAGGCAAAATTATCTTTGCGGATAGGAACTTGATTCTCTACTGGACAGAACTTCATTAGTTTTGCAGGGTCTGCTTCTTCAGATTCCAGTAATTGGTTGATTTCTTGTAAAGCGATCACTTCATAATCTTCTAACAGGATCTTATCTGCTAATTCCTGTAATTTTTTATCTGGTTCTGGCTCAAGCCAGCTATGTGTGTTCAATGTCATGAATTTCATGGTTCTTCTCCTTCTCTTCATTTCGAAACAAAAGGGGTTGTGACAAAATTTTGTCACAACCTCCCCAGTAAACAGTGTTCAATCAGCTGACCTTCGGTATTAGCTCAAAAACGGCAAAATATGAGGAGCTATTTTTCCGTTTTGTCTCTCTAATACTCAGGTCAGGACGCTGATTTCACAACCTCCCTTTATATTTTAATGGAGCCGATCACTTTACCAGCTGCCACTGTCCCTAATTGCTTGATCACTACTTCTTCCACTTTATCATTCGTAAATACGATCATGATCGTTGGATCTTTTTCTTCGTTTTGGATCACTTCAAGATTCATTTCAGCTAATTTCGTTCCTGTTCCTACTTCTTGTCCTTCTTTGACAGCAATCTCAAAACCTGACTGATTCATTTGGACTGTATCAATCCCCATATGGATCAAAACTTCGACGCCCTCTTTCGTTTCTAGCCCAATTGCATGTTTGCTAGGGAAAATACTTGTCACTTTTCCAGCGATCGGCGCAACAACTTCTCTTGACGTTGGAATAACAGCAAAACCATCACCCATCATTTTTTGTGAGAATACTGGATCTTTTACTTCAGCTAAAGGAATCACTTCCCCAGAAGCTGCGGAAACTAGTTCTTGTTCTATGCCTAAGTATTTCTTGCTATCTGCTTGTCCATTTCCTGTAGAAACCATTTGCGGCTCTGGAATCTCTGCTCCTGATTGCAGCAGATCTTCGATATCTGATTTCAAGACATCTGCTTTTGGTCCATAAACTGCTTGGACTCCATTGTCTTTGACGATCAGTCCCATTGCTCCTGCTCGTTTCCAGGCTTCTTCAGTCCCAACTTTTTCCCGATCGTTTACACTTACACGTAAACGAGTCATACAGGCATCGACATCTTTGATATTTTCTTTTCCGCCCAACAAATGGATGATCTGCACCACTTGCTGGTCTGCAGTTCCTGTTCCACTGTTAGATACAGTGGTTTCTTCACTGTCATTGTCATAATTTCCGTTACGCCCCGGTGTAGCAAAGTTGAATTTTTTGATCAAGAAATTTGCTAAGAAATACGTAACAACACCAAAAACGATCACACATAACACGAAGTTGATAAGATCTGCACCTAGACCCGCTTTGATAGCTAATGGTGTCCGCGTCAGCAATTCGATATTTCCAAATGAATGGACCCGCAATGGTAAAATGTCTGCCATCGCAAATGCAGCTCCCTGAATGACTGAATAAATGGCATATAATGGTACAGCCGCAAACATGAACATGAACTCCAATGGTTCTGTTACACCTGTTAGAAAGACAGCTAACGCTGCTGAAAAATACATTGATTTATATCTTGCTTTCTTATCAGGATCGACATTACGGTACATCGCAAATGCCATCCCCATCAAAATACCCGAAGAACCAATCATTTGTCCTACTTTGAAACGAGCAGGTGTCCAGTTATGCAACACAAATTCATATTGCGACATATCCCCTGCACCTCTAAGATTCACTAAATCAGTGGCCCAAGCTAACCATAACGGATCTTGTCCAAAAACTTGTGTTCCTGCCTGTGCGCCTGATAAAATCTCGTACGATCCGCCAAGCTGTGTATAGTTGATAGGAATCGTCAGCATATGATGCAATCCGAACGGTAATAGCAAACGTTCCAATGTACCAAATAAAAACGGTGCTAGGATCGGTGCGCTTTCCTGTGATTCTGCAATCCATAAACCAAAATTATTGATTCCGGCCTGTACGTTTGGCCACACAACAGCAAGAATCAATGCCACGATCGTTGACCATAAGATAACGACAAACGGAACAAAGCGCTTTCCATTGAAGAAAGACAAAGCATCCGGTAATTTTCTATAATTATAGTACTTATTATAAGCCATTGCCCCGACAAAACCAGCGATGATCCCTACAAATACACCCATATTCAAAGCTGGTGCTTCCAACACACTTGTAAAGAACCCTTTAACCATGATTTTCGTACCGAAAAGAGTGTGAGTAAACGCATCTTCATTCGCAAGCATATCGCTTGTGACACCAAAGATGGCCCCAGTGATCCGATTGATCAAAATAAATGAGATCCCAGCAGCAAATGCCCCACCTGCCCGTTCTTTTGCCCAACTTCCTCCTATTGCTAAAGCAAATAAAATATGAAGATTCCCAATAATTGCCCAACCAATATTTTCTATTACTCCGCCCGTTGTAACAAGCGGCGTCCACTCAGGATTGATCAAAGGAATTGATTTCCCTATACTGATCATCAATCCAGCTGCCGGCATCACTGCCACCACAACCATTAAAGCCTTTCCAAATTTTTGCCAAAACTCAAAACTAAATATCTTTTTCATTCCGTTTAGCTCCTTTACGCAATCGGTTTCGTTAAATGTATTATAGCGTGCGTTTTCTTTTTTGTAAATGCTTTATTTTTTATTCTTCTGTCTATACCATTCTTTAAAACCCATAATACATAAGTCCCCTTCTATAAATAGCTAGAAAAAAATTTATTTTTATGCTTTTTTCTATGAAATATTTCCTATTGTCTATTGACTTGCGCAATCGGTTGCGTTTATTATGAACGTATAAAACAGCTCATTAGGAGGAGAACAATGAAACAGATCAAACGACTATTTGCTATTGATCCATGGAAAATCAGCACGACCCAATTAGATAAAAAAAATCTTCGACTGCAAGAATCTTTGACAAGTATTGGAAACGGTTATATGGGGATGCGTGGGAACTTTGAAGAAACTTACTCAGGGGACCACCATCAAGGTACTTATTTGGCAGGTGTCTGGTATCCTGATAAGACACGTGTCGGCTGGTGGAAAAACGGTTATCCAGAGTACTTTGGAAAAGTGATCAATGCCTTGAACTTTATCGCAATAGATATTTCGATCAACGATCAGCTGATCGACTTGGCTTCTTTGGAACCAGAAGACTTTTATTGGGAACTAGATATGAAAAACGGTGTATTATCTCGTACGTTCACAATCACTACTTCTACTAATAAAGTACGTATTTCCTTTGAACGTTTTTTGAGCATTATCAAAAAAGAAGCAGCTTACATCCATTTGACTATAGAAATGCTTGAAGGTAATGGAACAGTCGACCTCGTATCGAAATTGGATGGAAATGTCCAAAACGAAGACAGCAACTATGATGAACATTTTTGGAATGAGATCGATCGTGGAACCATAGAAGAAATCGGCTATTTGACAACCAAAACTATTCCAAACAACTTCGGGATCGAACAATTCACTGTTACTGCAGCAATGCGTCATTTCGTTAACGGAAAAGCAGTCGTTCCTGACTATCACGAAGATACTTTAGCCTTACATGGTTGCCTGTCTGCTGAATTATCTCAAGGCGAGACATGGACAGTAGAGAAAGAAATCATCGTTCTTACTAGTCGAGATATCCCAGAAGCGCAGCAAGCAGAAAAAGCCGTCTCAGAATTAGCAAATCAGACAAACAATTATATCCAAGCAAAAGAAGAACAAACAGCGGCTTGGGCAGAACGATGGAAGCTTGCCGATGTGGTCATCGAAGGAGACGAAGAAGCACAGCAAGGTATTCGGTTCAATTTGTTCCAACTATTCTCTACTTACTACGGCGAAGATGAACGATTGAATATCGGACCCAAAGGATTCACAGGAGAAAAATACGGCGGTGCCACTTACTGGGATACAGAAGCGTATGCAGTCCCTCTTTATCTCGCTTTAGCCAAACCCGAAGTAACTAAGAATCTTCTGAAATACCGGCATAACCAACTGCCGCAAGCGATCCACAACGCTCAGCAGCAAGGATTGAAAGGCGCGCTTTATCCTATGGTCACCTTCACTGGCGTCGAATGTCATAACGAGTGGGAAATCACTTTCGAGGAGATCCACCGAAATGGTGCAATCGCCTATGCAATCTACAATTACACGAATTACACCGGTGATACGGAATATTTAAAAAATGAAGGTCTGGAAGTTTTAGCAGAAATCGCCCGCTTCTGGGCAGACCGTGTCCATTTTTCAAAACGAGCAAATAAATACATGATCCACGGAGTGACTGGACCAAACGAATATGAAAACAACATCAATAACAATTGGTATACAAATACGATCGCAGCTTGGGTCTTGCGTTACACGCGAGAAAATTATTTAACTTATCAAGAAGAAGCTGCTATCACTATCAGCGAAGAAGAACTAGCCAAATGGAAAGATATCGCAGAGAACATGTACTTCCCAGTGGACGAAGAATTAGGTATTTTTGTCCAGCATGACACATTCTTAGATAAAGATCTCATGCCTGTATCCGATATTCCCACAAGCGATCTTCCTCTGAACCAGCATTGGTCTTGGGACAAAATCCTTAGATCTTGCTTCATCAAGCAGGCAGACGTATTACAGGGGATTTATTTCTTCAACGATACTTTTACAAAAGAAGAAAAACAAAAAAACTTTGATTTCTATGAACCAATGACTGTCCATGAGTCTTCCCTTTCACCAAGTATCCATTCGATTTTAGCAGCAGAATTAGGAATGGAAAACAAAGCTGTAGAAATGTACCAACGAACAGCTCGCTTGGATTTGGATAATTACAATAACGACACAGAAGACGGCTTGCACATCACTTCCATGACTGGCAGCTGGTTGTCGATCGTCCAAGGATTCGCTCAAATGAAAACCGCCCATGATCAATTGAAATTCGCACCATTTCTGCCAAAAACCTGGAATGCTTATTCTTTCCATATCAATTATCGCGGACGTTTATTATTCATCTCAGTTACAGATGAACAAGTTACTTTCGAGTTATTAGAAGGTACGCCTCTGGAACTTTTCGTCTATGAACAGTCTTACACTTTAGAGGATCGCCTAGAAATAACGCTAAGAAAGGAGAAAGCAAATGTTTAAAGGGGTATTGTTCGATTTAGACGGCGTCATTACCGATACTGCCGAATTCCATTATCGTGCTTGGCAAAAGCTTGGTCAGGAAATCGGCATTACGATCGACCGCACATTCAACGAACAGCTAAAAGGCGTCAGCCGAGAAGACTCTCTCTCTTTGCTTTTAGCTTATGGCGGAAAAGAACACTCTTTTTCAAAGGAAGAATTTGCAGAATTAGCAAAAAGAAAAAATGATTATTATTTAGAGATGATCCAGACAATCGAACCAAAAGATGTCTTCCCTGGGGTCGTCCCTTTACTGGATTCTTTAAAAGAAGAAAAAATCAAGATCGCTCTTGCTTCTGCAAGTAAAAATGGGCCTTTCCTACTTGAAAAAATGGGTCTCACACCTTACTTTGACGCTATTGCCGACCCGGCAGAAGCAGCAAACGGAAAACCTGCGCCAGATATCTTTCTCCTTGCAGCAAAAGCTGTCGGACTAAAAGCAGAAGAATGTATCGGGATCGAAGATGCGCAAGCTGGTATCCAAGCCATCCTCTCAAGTGGTGCTCAACCAATTGGCGTGGGACGTGCTGAAGACCTTGGAGAGGAGATCCCGCTTGTCCCTGATACGACTTTTCTTACGATCGATTACTTGAAAGAAAAGTGGCATGATCATGGATAATCCAGAAATCTCCGTCGTACCAGTTCCAGAGACTGAAATAAAGAAAATCACGTTGAAGAACGACTATTTAGAAGTCGTTCTTCTCAACTATGGTGCCCGCCTGCATCAAATCTTCGCGCCAGACAAAGAAGGAAAATCAGAAAATATTTTATTGTCTTACGATCGTTTCGAAGATGTTCTAACAGATAAAAGCTTTTTTGGCGCAACTGTCGGACCCGTAGCTGGAAGGATCCGAGATGCTTCTTGGGGTGAGCATAGATTGGAAAAAAACTGCGGATCACACCATATCCACGGTGGCACGAAAGGCTGGTCTTTCCAATATTGGGAAGTAGAAGTTTTCAAAACTCCTTCATCAATAGGCGTGGTCTTTTACTTAAAAGATGAATTTTCTACCTATCCAGGACCAATCACTGCTACGATCACTTACCGTTTGACAAAAAACGAGTTAGAGATGACGACCTCTGCCAGTAGCCTAGTCGAAACCATCTGCAATCCGACCAATCATGCCTACTTCAACCTTTCAGGAAATGGAAAAAGAGACATCTATGACCATCAGTTAACGGTCTTCTTAGATGGTATACTTGAATTAGATCAAGAAAAACTACCTACTGGAAATTGGACGAAAAAAGAAGACCTGCCCATCGACTTTAGAAAATCTCCAACACTGCAAGAAATCCTTGCTTGTTATCCAGTTGGACTAGATGATGTATTTCTTTTGCATCATCCTAGGCTTTCCAGAACTTCCTTACAATTATTCGAGAAGCATTCTGGTCGTCAAATGACTATAGCAACTTCCAATAAAAGTATGGTATTATTTTCTACGACTGGATTTGAAGCAGATTTCTCTGTCAACGGAAAACAGATGCATTCAAACTACGGATTAGCAATCGAACCGCAAGAAATCCCTGATATCGTTCATTTTCCCAACTTTGGATCGATCAACCTCCATCCTGGTCAAGAACGGGTCAGTCAGACGATTTATCGGTTCTCTGCACAATAACAAGAGAAAGGTGTTTTTATCATGGCTATTACCGTAAAAGATGTGGCGAAAAAAGCCGGTGTTGCTACCTCGACCGTCTCTCGTGTTATCAATGATCATCCTAGTATTTCCGAGGCAACAAAGAAGAAAGTCCGAAAAATCATGGATGAACTAGGTTATGTTCCTAACATGACTGCCCGCAATCTAGGAAAACGCATTTCCAGTGCCATCGGCGTGATCTTACCTCCTCTTGATTCAAAAGAGCGGATTGGGAATCCCTTTTATCTTGAGATCATGGAAGCAATCAACGAAGAAGCGCGGAATTATGATATGACGACAGCGATTGCTACTGCTAAAAATTTTGATTTACTGTTAGAGAACGTCCAGCGTATGCATCTACAAAAACAAGTAGATGGTTTTATTCTAGTGTATTCAGATAGTCAAGACCCTGTCATTGATTATTTATACCAAAACCACATCCCTTTCACTTTGATCGGACAGCCTTATCATCACGAAAACGAAATCGTTTATGTAGATAATGACAACCAACTTCTAGGCAAACAAGCAACAGAATTTTTGATTCAGAACGGACATAAGAATATCCTATTCGTGACGAATACGACTCATGAGAGTTTGTATTTCGAACGATATTTCGGTTATCAAAAAGCGATGATGATGGCTGATTTTCCTGCGTTTTCCAGTGTAGTACTGGAACATACAGAAGATTATCTGACCTTTGAGAAAACGTTGAAAGAAAACGAAGCCACAGCATTGGTAGTCATTGACGATATCTTCGCCCTTCGCACGATGCAGTTGGCACAAATGTATGGTTATGTCATTCCAGAGACACTTTCCGTCATTAGCTTCAACAACTCGATCTTCTCAACATTGACACATCCTTACCTTACAAGCATCGATATCGATATCTCCGAATTAGGACGTGTCGCTATGCAAAAACTGCGTGAACTGATTCATGAAGAATTAAGTAGCGGCGTACGCTTGGTCATCCCTCATCGCTTGATCAAAAGAGAGACAGTTGTTCCTTTAGAAAGTACGAAACTTAGTTAAATCACTGAATTTGCTGACCATTTATCCTATGGTCAGTTTTTTTACATAAAATACGTTATTTTTATAAGTTTAAAAATCAAATATTAAATAACGTTAATATTAAAATAGATAAATCTATCCCTTCTTTTTCTTTATCAGTTGCGCGAACGATTATGCATCCAAAACAAACGATTATTTGACATAACTACTGTCTTCCATGAGAATACACGAAGGAAACACCAATAATATAAAAAACATTTTTTTAAATTGATTTTTTCTATTACGCCTTGTATTCTTTTGTTTTTTCAAGAATAATTAAATGTGTAAGCGAATACGAATGAACGGAGGTGCAAAAGACCCCCTTGTCGATCAGCCGCACGTGTTCTTGAAAGGAGAAAACATGAAAAAACTCACTCATTTGTTTTTTGTTGTGTTGACACTTCTGCCATTTGCTGCCACGCCTGTCCAAACGCACGCCCAAGAAACGTATACGATTAAAGCAGAACAACATGCGACGACCGAAGTTGTTCCTGAACTCCCGTCTATCTCTCGTATCCCTGTCACTACCCAAGAACCAGATCCGCACAACGCAGCATTGGTTCCTTTAACCGGTGGCGTCAGTTTCTCCTCTTTTCTCTCTCCTTTTTCTGCTGTTGGTGCTACATTAAGTTCTGCATTGGTTTCCCTCCCTGCTTCTGCTGCAGTAGTTTCTGCTATCCTAGGAGCAGGACTTGGTTATAGTTTTTACCAACTAGGTTCCTCCTTAGGCGTCGCCACTGCAGACTTACTCAAAACGAATGCGAGCTTGTATGAATTATCTTCCAATAATCCTGCCCTGCAACAAGAATTGGCCGCTTTTGCCACTTCGGGGATTGATTCTACTACTAGTACCTATAATTTCTCGCAAGGTCTGCAAAAAAGATACGCGCAAGACGTGACCAGTCATGCATTGATGCGGGAATATTTGACAGGAACAACGGATCATGGTGCTTATCGCTTTTCGATCAATGACCATCCGGCTTTTCGTAAACTGATCTCTTATGGTTCTCTTTCTACTGAAACGGCTCGAACTGGCGTAATCGGACGTGATGCCTCGGTAGCTGATCGAATGTTCATCGAAGATCAATTCTTCTTACTGGAAATGGTTCGTGTCATGGAAACTCGAGTCGGCAGTGATACAACATTACTGACGATCTCCGGTCACAATTATGGCCATCGGGGTAGCAACGGTTCCTTCGTCCATGAAGTCGAATTAAGTGTCCCGATGTCTGTCTTGATGAGCCAGATCGCGACTCAAGAAGACTTTCTGGAATATATCCAGCAAAACACCACTTTTGAATTTGGGGTGATCGAAACACCCTCAAGAGAAGTCGCTGTCCAGACGGCTCAGCAAATGGCGCAAGCCTATCATACACGCACTGCCGATATACAAAAGAACTTAGCGGAAGTCTTGGCACCGACTGAAAACGGATTGAGCTTCGATCCTTCTGGTATAATCGCTACCTTATACGGACAAACGGTTGTCCTTGATGCAACAGGAAAGTTCGTGTACGCTGACACTCGCGTAGCCGTTCCAGAATACCAGTGGGGGGCGATCGATTTTGCTTACAGTGAAGCAGCCATCCCAATAGATGACTCAATCACGATTGATGGGCGAAGAGGTGTATTAGATGAAGAAACTGGAGACATCGTAGAAGATGGAACAGGTAAAACATTAGTCGAAGGCGCAATGGGCGCTGCATGGAATGCGTTGAGTCTAGCTCGCGTCCTTGAAGCAATCAAAAACTTCAAAGGGGATGACGATGATGACGATGAATTCGAATGGTATTCCCCTCTTGATTTGTACTATGACGAATGGTATGCAGACGGCGGGAAAGGGCATACGATGGAACGGCATGTGGGACAGACTGCGGATGCCCTACATGCCCGATTGGAGGACATAACCTATTCCGCTGCCTTCCATACTACGGAACAAGCTTTGATATTTATCAACTGCGCGATCTATACTGCCAATAAAAAATACTTAGAGGGTACGATCAAATTACCTTTAGGTGATTGTTCTTTACAAGATGGTAATCGTGTAATCTATCGATCGTATAAATCGATCGCTCTTGGAAAGACATTAGGATGGGGATTTTACAAAACGCCTTATGAGAAATATGTTCAATATGATTCAATCTATTACGCCAAAGTGATTATCCAAAGAATGCCCAACATCGTATGGAAAAAACGAAAGTATTATATCCTAACTGCTTATCCTGACTTACAAAGAACCGTAAAAGAGGAGCCGCCAAGGGCGGCTCCTCTTTCTTCAATCCAATATCAATATAGCATCAAAAACAGTGAATCGCTTTCTCTTTTCATCATACACTGACCACACATAAGCACCATCCCAATAACGACCATTATTATAATAATTCGTAAATTCATTATTCCAAAGGTAAATATGCAGATGATCTTTATCTGGGAAAAGACGATCATTCAACTGGTTAAATTCTTCTTCCGTTCCTGCCGCTCCTTGAGGCGCATCAAGAAAAGAAGTCCGATAGATACTATCCTCAGCCCAGAATGATTCAGGCGTGATTCTTTTCGCCCTCATCATTTCTTTATTCACATAAATAGGATACTCTTTCATCTTGTCAAAAAATCGGATATCCGTATAGTTGATTTTTTCTTCTCTGAATTCGTAAAGTTTTTGTGCATATATTTTTTTAGAAACTA
>NZ_JAWDJH010000030.1:0-74849 GCF_032465635.1 Enterococcus sp. 2STP
TCTTTTTTAAAAGTTTTTTCGATTTCGTTTTTCGAAATCTTTCAGCAACTCATTTATCATAACTCATCGTTTGTTATTTGTCAAGAACTTTTTTGAAGTTTTTTTCGATAGAATCAAGCTTCGCAAGCTGTTCTTTTTTAACGACTCAGTTATCTTATCACGTCTAAAAACATGTGTCAACTCTTTTTTGGAATTTTCACAAAATGTTTCAATCAGATGCGACAACGTTGTTTAATATATCATTAAAAAAAATAAAGGTCAAGCTAAAATAATATTTTAGCTTGACCTTATTATAATTTCAACGATTGTCAAAAGTATTGTTTGCAACTGTGTTCCCTGTTTCTATTGATAGAATACAGCTTTCGAAACATAAGTTTTGAACTGCTTCGATTCGTCCAAATTCTTTTGCAGTTATTGTACAATGAGTAAAGCAGACATCTTCTATAGGTTTTTCAGGAAATGCTACCAAGTCAAAAGCCCGAGAAGGAAGTGGATAGCCTGGAGAAAGACTTGCCTGTACATTTTTGACATGTATGTTTCTGACTTTTGTCATTTGTTTTGATTCAGGTATTTCTTCAGCCACTGCTTGCCAACTTTCTGGCATTCGTTTAAGATCATTGCTATTTTTTCTATTATATTCATTATGCCAGTCCATTATCCAAGAAAACGGAAATTGTACATCCATCATATTCAGGTTTTCTACCCTGATATTTTCAATCACTCCCCCTCTTTCTCTTGAAGATTTCATTCGAATACCACAGTCTGACTGAAAAAAATCGATATCGTGAATATACACATCACTAATTCCAGCACTAACTTCGCTACCAATAGTTACACCGTAACCTGAACGAATGTTACATCTCGCAATCTCGATTCTTGATGATTTTCGATTGACTCTTGCACCGTTACCGTCCCTACCAGATTTAATAGCGATACAATCATCACCACAGGCCAAATCACATTCATAGATACGCACATCTGTTGAAGAATCAATATCAATCCCATCTGTACTTGGCCCATCATTATGACGGATGATTACTTTTTCTACTAATACATCGTTAGAATAAGTGATTTGCAGGTTCCAAAAACCTGATTTTTGAAAAATCAAATCACGAATGACAACATGTTCTGCATGATACAGTAAACACGCGCGCGGACGCTTAATAGCATAATCTGCAATCCAACGCAGTCCCTTTCGATCATATTCAGCTCTTGTTCCGCTTTTTTGGTCTTTCCCCCAATATAGTTCCCACCAATGCTCTCCTTGACCGTCGATTATTCCTTTTCCTTCTATAAGAATATCTTTTGCTGAGAGAACATTCAAAATCGCTGCTGGCCATTTCATTTCTATTCCAGCAACTCGTGTATCAATCTCTGGAAATGCTTCGATCTCTGTTTTCCCCTTGAGAACAGCCCCTTCTTCGAAGATGAGATGGCTCTTATCTTTTAAAAAAAGTGCACCGACTAAATAAATACCTTTTGGAATAAATACGGGCAAGTGTTCTTTTGCACCTTGATTGATTGCCTTTTGCAGCATTACTGTATCATCTTGTTGAATGTCGTTTGTTTTAAAGTCTAAAGCATTGATGAACTCTTTTTTTGTCTGCAATACTTTTCTCCTTATCTTTCATTGATTTTTTTTAATTCTTCACCAATAAACACAGTTTTCGAACGATTCAGCGGATACCCTACTAACAAAATGATTGCGGATACAAATAAACAGAATGCTGGTAGCAAGTTTGCCATCGTATAAATTCTTTCTTGTACTAAAACTGATTGGATAGCCCCACCTGTTGTAGACGATTGGTAACCAATGAGTGCTAGCATAAATCCTCCGACTGCTCCTGCGCATGCTTGTCCTACTTTTCTCGCAAAAGAATTCACTCCGTATACTGTTCCATCTTCTCTTAAGCCTGTCTTATATTGATGATAGTCAATCACGTCAGTAATGAATGCCCAGACCATCAAATTGAATAAACCAGATCCTAAAGTAGCAATAAATAAAAGAATCAGATATACCCATGCATTGGTTATATGAAGGAAATACATCAGCAAGTACATACATGAAGAAGCGAGTAACGCAAATACGCTTGCTTCCTTTTTACCAAATAATTTTGTCAGCTTTGTAGCAAATGGTGCTAAAACTACTACTGTTCCGTAAGTAAATAAAAGAGCAACAGACATTGCTTGTTTATTATGGAAGTAATCATTAAATAAATAAGTCATATTCGTCCCAGCTAAAATCTGATTGATCACAATGAAAATGTCAACAATGACTAAAATAATCAGTGCTCGGTTAGCCAACAAACCTTTTACCAACTGAGAAGCAGACACTTTTTCGTTTTTGACAACTCTTACTCGTTCAGTAGTCAATTTACAAGTCAGCATGTATGCGACAAATGCAATTGCCGCACATCCGATGGAAATCCAAAAGAAATGATTCCCCGAAACGACTTGCTGCCCACTCTTGTTATGGGTGTACATCAAAATCGGGATAAAGAACCCTGTAGTTGACCCGCCAATCGCAGAACCAATGCTTCGGAATGTGGATAACGAGGTGCGGTCATTAGGATTTGAACTAATGGCTGCTGCCATTGCTCCATAAGGGATATTGATTGTTGACAGAAAAATACCATAAACAATATATGAAACAAAAATATATGCAATCTTCACCGTCATTGGAAGATGTTGGACGAATGGTAAAAACAAAATGACTGTCACTAAGCAAAATGGATATTTCATTTTTCTGATCCAAGGAATAAATCGGCCAGCTTCTGTTAACTCTGAGACATCGCATAATCTTCCAACCATCACATCAGCAAACGCATCCAAAATTCTTGAAATCAAGAATAACGTACCTACAATTGCTCCTGAAACACCAAGAACATTCGTATAATAAATCATCAAGAAACTATTGACCAAACCTAAAATAAAACAGTTACCTAAATCACCGAACATGTAGCCTATCTTATCGGAAATCCCAAATTCCTTTTTTTCTTTTTTTACTGTATTTGCTGTAACAGCATTTTGTGAAAGCATTTGAATTCCTCCTACCTCTTCTAGTAAACGTTTTCAAAATTATAACTCTTTTTTTCTTGTTTTGATATTCACAATATTGACATTTTATTGCATTATCTTGACAGAAAAAAAACAAAAATACGTTTAAAAACATTGTCAGAAAAGGGCATTAATATTATTTTCATAACATCATAGATAAACAAAAAGATTCACTAACTAGCAAAAACAAGTTAGTGAATCTCTATTTATTAGAGAGTTAGATTATTCAAGATCTTTTCCTTCGTACTTAAAAAATTCAAAGTCCGCAAAACTTCCTCTTTTTCTATTCAAATCATGTACGACTATCCCGATAAAATTCCCGGTAAATCCACCTGAGAGTATACACATGTTTTTTTGTAGACCTACTTCCTTCCATTCTTCAGATGGTGTGTCTTTCAAATAAAACTGTGCTGTCTCTTTCCTTACGGCTACTTTCAAGAAAGTCTTCTTTTCTGTGAGTGGAATCCTCCAATCTTCTATTTGTGCAACTCCGTTTTCTGATTCTATCATACGAAGACATTTTCCCTTGTTCTCATCCCAAGTAACATAGCAATAAATATAATTGGATTCATTTAGGTACAATACCAGTCCAGCCATCTGATTAAAATTATTAGGTGTATATTCAAATGCTGTCTCCGCATCAAAAGTAAAATCCGTTTGCCGAATAGCTAATAAGTGATGGTCAAAGGTAGATTGAAGAGATTCACCGGCAATCAGTCGTAAAAAACCAGGTCTAGTTTTTGTATCACACCAATCAGCCCTTGGCAAAACACGTCTGGCATTCCAGTTCTTTTTTAGCTCTCCTTCAAATGTATCCATAAACTGATGATCTCTCTCTTGTTGTACCTCTTCATTCGTCTCAATCATTATTTCTTCCATCGGAGTTGTCTGGTTATCTTTAAGCCTTAACCAATCGTCGGACGTCCAATACACTTCTTGGATAGCGGTTTCTCTTCCCAAAATAGCCGCACCGTTTAATGGTCTGGTACAAAGATATGTCATGTACCATTTTCCTGACGGGGTTTGTACTAAGCTCCCATGTCCTGTACATTGCAATGTAGAAGCAGGTTTGTCACTAGCTGTCAGCATAGGAAAACCAGGATCAAGCTCGTAAGGACCAGTAATCTTCTTTGCTCGGCAGACTGTGACTGAATGTCCTCTTCCTGTACCGCCTTCTGCTGTCATCAAATAATAATACCCGTTACGAAAATACAAATGCGGTGCCTCTGTTTTCGCTAATTCTGTACCTGCAAATATTTTATAGATGGGACCGTCAAGCTTCTTCTTCTCTGCATCATATTCTTGCAATACGATACCGCTGGATTTATTCGGTGTGTCCAGACGATAATCCCATAATTCATTGACAAGCCATTTTTTTCCTGTTTCCAAATCATGAAACAAAGAAGGATCAAAGCCGTTACTATTTAAATAAATCGGTTCGGACCAAGGTCCTGTGATCTCAGATGCAGTAATCAAGTAATTGTGGACATCTTTAAACGGACGGCCTGCACTTTTGACATCTGTGTAAACAAGATAGAACAATCCATCAGCATAACTGATTTGCGGTGCCCATATGCTTCCGTTTGTAGGATTTCCTTGCAAAGATACTTGAGTGGTCAAAATATCCGTTGTATGTGACCAATTGACTAAATTCTTCGACTCATATACTCGAATTCCTGGAAGCCATTCAAAAGAGGAGACAATAATGTAATATCGGTCTTTCGCTCTTAAAATATTAGGATCTGGATTGAACCCTCTTAAAATAGGATTTTTCACTTTGATAGTCTGCATGATTCAGGCTTCCTTTCTTATTCTTACTCGATACAAACTGAATGCCCCAGCGGCAAAATAAAAAAATGCAAAAGGAAACGCAATAAACTGAGTGCCGACCAACAATATAACTCCCGTTATAAAATACAAGCCAGTGGCAGTTGTTAAGTATTTTCCTTTAGCCGTCAAAAATAGTGCTACTGCTAAAAAAGAAAGTGAAATAAACAATACAACGGCAAACAGACCAGTCATGTCCTGTAATAGCTCAAATGTATTTTCTAAAGACAAAGTTGGATGATCGACAGCAAGCGACTGATAACTTTTTTTAAACTCTGACGCAGACATATTACTTAAAGTAACTGCTAACCCGCCAAAGAAAATCAGAGATAGGCTGCCACCGATCATTCCTAGCAATAGTTCCCATTTTCTTTTCATTTCAGAACCCCCTGCTTTTCTAAATGGATCCATTCAGGTCTTTTGATTGGTGTTTCATAATTGTTATTTCGTTCAGAGAATTTGGCAGTCTGTTCATTTTTCTTGTCATCCCAATTGTCCCAACCAGTTGGGTGAACATGCCCACCTATCTTACACGCTTCAAACACGACATTTGCATACGGACGCCACGGTCTTCCTAAATAGACGTTTCTAGTATCAGGCTCTGCAGTCAAGGTACAGCTTTCAAAACGATACCCTGATTTTTGATTTTTCAGCGTAGATGCTGCTGTGATGTATCCAGGATTTTTACTGGCTAAGCTATGGATACGGCACTGGCGAAAAACTGCATCTGCCCCACCAAATATGAAATCCACCGTTCCTTCAATCCAACAATATTCATAGGTCTGACGACAATAATCAGGATTGGCAGAAGCCGGTGTACAAAAAGGTGTACCATCTTTTTGCAAGTCAGGCAACGGACCCGTGCATAAAGTATCCTGATAACCAGTTAGTCGACAGTTTTTTAACAATACGCGATCTCCTGAATTGAATAAAGCAACAGCTTGACCTACTTTTTCTCCTGGACCTGCTGTATTTTCGATGTGAAGATTTTCTAATACGACATTCGATCCTTCTAAGAAAAAAGTAGCACTTCGGAAAGTCCCTAACTGGCTACCGTCAAGATACTCCTGTTTTGCAAAACGATTACCGGAGATCACTACTCTTCCTGTTCCCATAAGTTTAAAATTGGATAATCTACTTTCTATATATTCATCATATCTTCCTTCTTTTACTATCAAGACCTTTGGATGGCTATCCGGCAGGTCTGCCAAATAATCGATTCCTTCTTGGATAGTTTCAAAATCCGTCGGGGTATCTATAGAATTTTTTCCAATTATCAGTTTGTCTTTCATCCTCATAAATGCTCCCTTATGAATTGTTTCCAAATGTTTCTCATTTCTTGTGTTTCCATATGACCGCCTGTTAAAGAAAAAGAAGAAAAGTTTTCTGGACTACCCATTGATCGATACTTCTTGTCCAGTCCTTTTCTCAGCTTCAGTACGCCTTCGTCCAAGCACATCGTATCGTTTTTTCCAACTAAGCTAAGACGAGGGCGCGGAGCGATTTTTTCTTGGATTGCTAACGTTGTATAAGCTGTCAGTAGGTTTGGCACATAGTAATAAAACCCATGATGATCTAGGCGACGATGTAGCAAAAGTGTTTCGATGTCCACCTGTGCCGCTAGATCAATACAAACTTTGACACGAGAATCCAATGCCGCCACCCACCAGCTTAATAAGCCTCCCATAGAAAGACCAATCGTTGCGATCCGTTGAGTATCTGTGTCTTCCCTTGTCTCCAAATAATCGATCAAGCTGATCACATCATAAATACGCATTCCCCATAATGTTTTTCCTGTTAATAAAAATTGTTTGAACAACTCGCTTTCGGAAATACCTCCGCGTTCTTCAAATCCCCAAGCATCAATCGACCAAACAGCATATCCCATTCCTGTCAGTACTTCTGCAAAAGATGGAGAAGCTAAGTAAGGAGCACCATGGATCAATTCACTTTTCCCGACTGAAAAATCTCCGCCGTGAGAATGCAGGTAAAGGACCGTCGGAAACGGTCCTTCTTTCTCCGGGTAAGCATAAAGTGCTGGTACTGTTTCCAATTCATTTAAGTACAGTTGATAATATTCAAGCATAAACCCATTTTGTTTTTCTCTGTATAATCGCTTTCCACTAGGAGTAAGTCTGCTAGATGGATCACCTAAAAAGTCATTCAACTGCATAAGCAAAATTTTTACGAACAACCAGATCATCCATGTTTTCCGATTGAGTTGACCGGAATTTCTCAATACTGATTTCTTTCGTATTTTCTAATAGAAATGCTGGTCCTTCATGATTCTCAATCGTCATTTGATTAAAGGTAACCTTCTCCGCAAAACCAATGTAAAATCCTTGCTTGCTCATTTCCTCTATCCCTGTCATCATAGCAGGGACACCGGGAACTGCATCTTGGGCCATTGAAACATCAATATTATCAAATGTGATTTCTTGTATAAACTGTTCTGCTAATCCATAAATAAATCCTGCAGAAGCATGGACATTCCTTGCCGTGATATTCGAAAAATGGATCCTTCTGAATGCTGGTGTCCGCTCATCTATCGGATAAGCCGTTTTTTCCCATACATATGGTTCTTTTCCTCGCGGACCGCAGAAATAATAAAGATTCAGTATAAAAGGACACATCACATTATCCATGACTATATTGGATACTCGAATATCTTCAACGATCCCGCCTCGACCTCGTCTAGATTTCAATCGTATTCCTCGATCAGTTTCTTGGAAGATACAATTTGAAATGGTAATATTACGTATACTACCACTCATTTCACTTCCTAACACGACCCCTCCGTGTCCATGGACCATCGTGCAATTTGTAATCGTGATATTTTCACAAGCAATTCTTTCGTACGTATCTTCAGTCCCTGCTTTGATTGCGATACAGTCATCTCCCACGTCAATATGGCAATTACTAATACGCACATTTTTGCAGGATTCTGGATCGATGCCGTCTGTATTTGGTGAATCCGCTGGGTTCAAAATCGTCAAGTTGTCAAACGTCGCGTTGCTACAAAGAATTGGGTTGATCGTCCAGCTTGGTGACTGGATCAGTTTGATATCTTTCACAGTGATTCGATGGCAGTTATGGAAACTCATCAATTTAGGACGAGGATAAGCCAGATTATCTGGTTCGTTTCGGAAAGTATGCCACCATTTTTTTCCATTTCCATCTAATGTACCGAAACCAGTGACAGAGATGTTCTCTACATTTTGTGCATAGATACAGGAAGCATAGACTTTTCGATGGACTCCTTCCCAACGTGAATGAACAATAGGATAATCTTTTGGATCGTCAGAGAATTTCAAAACCGCCCCTGCGCTCAAATGAAGTTCTACATTGCTTTTTAAAAATAAAGCCCCTGTTAAAAATTCACCTGCTGGCACAACTACGGTTCCGCCTCCTGCGCTTGCTGCTGCATCAATCGCTTGTTGTATTGCTTCAGTATTCAATTCATCAATTGATGCGCCAAATGTCAAAATATCATACATATTTATAATGCCTCCACTTCGATCAATGCTTGCAAGAATGCACCGACACCTTTTTGATCATTACAAATAATCGGCTCACTGATGTAGTAAGCGTATGAACCATCTCGCTGTTCTGCTCCGCCTAACCCTGCTACTTGACAGTTTTTGTTCAAGTTCAACCAGCCTTCTTTTGTTTCAAGAACAAATTCATCGAGTAGTCCTTGATGAGATTTTTTCACTTGCGGCAGCCACTCTTCTTTGTTCAGCAAGCCTAAGCGTATCCCTTTAGCCATTGCGTAAACAAACATACTGCTGCCAGAAGCTTCCAGATAATTTCCTTTCCGTTTTGTTTCTGTTGTTACTTGATACCATGTCCCACTGTTTTCTTCTTGATACGGAAGTAATGCGGTCAATGTCTTTTCTAAAATTTCCTTCAGCAAAGAACAATCCGTTTCCGCATGAAGCAATTCATAGGTATCTGCCGCAGCCATCAAATACCAGCCAATCGATCGACTCCAGAAATGATGAGATAAACCTGTTTCTGGGTCAGCCCATGGTTGGACTTTCTTTTCATCCCATGCATGGATCAGTAAATTTGTTTTTGGATCGAATAAATGTTTATAGCTGATTTCAAACTGTCTCAAGACATCTTGGTAATCTTTTTCCTCACTAAAATTCTGGATAAATTCAGCATAAAAAGGTGAGCCCATATATAATCCATCTAACCAAATTTGATAAGGATAAATTTCTTTATGCCAAAAAGCCCCTTCGGATGTACGCGGATGGTTTGCCAACTGCTGGGAAAGGAGTTCTGCTGCTTTTTTATATTTTTCTTCGCCTGTTTCTTTGTACAATAAAAAGAAAAGCTTTCCTGTATTTACATGGTCGATATTGTATTCTTCAACGCTGTAGCCACGGATCGTTCCATCTTCTTGCACGAAATAGTCGATATTGTCTTTTATGAAATCAAAATAAATTTTTTCTTGGGTTTGTTCCCAAAGTAATTGGAACCCTTTAAGTACGACGCCATAGTCATAAGACCATTTTCCTTTATACCACTTTTCTTCATATAAGCGAGGTGTTCTTTCCATGATGCTTTTTGCTAATTTCTTTGACCAGTTTTCCATTATTTGCTCTCCTTTAAAAGTTAAAATAGGATGTGGGACAAATACCAAGCAGTATTTGTCCCAATCATCTATACTATTGTGCGGCTTTGTATGCTTCCTCGTACTCTTGTGTGATTCGGTCGCCACCTTGTGCTTTCCAGTCTTCTACAGCTTTCTTGAATCCGTCTTCGTCAAGCTGTCCCATGATGTATTGCACTGTAGCATCAATAACGATTTTTTCGATTTCCGATCCTACTTCATTGTTCGTCGGTGAATCCAATGGCACAGAAGGATCCATTACAGCGAATTCTTCGTTTTCTTTGATCAATTGATTCGACAATTCTTTTTCAGGATCTGCGTCTTTGAAAGAGAACGTTACTTCACTAGGGCGAGAACTTGATAGCGGTTGCACTTCTTGTTGCCAAAGATCCATATCGATAAATTCGATAGACCCATCATCATTCAATTCATAATGTGTTCCCTCAATACCACCAGTCATCAATTTATACATATCTTCTTCTAGAAGATCATCAACAAATTGCAGTAATTTCTTCAATTGTGCTTCGTCTTTTACTTGGGATTTAGGAAATGCTAGCAAACCGCCAATACCATTTCCTTCTGACCAAACATGATAGCCGCCGCCTTCACCATCTGAGATCTTGTTTACAGGAATTAACTCCATACCATCTTGAATGCCTTGTCCCATTGTTTTCAGGTTCTTGATATCCACCATCCCAGTGTAGATTCCTGTTTTTCCTTGTGCAAATTGTTCTTGCTGGTCAGTCTTTTGAGTAACCGCAAAATCTTGTGCCAAATAGCCATTCTCAAATAGATCTCTTGAGAAGTTCAACGCTTTCATGTATTCTTCTGTATCAAATTCTGGAGTAAATTTGCCATTATCGTCTACAGCCCAGCCATTCGGTGCTCCAAAATAAGAAGTGAACAGCTTAAAGCTGGTATAACGAATATCACTAGGCGCACGATCACCAAAACCAACTGTATCATCCACACCATTTCCATCTGGATCGTTTTCTGTAAATTGTTTAGCTACTTCGTAAAGTTCATCCATCGTAGTTGGAACATCTAATCCAAGATTATCCAACCAGTCTTTTCGAATGACTAAACCAGCACGAGCATAGTCCTTTTGCATTGGCACACCATACAATGCTCCGTCGATACTTGCAGCTTCGATCCTATCCTCAGAGATTTGGCTTAAGTTTTTATAGTCTTTTAAATATTCCGATACATCCCAGAATACGCCTGATTTCAACGCACTTCGGACAGAAGAGTTTTTCAGCATAGCAATTTGAAGTGTAACGATATCTCCTAGTTCGTCAGAAGCCAATGCAGTTGTCAGTCTTTCTTCTTTTGAAGCATCAGGAATCCAATTGAATGTAAGTTCCGTATCGGTTTTTTCTTCTATTAGGTTCACGATTGTGTCAGTTGGGGGTGAAGCATGGTGTAAAATATTCAACCAAGTGATTTTGGTTTTCCCATCTTCTGTTTCTGAAGAACTGTTGTTTGAACTGTTGCCACATGCGGCAAGTGCTAAAATTCCTGCAAAACTAAGACCTAATTTTACGAGCGTTGCTTTTTTCATAAATTTTCTCCTTCACTGTTTTAATGATATTTTTGTTTTCTTCTGTTTTTTCTGTATATGAGTTCTTCCATTCCAAATGGCAAAATATAGAATTTGCTGTCCACGTGACTGCGGAAAAGAAGAGACTGCCACCGATAAAGGTTAAAACACCTGGCATTGTTTGGATGATCATCAGGTAAATCCCCACCAGACTTAGTATTAATACTAATGAATAATGAAGATGAGAGAATCCGAACAAAAATGCCATTTTCATTTTGAAAAAATATCCTTTCCAATCATAATGTGCCATGATTGGAAAAATATAGAGTGCTGAGAGCAAATACAAGAACGCAGCAATATACAAAGCGACTCTAAGATACCAATTGTGTATGAAAGAAAGATCCACAAGTAAAACAACTCCGATGACGCCGTATATCCAGCTCATCAGCAAGGTTTCACGATAGTTTTCTTTAAAATATGAGAAGTACGTTTTCGTCAAAGGAAATGTTTCTTTTGTGCGCAGCCATTTTCTAATCACTGCAACCATTGCATAAGATGCAGGACCAAAAGTAAAAACCCCCAGACCTGCAATGACTAAACCACCCCACAGAAAATTCAAATAAACCAACTGTAAAATACGATTTAGCCTTCCATTTATTTTATCTAATGACTGCAGCATGTCTTTTCCTCTCTTTCTAAATTAGTAAACGCCGTCTTCTCCTAGCTTTTTGGCGATCTTGTTAGCTAAAATTACCATGAATAATCCTACGACCCCTTTAAACAATCCCATTGCTGTACTGAAACTTAATTGTCCATTCTTCAATCCAGCTGTATAAATGTAGGTGTCGAAAATTTCTGCAACACTTCGATTCAATGAATTCAATAACAAGTACATATGCTCGAAACCTAAGTCCAGTGTCTGACCGATTTTTAGAATCAGCAAGGTAATGATTACTGGACGAATCGCCGGCAATGTAACATGCCATGTTTTTCGCAAGCGTCCTGCGCCATCCATTTCAGCTGCTTCATATAACTGTGTATCTACTGCAGTGATTGCTGAAAGGTAGATGATTGTAGACCAGCCCAACTCTTTCCAGATTACTTGTCCAATATAGACTGTTCGTGTCCACTCAGGAGATGTCAGAAAACTGATTTTTTCGAATCCCATCGTTGCAAGGAATTCATTCAATACCCCTCCGTCAACGTTCAAAAATACATAAGTAATCGAAACGATGATTACCCAAGACATGAAATGAGGGATGTAAATGATCGTTTGAATCCCACTTTTCAGTCGCTTGTTCGTTACTTCGTTTAATAGTAGGGACAAAATAATTGGCATCGGAAAAAATACGAAGATATTTAACCCGAACAAGATCAAAGTATTCCTTAATAAAGTAAAGAAAGTCGGCTCTGTAAACAAACGAATGAAATGTTTGAATCCCACCCAAGGACTGCCCATTATCCCTAAAAATGGTTGATAATCTTGAAAAGCAATAACGAGCCCTCCCATAGGAAGATACCTAAAGATCAGGAAATAAAGGACCCCCGGCAGAATCATCACGTATAAAAATTTATTCGTTTTGATTCCTGCAATTATTTTTTTTCGTCTTCTGAGCTTTTCTTCTTTTTTCGATAGCGTCAGTTGAAATGGTTCTTGTTTCTTTACACTTTCCATAAGCCCCTCCTTAGTTTTATGAATGTTTGCTGCTTATGTCTTTATGATAGATAACTATCCGAATTACGTATATAATCATTTTTATCGCATGTAAAAACGCTTACACAGCAGCGATTTTTATACTTGCAAAATATATAAGTGTATTTCTTCACAAATAAGATACGCCTAGTAACTATTCTATTTTTTTCTATCTGACACTTAACGTAGGAAATGATTATATACGTAATCTTTCACCGATGATAAATTGAATACATAGAAACAGAACATTTAATTTATTTTGAGGAGGAGCCTATCTATATGAAAAAGAAAGTCTCTATAGGAGAAAGAAGTTTTACATTTTTCAACAATACGTTTCTGATCTTGCTAGCTTTGATCTGTATCGTGCCTTTTTTAAATATCATCGCTACATCTTTCGCTTCTACACAAGAAGTCGTCGCGAAAAAATTTATCCTTTTCCCTACTACCTTTTCTCTAGACGCGTATCGTTATATTCTATCTACGCCAACTATTTTTAGAGCACTTGCTGTTTCGATTGGCGTTACCGGGGTTGGGACGATCGTCAGCATGTGCGCAACTTCACTGATGGCATACGGGCTTTCCAGAAAATACTTGTTTGGTCGAGGATTCGTCAACTTTCTTGTTGTATTTTCTATGTTGTTCAGCGGGGGGATGATTCCCACATTCTTAGTTGTTCGTTCTCTGGGACTGGTCAATTCTTATTGGGCAATGATCTTGCCTGTAGCTGTTAATGCAATGAACATGATCATTATGAGAAACTTTTTCCAAGCCTTGCCGGATAGTTTGGAAGAATCGGCAAAAATGGATGGTTGCACAGATTTCGGTGTATTTTTCAAAATCATGCTGCCATTAGCGTTACCGTCTATTGCTACTATCTCACTTTTTTATGCTGTTACTTACTGGAACACTTATATGACCGCTATTTTGTATATCAACGATTCATCTAAATGGCCGATACAGATTCTTTTACGTCAGATCGTCATTGTATCAAGCGGGATGCAAGCAGAAAGTAGTGCCGTTGATGTGATTCCACCAGCACAAACAGTTAAAATGGCTGTTATCGTTATTGCCACAGTCCCTATGCTGATTGCTTATCCTTTTGTTCAGAAATACTTTGTCAAAGGCGCACTCGTAGGTTCTGTCAAAGGTTGATTATGTATGGAACATAAAATAGAGGTTATGAAAGAG
Source organism: Enterococcus sp. 2STP (assembly GCF_032465635.1). Taxonomy (NCBI): domain Bacteria; kingdom Bacillati; phylum Bacillota; class Bacilli; order Lactobacillales; family Enterococcaceae; genus Enterococcus; species Enterococcus sp. 2STP. Next base: position 13,927 of record NZ_JAWDJH010000030.1, read on the forward strand.
ACGTTCAGCCTTATTTTTATAAGCTGTCTCTTGAATACCGTTTATTCGCAAAAAAGGATTGTGACAAAGCTTTGGTCACAGTCCTTTTTGCGTGCTTAGCCTTGAAATTTAACTATTCATAAAGACAAATACTAAGGTTATTCTCCTTTCTTTTATTGCTTGAATCAGACCACAAGAAAAACACCCTCTTGTTTAAACGGCGTTTATCTTGTTGATTCTGCGGCAATAAAATCAGCCAGCCACAAAACATGAAATGCTGTTTTTCGCTGTCCTCTTTTATTGCTTGAATCAGACCACAAGAAAAACAGCCTCTTGTTTCACAAATATTTTTTTCTATATTCTCCCGGAGTAATCGATTCTTTCTTTTTGAAGAAACGAATAAAATTTTGCGGATTTCGATATTGCAGTCTTTCTGCAATCTCTTTTACAGAGAGATTGGTTTCTTTCAACCACTTTTTCGCTACCTCTAGACGATGATTTTGAACGAAATCACCAAATTTTTCTCCTGTTTCCTTTTTAAATACATTGCTTAAATAATTAGGGTTATAGTGCAACCTATCAGCAATCACATCTAGAGATAGATCACGGTCATATTCTGTATAGACGATGTGCATGATATTCTCCGAAAGATTTTTAAATTCATGATCAGTGATTGCTTGAGAACATTCTGTGATTGGCAAGACTAATTGTTCTAAAACAAGTTTTTCTAGCTCTTTGGGATGATAATTGTTCAATGCTTTTACATAGATTTGTTTCATGTTATCAAAATTTTTTGAATCTACTCCCAATAACTGCCCTAATTGAACGAGCTCATTGATCAAACGGACCGAAACTACTTCTCGGCTCAGAGGATTTTTATTTTGTGCGAACAATGCATTAATTAATTCATGTACCAACTTCCTTACTTCCTGATTTCCGGAACGAATAGCTTCAAACAATCGATTCTGTTCTTCTACTGGATATCTAATAAGCGTTTTTTCATGCGCAGCAGGAACAATTTCCTGATAAAATATGATCGAACTCGGACCAGTATTTACACGATAATATAGGGCTTCTTTTGCTCGGTCAACCGATTGCTTGCTTTCATTCAGCGTTTCGAACCGGTTACTGATACCTATACTCACAGTTAATTTCAAGTATTCTTTTACACGTTTTTGAATGAGTCGGCAATACTCCATGACTTTTTTGCTTGCTTCTGCATCGTCTTTATCCATTCGATAAATAGTGGCTTGCATTTCTTCATTCAAAACGATCGGCAGCATTCGATTTTCCTTTGGCACAATTTCCGTGATCATGTTGTTGATCGCTAAAAGTAGCAAATCACGCTCTCCACCGTGACTATCTTCTAACAGATCGATTTGAACCAAGGCCGTATAATAGCAGTCAGTTTGAGAACTATAACCAAATTGCTGCAACCGCTGATCTAGTTCTCGCCTTTCTACTCGATTTCTAAATAAACTAAGTACAAATAACGTTTCTAGTTGCGGCTTTTGGGTAACTAAGTGTGCACTTAACGCTTCTTTTTCTCCTATGATCCGACTGACTGATTGAGCGACCAAATCTAGTTCTTTCCCACTGAATCCTTTTGATTTAAGATTCAAACGTTCCTGAATTTGAGAAATTGGACGGGCAAATCTATCCGAAAATAAATAGGAAAGGAGACCGATCAGTCCTACCAGCGTCAAAGACACTGCAACTAACCCGATTCTCAGATTGCGAATCGTTGCTCCAATTGCACTAGAATCAACTTCTAATCTGTAAATCCAATTATTATAATCTGATTTCAGTACGATATAGGATGTCCCATTTTCTCTTACCACTTTCAACTGGTTGTAATCTAGATCCACATCCGCTAATGCATCTGGCTGCTCTTCTTCTTTTACTTTCTGTGTAGAAAAAAGCTTTCCATCTTCGTTTTCGATAGAAAGTATATCTTCTCCACTTTCCCCAACAACTTGTTCTATTGTATGTTTCTCTATCGTAGCAATTCCCAATGCATATTTTTCTTTTTCAAACATTGGTAAAGGAATCACCATTTCGATTCCTTTATTTTTCTTTTTCCAAAATAAATTATCTTTGTTATTTATGTACTTTTGTTGATACCTTTCAACTTCCTCTTCAGTCAGTTGAGTCAACGATCCATTGATTACTCCCCATTTACCAGCTAAACTGAGTAAATCATAATTATTATCATCCATAACAATTGTTTCTATAAAGTTTAGCTCTTTCCTGATTTCAGAATAAGTGGAGTAATTTGTATATGTCAGTGGATGCTTGAATATATCCGAGAAATTTTTGGTCGAACCATACGTAGAAAACGAATATTCGATCGTTCTGATTTTCCATTCAACGTTCGTTTTGACTTGCCTGAGCAGGTTCTTTTTATCTGTTAAATAACTCGATTCGATCGACTCATAGGTATTCTGATAAATAAATAAACTAAATCCTATGACAAGTACGGCTCCTAATAAAAACATCGGTAAAAATATTTTATAAAACACTGTACTTTTCTTCATTTTCTTCCTCTCTTTCCTTCAAATAAAAGGCTTTCATTTTTCTGTAAAATTGATACTCATCTAATTAAATGAGCATTCCCCGCTTTTAAGAATAGCATAATTAAAAATAAAAATCCAAGTAATTTTTAACGTGTGCAATCTTTTCATACCAAAGATCTATTGACTTATCGTAGTTATCGTAATATGATGAATGCGTTAACAAAAAGTGAAAAAGTAAGGAAAATGATGGAATGGTAACGATCAAAGATATCGCTAAAGCAGCTGGTGTTTCTCATACGACAGTTTCTCGTGCTTTGAATAACAGCAGTTTAATCAAAAATGAAACAAAACAAAAAATACGGCAACTAGCTAAGGAAATGAATTATTCGCCGAACTATAGTGCAAAAGGTTTAGTAAATCAAAAAAAATATCTGATTGGACTGTTTTTCTCAAGTTTGCATAAAGGAACTTCATCAAATTTCCTAGCAGATTCCATTGCAGGTATCCATTCAGTATTGGACACAAACTACAGCTTATCTGTCGAAAGTATCGATGCTGTTGATTTAACAGAAATCAATTTGCAACGTTATGATGGTCTAATCGTTATGAGTCAAAGTGATGAAGATCAGCCTTTTATCGATTATCTAAAAGAAAAAGCGTTTCCCTTCGTCGTTGTCAATCGTCACATCAATGATCCAGCGGTTATCAATGTTACTGCCGATGATGCGGCCGGTGTTATGCAGGCAGTAGATTACGGTATTGGGTGCGGACATACGAAGATCGCTTATATTGGTGGGAAAAAAAACTTTCGTTCGACAAAAGAACGGGAAAAAGGTGTATTGGACAGTCTAAAAAAAGCAAGCATCCCTGCCAATCCAGCCTATTTTTTAACAGGAGACTACAGCTTAGAAAGCGGCCTCAAAAACATGGAATACCTATTATCGCTTTCTGACCTGCCTACTCTGGTTTTTTGTGGCAACGACGATATAGCGATTGGTGCATTGAGAGCTGTACATTCAGCTGGTCTTCGTGTTCCCCAGAACATTTCTCTGATTGGGTTCGATGATTCTCCAGTCGTCTCCTATCTTAATCCACCGCTTACTACAGTACACAAACCGTTGAAAGAAATGTGTCAAGTAGGAACAAAGCTTTTATTGGATTTGATTGAAGACAGGCCGATCGAACAATCTAAAATGGAGCTCTCCACCTTACTGATGCTTCGTGAGTCGATCAATTACTTGTAAACTGCAAGTAATTTTATATAAAAATGTTAACGTGTGCATAACACAGAAAGGAATAATCTATGAATAAACTGACAAAAGAATTAGTGAAAAAAAACGAGGCTCCCGTAAAAGTTCTTCAATTCGGCGAAGGCAATTTTATGCGCGGATTTGTTGATTGGCAGATTCAGCAACTGAATAACCAACAATTGTTTAAAGGAAATGTCGCCATCATTCAGCCTTTAGAACAAGGTCTTGGGAATACGATGAACCAGCAAGACAATTTATATACGGTCATTTTACAAGGACTCAGCAATGGCGAAATCGTTGATACTTCCGAGATTATCACCATAGTAGAACAAATGATCAATCCTTATCATGAATGGGATGCTTATCTTTCTCTAGCAGAAAATGACGACTTGGCCTATATCGTCTCCAATACAACAGAGGCAGGAATCCAATTTGTGGAGACTGATGAACGAACAGATACGCCACCACAGAGCTTCCCGGGCAAACTGACAGCCTTTTTATACCGACGTTTCGAATTAAACAAAGCCGGTTTTACGATTATTCCTTGTGAATTGATTGACAGAAACGGTGAACGTCTAAAAGAAATCATTTTACGCTACGCAGAAAAATGGGATTTAGAACCTGCTTTTATTGAGTGGTTAGAAAAAGAAAATGTTTTCTGTTGTAGTTTAGTTGACCGCATCGTTCCAGGTTATCCTCGTGAGGATGCAGCTGTTTTCAATCAACGACATAACTATGAAGATCAATTGATGGTCAAAGCGGAACCATTCATGCTTTGGGTGATTGAAGGGCCTAAAGAGTTGGAGAATCAACTACCATTCAAACAGGCTGGCTTGAATGTCATCATCACAGATGATATGACTCCTTATCGTGAACGTAAGGTGCATTTGCTTAATGGACCGCACACAGCGATGGTCCCTCTTGCTTTGTTGGCGGAATTGGAAACTGTAGAAGAAGTAATGAAAGATCCTTTATTCTCCGCTTATGTTGATCAGCTATTCGATCTAGAATTGATTCCTATGCTTTCTTTACCTAAAGATGAATTAGCCATTTATGCTGATCAAATCAAAGAACGTTTCTTGAATCCTTTTGCCCATCACAAATTAGAAGCGATTTCATTAAATAGTGTTTCAAAATTCAGCACCCGTCTGCTTCCGGTCTTCAAGAAGTATATCGAAGAAAAAAATCAAGTACCACCGCTAATCTCTGTTTCACTAGCTGCGTTACTTCTTATGTATCGAGGCGATCAAGTAAAGCCCCATGATGATGAAAAGACGATAAGCGAATTTGTTGATGCTTGGTCTGATAATGAAACAGCTATTCTTCGATTATTGCAAAACGCTGCGCTTTGGGGAGAAGATTTGTCTCAATTACCGAATGTGGCAGATACTGTTCAAGAAATGGCTACAAAAATCGATCAAAAAGGTGTCCGAGCAGTATTACAAGAAATGAAAGGAACGATGGTCCATGCTTGAAACCCTGCAACCAACAATGAAATTAAATCAACGAGACAGTGTTGTTGTCGCATTAACACCTATCCCAAAGCAAACACAACTGACGATTGATCAGCAAACGATCACCACTCTTGAAGATATCCCGCAAGGTCACAAGATTGCATTGAGTGATTTGAAAGCTGGAGACAACGTGATCAAATATGGCTATCCAATCGGGCACGTGACGACAGACGTAACTGCCGGTCAATGGCTGCACACTCATAATGTAAAAACCAACCTTTCTGGTGAATTGGATTATCGATATGAAAAAGATGTCCATCCAAGTCATTATCCTTTTGAAAACCGAACATTTCAAGGCTACTTACGAAAAAATGGAAAAGTAGGGATTCGTAATGACTTGTTCTTAGTCCCTACCGTTGGGTGTGTGAATGGTATTGCTGAACTGATCGTCAAACAGTTCAAAGAAAAACATCCGGATCTGGGACAGTTTGATCATATTACGATTTTAAAGCATCCCTACGGCTGTTCACAGCTTGGAAAAGATCATCAAAATACTCGAGAAATCTTAGCAGACGCGGTAAACCATCCAAATGCTGGCGGAGTTTTAGTGTTTGGATTAGGTTGCGAGAACAATACCGTTCCTGAATTCAAAAAAATTTTAGGTGAATATGATGAAGAACGAGTGAAATTTCTAGTGGCTCAAGATGTCTATGATGAGATCGAACAAGGCGTAGCTCTATTAGAAGAACTTTTAACCGCGGTCGAAAACGACCAGCGCATACCAGTCCCGCTCTCTAAGTTAAATGTCGGTTTGAAATGCGGCGGTTCTGATGGTCTATCGGGAATAACTGCCAACCCTTTGCTTGGTGCATTTTCTGATTACTTGATTGCTCAAGGAGGTAGCACGATCTTAACAGAAGTGCCAGAAATGTTTGGTGCAGAACAAGTATTGATGGCACGAGCGGAAAATGAAAAAGTTTTTGATTCAATCGTTGACTTGATCAATGACTTCAAACAGTATTTCTTGTCTTACGGGGAACCAGTTTACGAAAACCCATCTCCTGGTAATAAAGCAGGTGGGATCACTACATTAGAAGATAAGTCTTTAGGCTGCACGCAAAAATCAGGAAGCTCTCCTGTCGTTGATGTACTGCAATATGGCGAAAAAATCAGAAAACCAGGACTTAGTTTATTACAAGCTCCCGGGAATGATCTTGTAGCTGCCTCTGCTCTTGCTTCATCCGATTGCCAGTTGGTCTTGTTTACCACAGGAAGAGGGACTCCATTTGGCTCATATGTCCCTACGGTCAAGGTATCTACGAACACGACTCTTTTTGAACGCAAAGGTCATTGGATGGACTTTAATGCAGGCGTCTTATTAGAACAACCAATGGAAGTGATCTTAGAATCATTTGTTCAAAAAATCATCGCTGTGGCTAGTGGAGAAGAAACGAAAAATGAACAAAATGACGTTCGAGAAATTGCCATTTTTAAAAACGGAGTAACACTTTGATTTTCATAAAATAGTATAAAAAGAAAGAAGGAAGATTTATGTTTTTATCTGATGATTTTTTATTAAAAGACGATTGGGCGAAAAAGCTTTATCATTCCTACGCAAAAAATATGCCCATTATTGATTATCACTGTCACTTAGATCCAAAAGAAATTTACGAAAACAACAATTTCAGCAATCTGACAGAAGCTTGGTTAGGAGGCGATCATTACAAATGGCGCTTGATGCGAGCTTGCGGCGTGCCTGAAGAAAAAATCACAGGAAATGCTTCTGATTTTGAAAAATTTTTAGCTTGGTGTCAAACCGTACCAAAAATTATCGGAAATCCGCTTTACAGTTGGTCACATCTTGAATTGAAGCGTTTCTTCGATATTGACTTGTTGATAAATGAAGAAAACGCAGAGAAAATTTGGACACAAGCAAATGAAATTTTGGCAACTCCTGATTTCCGTCGGCGGGAAATCGCGAAAAAATCGAATGTAGAAGTGATTTGTACGACAGATGATCCAGCAGATGACTTACACTATCATCAATTGCTTGCTCATGAAGAACCAGATTTGAAAGTTCTCCCTTCATTCCGTCCAGATAAAGCACTCAATATTGAAAAAGAAGGATTTAATGCATGGATCACACTACTGGAAGAAGCAGCTGACCAAACGATTACCACCTATCAAGAACTGATCGAAGTTTTAGGGCAGCGGATAGAATACTTCCATCAACATGGATGTCGTGTTTCCGACCACGCTTTAGACACCTTACGCTATAAAGAAGCGGATGAAACAGTATTAGAAGAGATTTTTCAAAAAGCACGAGCTAACAAACTATTATCTTCAGATGAAATCGATGCTTATCGTACAGAAACACTGATACGTTTGACCCACTTCTATCATTCTCATAATTGGACGATGCAGCTGCATATTCATGCTTATCGTAATTGTAATACACAAATGTTGGAAAAATTAGGACCCGATACCGGTTATGATGGAATGAATGATCTTTCTTTGACTATTCCTCTGCAAAAATTATTGAATCGTGCAGAAGAAACGGATCAGTTGCCAAAGACGATCCTCTATTCACTGAATCCAAATGACTACCCTGCGATTTTAGCTTTGATGGGCTGTTTCCAAAAAGAACTGAATGGAAAACTGCAGTTAGGTTCTGGATGGTGGTACAACGATACTCGAGCTGGTATGCGCGATCAATTGACACAGTTTGCTGATGGTAGTGCTTTGGGGAATTTTGTCGGCATGCTGACAGATTCAAGAAGTTTCCTTTCCTACACTAGACATGAATATTTCCGTCGTGTTCTTTGTGAATTTTTAGGCGAAATGGTCATGCGAGGGGAAGCACCTGAGGATGAACAACTTTTAGGAAGTCTCGTTCAAGCGATTAGTTATACAAATGCTAAAAATTACTTTGGCTTTTTTGCCTAATTGATTAATAGTAACAGTAACGAATCAAAAACAGGATAGCGAAATAACGGAATCCGTTTATCCACGTTTTAGAGAAGAAGACGGACCAAATTTGCTCCGTCTTCTTCTCTTGCTGTTCTGCTTCATTGCCTATAAACCCTTATGAAAGAAGAGATAACATGCCTACTATCCATATTGCCGGTGATTCTACTGCGGCAGAAAAAGATGAAAACAAGCGTCCCGAGACAGGTTGGGGAGAAAAAATCTCTGCTTATTTTTCACCTGAGATCCAGATCAATAACCAAGCAAAGAATGGACGCAGTACCAAATCATTTATCCAGGAAGGAAGATTAGCCCGTTTAGCTTCACAGTTTCAGCCAAATGATTTCTTATTTGTACAATTTGGACATAACGACCAGAAAATCCAAGAAGAAAGAGGTACGCTCCCCTTCGGTAGCTATTTAAAAAATCTGCAGATATTTTTTGAATGCGCAAAAAAAGCGAACGTCCACATGGTCTTGCTGACATCTGTGACGCGACGAGATTACTTAGAAAATGGAACATTGAATCCAGATATACTTGGAGACTATCCAAAAGCGATGCGTGCATTTGCTGAGAAACACCATATTCCACTTTTAGATGTTTTCTCACGATCACAAGAATATTTCCAGACCTTTTCAAAAGAAGAGACAAAAAAATTCTATCTGCATCTTATGCCTAATAGTTGTGAAAATTACCCAGAAGGACTAAAGGATAATACCCACTTTAGTCCAGAAGGCGCTGATAAAGTTGCCCGAATAATTGCTGAATTGATAAAAGAATCCCGTCTGCCTCTTGCTGATTATTTACAAAAAGGAGTTTGAGATGTTTCCATTAAATTTAGGCATCCGTGCCCATGATCTAGAGGTTCGAAATCGTGAAGAAATCGTTCAAAAAGTATCACAGCTTCACTTGTCCCATATCCAATTTGCACCACAAAAAGCATTTCCTGAACAACTTAAATTAAATGCCATGACACTTGGGAGTGCTGCCTATTTTGGTGAATACTTCCAAAAAAACAATATCGAACTTTCCATTTTAGGTTGCTATATCAACCTATCCAGCAAAAATCAAGAAGTTCGTGCACAAGCATTAGCAACTTTCAAACAGCAAATTGCTCTGTGCTCTGCCTATCAAGCCAAGATGATTGCTACGGAAACCGGTAGTGTCTCTGTCGGTTTCACAAAAGAAAATTTTACTGAAGAAGCTTATCAGATTGCTAGAAATTCTGTCATTGAATTAGTCGCTCATGCAGAAAATTTTGGCGTAACTGTTGCTGTTGAAGCAGGGATCAATCATCCGATCTATAACTATCAGTTAGCCAAACGTTTAGTCGATGAAGTAGCTTCACCAAATTTAAAAATCATTTTAGACTGTGCGAATTTGATCCACAAAGAAAATCATGCTGATCAGGAAAAAGTGATCCGAGGTGCCTTGGACAATTTACAGGGTTGTATTACAGCGCTTCATCTCAAAGACTACATCATGGAAAATGGAAAGATCCGCATAGTTCCTGTTGGTAAAGGCTGTTTAGATTTCCGCCCGGTACTACATTATATCAAATATGAGCGTCCTCTAATGTACGCCACTCTTGAAGCTACTCCTGAGATTTATGTTCCTGAAGCAATAGAACACTTGCAGTTTTTTTACCAAGATTGTTAAGGAGAAGATTATGGAGGAACGAATACAGAAAAGTTATCAAAAATATCATGCAAATGCTTTTCAGACATTGCTGCATCTTTATCAGGGGAATTATTGGCGCTTTGCCATGTCAGGACTCTTTTTTATTATCAAACATCTTCCATCTTGGTTAATGCCGATTGCTATTGCCAATGTAATCAATGCAGCTTCATCAAAAGATTCCTCTCAATTGCAGGCGATTTATTTCAACGCTTTTTTGATGACTTGTCTGATCGGTCAAAATATATTGACGAATTATTTTCATGTAAAATACCATAGCACTTCGATCCGGCAAGTAGAAGCTGGACTAAGAGCGACTCTTATCAAGAAAATCCAAGAACTTTCTATTCCCTATCAAAAAGAATTGCAATCTGGCCGGATCCAATCAAAGATCATCCGTGATGTAGAAGCCATCCAAACGTTGTCCTCTCAAGTATTTGTCAGCGGATTGAACATTGCTGTCAATTTATTCGTGGCTTTAGGTATCACGCTTTATAGAAGTCCTGTCGTTTTCTTGTTTTTCTTATTGACTGTCCCTCTCGCCGCGTTAGTTACTCTTTTTTTCCGGAAAAGGATCAGACAGTCCAATTCAGATTTCCGGCAAGAAATGGAAGAGACTTCTGCAAAAGTGATCGAAGTGATCGAATTAGCACCGATTGCTCGAGCTCATGGGTTAGAAAAACACGAAACAACTCGCTTAAATAAGCATTTTACCCAAATCTATGAAAAAGGATTCCACTTAGATATCCTGCAATCTGTTTTCGGGTCAGTCAGCTGGGCTAGTTTTCAGATATTTCAACTGATTTGTTTGATTTTCACTGGGATATTAGCTTTACAAGGGCGTATTCAACCAGGTGATGTCGTGATGTATCAGACATATTTCACAACGATCGTCAATTCCGTTTCTGGAATGATCACACTGATTCCTACGATTTCAAAAGGCATGGAATCTATTACTTCTATTGGTGAACTGTTGATTGCTGGCGATGTAGAAACTTATCACGGTAAGAAAAAAATCCAACATTTGGATGGAAATTTTCGTTTTGAGGATGTTTCTTTTCATTACCCGGACTCACTCAAGCCGATTATCGATCATTTTTCTCTAGCGGTGAAAGCTGGAGAAACAATTGCTTTTGTTGGGCCATCTGGTTCTGGAAAATCTACACTCCTTAACTTATTGATTGGATTTATCCAGCCGTCTTCAGGGAGGATTTTCCTAGATAATCAGCCTTTGGATGAATTGGATATGCGAAGTGTGCGTAATTATTTAGCCGTTGTTCCTCAAACCACTTTGTTGTTCTCCGCTTCGATCAAAGAGAACATCACTTATGGCTTGAAAAACGTATCAAAAGAACGTTTAGATGAAGTCATCGAAGCTGCGCAACTTTCTTCACTGATTGATCAGCTTCCTGATGGACTGGATACCTTAGTAGGCGAACATGGCAACAAGCTGTCTGGTGGCCAAAAACAACGTATCTCCATTGCACGAGCATTGATACGTCAGCCGAAAATCATTTTGCTAGATGAAGCAACTTCAGCTTTAGATAACCAGTCAGAGAAAAAAATCCAGCAGGCCCTGAATTATCTGACAGAAACACCCACTACTTTTATTGTGGCTCATCGGCTTTCAACGATCAAAGAGGCAGATAAAATCGTTGTGATCGATGAAGGAAAAATCGTTGAGATGGGTACTTACGAAGAGCTGTTAGCTCAAGAGGGCTATTTTTACCGTTTGAAAAATGAATGACAAAAAAAAGGAGAGACGACAAGAGTTTTGTCGTCTCTCCTATTTCTGAATAAACGGTGTTCTCCTGCCAACTCCTCGGTCACAAATCACAATAGTCATCAAACATGAGAAGCTGTTTTTTGAAATTGTTCCTTGTCACTCAGAGTTAAACGGTAGGCTCACGTCGTTTTGGTAAACGGTGTTCAAGAGACAGTCTATCGGCAATAAGAAGCAACTTTGTCATCGCTCAAGGCTGAACGTCTCTTTCACAACCTCTGTTGTTTCATAAAATAGTTCTATTCGCTGTAAAGGTCGCGAACTGGCGTCATGATGATCCGGTTCAAGTCATTGATGATCGTACTGAAACCTTGTTCTTTTTGCATTAAATCATTGATTACTTCTTCTGATTGAATTTTCACAGCCATTTCTTGTGCTTTCATTGCATCTTCGTCGCTGAATTCTTGTCCACTCATTTGTTTTTCTTGTAATTCGATTTGCATCGCTTGGAAGTCTTTGAACAGCTTGTGTGCTTCTTCGTTTGCTTGTACTTTCTCGTACGCTTCTTTCAACGCTTTGAATTCTGGTAATTCACGGATCTCACGTTCGATCTGATTCGCGCTATCGTAGATGTTTGACATGTTATGCCCTCTTTTCTTTTAGTAGTTACTCTCTATTGTAACATGGGGTTATTCGTTTTCAAAGGGTCTACTCTCCTTGATATTTCCGCCAGAGGTCTTTAGCCGCTTCGCCAATTCCCTGAACGCCTTCTTTCACCATATCGCCGAAATTCTTCAATCCTTCTTTTGCTTGTTCACCGTATTGATTCAAGTTATCTTGCCAATTTCCAGACTCTCCATTAGAATTACCTGTGTTTCCAACTTGATCTGCTGCTACCACTTGCCCTCCTGTGGCATAGGCATCAGCTACACTAAATCCTGTTTTGGAAGTATAAGGAAGGATACCTTCTGCCGCTGATTTGAAGACTTTCCCGACAACATTTCCACTTGTCCCTTCCAAATAATGCAGCTTGCTGGATTCTTCATACCCCATCCATGTCGAAATCACTACATCTGGCGTATACCCGATCATCCATTGGTCATTTGCTTTCGTGGCATCGAAATTAGTTTCTGTGGTTCCTGTTTTACCTGCTATCGTATAACCTGCAGGGTTCGCAGCAGCTGCTGTCCCATTTGAGAATGTACCAAGAAGCATGCTGGTCATTTCATCAGCTGTTTCCTTTGATATAACCTGTTTTGGCTTTTTGTTTGTATTATCGATGATCACCGCTCCAGTTGAATCAACGATTTTCGTGATGAGATGCGGCGTATACATCTGACCTTCATTGGCAAATGCACTGTAAGCACCCGCCATGATCATTGGAGATACTCCTTTTTCTAATCCGCCAAGAGCTAAGCCATAATACTTATCAGATTTTGCTAAAGGCAGGCCGAATTCTTCTGCTTTATCATATCCTTTTTGTAAACCGATCTCATGCAAAAGCCATACAGCAGGCAAGTTCAAACTTTGTGCAACAGCCTGATACATCGGTACTTCTCCTTGGTATGTCCCGTCAAAATTATGCGCATCGTAATAACTTTGCGGTTCATCTTTCAAGACACTAGAAGGCTTGTAACCAGCTTCCAACGCTGGTGTATACACGCTTAATGGTTTGATCGTTGATCCTGGAGAACGGCGCATCTGTGTAGCAAAGCTGAATCCTCTAAAGACATGATCTCCTCTTCGTCCTACTAATGCTTGTACACCGCCTGTATTCGGATCTAAAGCTACTGAAGCAGATTGGACCATGGCACCATCTGAAGCATTTGCTGGGAATAATGCATTATTTTGATAAGTAGCTTCTAATTGCTTTTGGTAATCCTGATCTAAAGCTGTATAGATTTTATAGCCTTTATTCATGACATCTTCTTCATCAAGACCATACTCGTTAACTGCTTCATCGATCACTGCATCAAAATAATAAGGATAACGATAACCAGAATCTGAATTGTCGTATGTGTCATGAAGATAAGCACTGATGTCTGTCTGGCTTTCTGCTTGTTCTTGTTCTTTTGTGATTTTTCCGTTTTCTTCCATTACGCTTAGTACTGTGTTTTTCCGATCATTCGCATTTTCTGGGTGATCAATCGGATTATAAATACCAGGACCTTTCAGCATTCCTGCCAAAGTAGCAGCCTCAGATAGCGTAACATTCGTTGCATCTACTCCAAAATACTTTCTGGAAGCGTCTTGGACACCCCATACCCCGTTGCCAAAATAGGCATTGTTAAGATACATGGTCAAGATTTCTTCTTTGCTGTACTTCTTTTCGATCTCGATTGCCAAAAATAATTCCTTCGCTTTTCGATCAAATGTTTGATCTAATGTCAGATAAGCATTTTTGGCAAGCTGCTGAGTGATCGTACTTCCTCCGCCCCCTGATGTTCCGCCAGACAAAACCATCCGAACAGCCGCACGGGCGATTCCTTTGATATCAAATCCGTGATGTTCGTAAAAATTCCTATCTTCTGTCGAGATCACCGCATCTTGGATATAGGGAGAAATCGCGTTTAATTCTACGTATGTCCCTTTTTGGGCGTACAGTGTGCCAGCTTCTTCATTTTTCTTGTCATAAATGACTGTCGATTGGCTTAATCCAGATTTTAACGTTTCGACATTTGCTTGTTTGGCTAAAATAAAAAGGTAGATACTTGTCACTAAGACACAGATCAAACCAATCAGCAAAATCAATTTGTTCACATGATATTTTTTCCAAATGCGCTTTCGCCATCGATGGAATTGTCCGAGATATGGTCTGATCCATCGCCAAAAACTGATCAAAGCAGCTTTTATCTTTCCTAAAATGCTTTGAAAATCCATTCGCTTCTTCTCCTGTCTATTCAATTCAATCGTCTTATTTTACCATAATGAAAGAGTGTTTTCTTCCTGCTTAAGTTGTAGTTCGATTTGTTTTTTTTCGTTAGTGCAAGTAGAGTAACATAAGAATGAACAGAAAAATGTAAGTTTTTTCTTAAATATGTTTTAAAAATGGTACAATTAATCTGCAATTTTACCGAAAGGAGTACACTTGTGAAAATCACGATCACTTTACCTATGAACCATCCTGAAACAACGATTCGCGACTTGCTTGAAAAGGAATGGTTAGTTCCTAGAAAGGTTCGGCACTTTTTGCGTATACGTAAAAACGTTTGGATCAATCAACAACCTGCTTTGTTCCATCATGAAGTAAAAGGCAATGACCAGATCACATTGTTATTCGAAGAAACAGATTATAATTATCAAGAAGTCCAATTAGGAGATGCGAAGCACATCCGTGTTTTATATGAAGATGAACATTTGATTATAGTGGATAAGCCTGCAGGAATGAAGACTCATCCAAACGAACCAACAGAAAACAGTACCTTGCTCAATCACTTAGCTGCTTATCTCGATACGAAAAAACAACGACCTTACGTTGTCCACCGTTTGGACAAAGAAACAAGCGGCGCTGTTTTATTTGCAAAAAACCCATTTGTCTTGCCGATACTTGGAAGAATGTTGGAACAAAAAATGATCTATCGGAGATATCAAGCCATCGTATGGGGGGAAATCGCCAAAGATAGGACCATTACCAATAAAATCGGACGCGATCGCCATGATCGGAGAAAACGGGTCGTGGATGATAAAAATGGTCAGAACGCCTTGACACATGTCACTGTCGACAAAGTACTTTCTGGAAAAACACAAGTGTATTGTGTTTTGGAAACCGGTCGTACGCACCAGATCAGAGTTCACTTAGCTCATATAGGGCATCCAATCGTCGGAGACCCTCTTTACCAAAATAGACCAGCTGAACGACTGATGCTCCATGCATTAGAACTGCACATGATTCATCCATTTACTCAAGAAAAAATAGTTGGTAAAGTTTTACCCGGATTGTGGAAATAGAAAGAAGAACGTAGTCCTATCATTATCTGCTGATAAGACTACGTTCTTTTTGTGTAACTTGTCTGCTTACTTTTGATGTTCGTGTTCTGCTAACAGCAAACTACCGATAATCCCACTTTCATTCGGCAGTCCCCAACGAACGATATATTCACTTACTTGAGGTGTTTCCATGTAGCCACCCATCAATTCAACAAATTGCTGACGAATTTTTTGAAGGAGATGATCCTGATTCATTACCCCGCCGCCTAAAATAATCTTTTCAGGTGCTAACGTCAACGTATAGTTGATCAGTGCTTGAGCAATATAGAAAGCTTGAATATCCCAAATCGGATGATCTTGTGGCAGATCTTGCCCTTTGATTCCTATACGTGCTTCAATAGACGGACCTGCTGCTAATCCTTCTAAACAGTCTTTATGATAAGGACAAGTGCCTTCATATTGATCATCTGGATGGCGTTTTACCCAAATATGTCCCATTTCAGGATGTGCGATTCCTGAAAAAATTTCCTCATTGATCACGACGCCTGCACCGATTCCTGTTCCCACGGTAAGGTAAATACAACTATTTTTTCCTTGTGCTGCCCCTTGCTTCAGCTCCCCGTATGCAGCCGCATTGACATCTGTCGTCCAAGCAACAGGAACATTGTAGCGTTTCCTGATTGTGCCGAGAAAATCAAATTGTGCCCACCCTTTTTTGGGAGTTGCCAAAACGTATCCGTAATTATCTTTTGTTTGGTCGATACCAATCGGGCCGAATGAGCCAATCCCGATTCCCTTCAGTTCATAACGATCAAAAAATTCAAATACTTGATCCAATGTTTCTTCTGGTGTTGTGGTAGGGATACTTATTTTTTCCAAAATCTCTCCATCTTCTGAAACCGCACACACAAATTTTGTTCCGCCTGCTTCTATTCCGCCATACATTTAGTTTTCCTCCTCGAATCCGATTGTCCGAATTTCATAAGGTTGGATTATCGGGACAACCGATTGCTGCGTTGGTTCTTCAAGCAGATTCAATATGACCGTTTTTCGATTGTCTTTAGTTATTTCTAATTTTTCTAAATGACTAGACATATTGAAACCTCTCACTACTACTTTATCACTAAACTTACTCCGTTTCAAAGCTGTAATTGCAAACGTTTCACTTTTTATCGTTAAATATTGTTGTTTTGATACCAATGTTCCTTCATGATGTTTGATTTGTTGAGTGGAAAAAGGAATCTGTGCCGCGTATGCATGCATATAAGTAGAGAATGTTTCTTCTGGTCCATGTAGTTCAACGCTGTAATCGAACTGATGCTTACCTAAACACTGTGCTTCTGGTGTTGGAAAATACCCCCAATCTCCTAGTTCTCCCACACAGCGAAGTAGCGTCACCGCGATTTGTCCATCTGCTGTTACTTCGTATTCATTCAAACCAAAGTTACCAACTGTTACACCGTACTGTTCATCATGAATATTGACAAATGCTTGCTGATGTTGCGGATTCGTGGGATTTTCCCAGCTCCTAGGCACATGGTTTGGGCGCTTTACTACTTCAAAAATACTATCTGCTTCGTGATGTTCCACATGTAACTTTGTAGGAAACAAGACACGCAATCGATGATCTTTCATTTGATTGTCAAGAGTCGTTTCAAAGTCGATTTTTTTACTATCTTTTCTGACAGTCATGATCGTTTCTATTTGAAGGATCCGTTTTTCTTTAGATCGTTCTGCTTTTCGATAACGAAATTCTACAACCATCCGTTGTTCTTTCTCTAAACGCTCGTCTGCAGAAACTGGGATCTCCATTTCCTGTAGAATACTTATTTTGGCTATTTCTGGTGTATCTACTAATACTTTTACTTCAGAGCCCTCTTGATTACTGGATAGGATTGGTTGATCATAGACAGGTTGCTTAAAGATATACTCGTTTCCTATATCACCGATATCTTCAAAAATATGCAGGTTATTCCATTTTCGTTTGTTTTTGCGATCTTCCATTGTAATGGTACCGTTTTTTTCAATCGTCAAACGCAGGTGGGCGTTTTCGACGATTCGTCCACTCTGACGGATCATTGTTTCCTTTTCTTCTGCTTTCGCTTCCCCTTCTACAAGCGCGAATGTTTCCCAGGAAAATGCTGGCATGTTTTTTATTGGTAAAGTTACCTTGATCGTTCTTGCCATATATGGCACACGGAAACGATCTTTCGGCAAATCATAACCAAACTGGACAGTTTCTTCAGATAAAATAGCTGGTATAGTGGCCCCGCTTTTTGTTTCTACGTGATACTTCTGTCTAGGCAACTGTTCTAACTCTTGATACAGTTGTTCAGGTATTCCTTCAGCGAATTTTTTTCTTGCTAATTCGATGGTTATTTCTGCTTCGCCAGTTTTATCCATTCCTGCAGTATTTACAACGACAAATGGAAAGCTGTCTTTTGGAAATCCAGTTGTATCGATCGCTGTGGCCAGTTGTTCTAAAGAATCTTGTGCAAGATACTTTCCGACTTCATCTGCTTTTTCAAAACGAGGTATCATTTCCCGATGGACAGAATCAACTGAACAACCGCAAATACTGTCATGAGGATGATTTTGCATTAATGTCTTCCAAGCATAATCTAATTGATCGTGGGGATAAATCCCTGTAACTTCGTAAGCCATCGTCGCAAGTGGTTCCGTGATGTTTTCTAGCTGCCGTTGGACCTTGGTATTCCATTGTTTCAAGTAAACGCGAGCAGATGCTGTATTGGCTAAAGTATACCAGCCATCCGTTTCTTGACTTGTCAATTCTCCTTCTACTGAACCTAAGTCTTCTGGCAACTCTTGTCGAACTGCTTCCAGATAGTCAGTAAAATTAGAATGGAGGAACTCGTAATCTGGAAACAGCTCATTTGCGAGATGAATTGCTTTTGATATATCTTTTTGTACTGGTTGATGATCAACACCATTCATCATTAATAGATGATCAGTAGATGCATATTGTTCTGCATCTGCTAATTTCTGCTTCCAAAAGACACGAGCAGCTTCTTTTTCTACGGGAATCTCGTTCCCATTGCTATACCAATTGGCAAATAACAGACCAAAAATTTCTGTTTGATCAGGTCCTTTCCACCACATCTCTGAGTATTGAGAAGAATAGTTTTCTGCTTCCAGAACTTGATTGTCAAAGCCAATTGGTTTTACCCCACGGCCAAACGCCACTGCTGAAATACCAGCTTGTTTCATTAATTGAGGCGTCTGTCCCATATTTCCAAATGTATCGGGAAAATACCCTAACATGACGGGGGTTCCCCATTTACGGCTTTCTTCCATGCCAATCAGCATATTTCTCACGTTTGATTCCGAACTGATCAGAAAATCATCTTGCAAGATATAAAATGGTCCGATTCTCAATTTTCCTTCATCAATAGCTCGTTGGAGTGCCTGTCTTTTTTCTGGTCTTACTTGAAGATAGTCATCTAAAATAATCGTTTGCCCATCCAAATGAAAACTGTTGAAGGACGGATCAACTTCAAATAGCTCTAATAAATCGTCTATCAATTCAATCAACCGCATGTGATGCTGTTCGTAAGCCATGTACCATTCACGATCCCAGTGGCTATGAGAAATGATATATACTTTCTTTTTCATTTACAGTACCTCCTATTTTTCTACTCGAATATCAAAGTAATCCATAACTAATTCGCAAAACATCATATTTGCCCAAGAAAACCATTCTCTCGTATAATTTTCAGGATTGTTCACATCAAATCCTTCGTGCATAAGATGTGTTCCTGCATCAGTTGCTACAAGCAAATTCAATAGCCGTTCTTTTTCAGATTTATCTGGTGTTGTCATTCCTTCCATAGCTAACGCAATCGGCCAAATATACTCTTTTGGCGTATGGGAAGAACCAATTCCTTTTGCGTACTTTCCTTCATAAAAATATGGATTCTCTTTACTCAACAATGTTCTTCTTGTTTGAAGATAATTTTCCTCTTGTTCCGAACAGTATCCTAAATAAGGTGCCGCGATCAAATTGGGCACATTGCTGTCATCCATGACCGTCGCGTTCCCCATTCCATCTACTTCGTATGCATAAATCGTTTGCCCTTTTTGATTAACCGTCCGTCCGTGATTTTGGATACCTTCTTGGATCTCTTTCTTCAATATTTGTGCTTTCTGTACAATTTCTTTATCATCGAGTATCGTTTGGAAAATTTCTTCCACATAACCTAACACGACTACCGCAAACATATTGGATGGTACCAGATATCCGTAACGGCAAGCATCATCGCTAGGACGGAACCCAGACCATGTCATACCTGTAAAAGTTGTTTTGGCTCCTCGTCCGTCGTTGATCAGCGTATCTTCTTTTCTTGTCGTATCTCGTACAAATGTATAAGGAGAGTGTTCATGATCCTGCTCTGTTTCGAACACGCCTAAGATTTTTTTGATCCCTTCAATAAAAGTTGGGTTGAATTGGTCCGTTTTTCCTGTATTTTTGTAAAGAAGATAGGCCAACTGTATCGGGTAGCATAAAGAATCAATTTCATATTTTCTTTCCCAGATCCAATCGTTCATTTTTGTGTGATCTGTTTGGTGTCCTGCACCGTTCGCTTCTTCATTGAAGGCATTCGCATATGGATCGATGTTGATATAAAAAAATTGCTTTTTGACCAATCCACTAATCATGTCAGCTAGTTCCTCATCTTCTTTTGCAATCACTAAATAAGGACGAACTTGTGCAGTAGAATCTCGCAACCACATTGCAGGAATGTCTCCTGTCAATAAAAAAGTAGTACCGTCATTTTGCTTTTTGACTGTTGTCAATAATGTGTTGACAAATGCTGCTGTAAAATTCGTTGCCCAGTCCGCATGGGTTTTCCCGCATTTTTGTGTGATATCATCCATAAATTTTTGCACTGACTTTGGTATATCTTTATAAACCATACAAATTCCCTCTTTTCATTTGATATATCTTTAAAGATTATACCTCTTGCAGCATTTTATGTCTACGCTTTCAAAAAAATAACTTTTTATTTACTTTTTCATCTATTATGGTATTATTTGAATATGATATATCATCAAGAGGTGTTTATATGAATCAACCATTGTACCAGACAATATTTAATGATTTGCAAACGGCTATTTTAACTGGTGAATTACCTGTGGATAGCCAACTACCAACTGAAAAGGAACTTTCCCATACTTATAAAGTAAGCAGAATCACTTCCAAACGTGCATTGACTGAATTAGAACAATTAGGGCTGATTTATCGCGTACGTGGGAAAGGCAGTTTTGTTAAATCATCTGCTCCGGAGCAGATGCTTCCTTCTCCTACAAAAACACGGCGGATTCTGTTTCTTCTTCCATATGTCGCTGATTTATCTGTTGGTGATTTTACCAAGGGATTGAATCCTGTGATGCAGGATAAACAGATGGATGTCATGATGACGACACATGATTTTTTACAAAATAAAACGGCAAAAGAACTCATCCATGAATTTGATGGATTAATTTATTATGCCTTTGATACAGAACAGCATCTTGACTTGCTTTTTGAGCTGTCATTAAAAGAATTCCCTGTCATCATATTGGATAAAAAAATCTATGAATTGCCTTTTCCTACCGTGCTTTCCGACAACTTCCAAGGTGGTGTGCTCGCTACTTCTCATTTGATCGAACAGGGACATTCAAAAATCGCTTATTTATTTGGTGCACAGACTCATCCACAATCCGTACGTCAGCGTTACCTTGGTTACCTTGAAGCATTGGACAAAGCTGGTTTGGCTTTCCACACTTCGCTGGATGACAAAAGCGCGACATTCGATGAATTGCTTTCTTATATCACTAAGTATGAAGTGACCGCTTTTGTTTGCGAAAACGATGTTGTCGCTATCCAGACGATGAATTTCTTGAGACAGCATGATTATCATGTTCCTGAAGATTTTTCAATCATCGGATTTGATGATATCCAAGCAGCTGCTCTTGTTGATCCACCGCTGACAACCATTGCACAAGATTTTGAACAGTTAGGCAAGCTTGCTGGAGAGGCTTTGATCACTTGGTTAGAGACAAACGAACGTCCTTCCGACAGCAAATTTCCAGTTTCATTTATCAAAAGACAATCAACAAAGGAGAAATAAAATGAATATCGGTCAAATAGATACTAGACATGGCACAGCTAATCAGCCAAATTTCTCTAACGGGAACTGCCAGCCTTACACTGGCGTTCCTTTTGGGATGAATTATTTTGCACCGCAAACGACCGATCAAAACGGCAGCTGGTGGTTTCATCCTGAGGATCGTGTTTTTCAAGGTTATCGACTTACCCACCAGCCAAGTCCTTGGATGGGCGATTTCAGTCATATGCTGCTCACGCCAATCAATGGTAAATTACAGGAAAATACCCTTTTTCATGCGCAAAGTTCTTACCGCCCAGAAGAAAGTATATTTTGTCCGACTCATCTGTCGATCCGTCAATTGCGTTATGGCATCCGTTCTACATTGATACCCAGTATGTATGGCGGAATCTTATCTATTGATTACAGCAGAAATGATAGCGGTTTACTTTTATCCTTTCCGGGACGTCATCAGCTCTTTGTTATAGATCCTTACACAGTGGAAGGAAAAATCACACATTTTGCTGGTTCAGAAGATCCTGATTTTTCTTTTTATTTCATATTGAGATTTGAATATCCTTTAACAATTGATGAGCTAGCTGTTTCCAACAAAAATAGCGATTCGATCCCGTTGTATTTTGAACAGACAAAAAAACAAACCATCCGATTCGGGACATCTTTTATCAGCCCGGAACAAGCAGCTTATAACTTGGAACTAGAACAAAACCAAAGCAAAGAGACTTACCTTGCTAACAGCCAGAAACAATGGCAATCCTATTTTGATCGTATACAGCTCACACACCATGATCAACAACAATTGCGGACGTTTTATCATAACTTCTATCGGGTGTTTTTATTTCCGCAAACATTTTATGAAATGGATCCTAGTGGACAAAAAATCCACTATGATACGACTAGCCGATCTGTGAAACCTGGCGTTCTCTATACAAATAATGGGTTCTGGGATACGTATAAAACGGTTTATCCTCTTTATTCTTTGATTGCTGTAGAAAAGTACGAAGAAATGCTGGAAGGTTTCTTGAACAGCTATAGAGAAACTGGTTATTTGCCAAAATGGCTGTCTCCTGACGAACGTGGACTAATGCCTGGGACATTGATCGATGCGGTCGTTGCAGATGCTGCTGTGAAAGATATTCGGCCAGACTTGATGCAGGAATTTCTAACAGCAATGAAGAAAGGCGCTACAGTTCAAAGTAATCATTCAAATTATGGACGACAAGGGACAGAGGATTACTTGACATACGGCTATGTTCCTAATCACTACCATGAATCGGTCAATCATACGCTAGATTATGCTTATAGCGACTTTTGTATTAGTCGAGTTGCCAAAGTACTAGCAGAGGACGAAACGGTGAAAAAATATCAGCAACGATCATTGAACTATCAACATATTTTTGACTATGAGACAGGATGGATGCGTTCCAAAGATAAAAATGGCAAATTCAGAGAACCATTTTCTGCTCATCGTTGGGGACAAGATTATGCAGAAGGCAGTGCTTGGCAAAGCAGCTTTGCTGTTTATCATGATTTTGCAGGGTTGATCGAAAAATATGGCGGCAGTGAGAGATTCAAAGAAAGACTCATTGATTTGTGCAATCAATCTCCGACATTTGAAACAGGAGGATATGGTTTTGAGATTCATGAAATGAGCGAGATGGCTGCGATAGAATTTGGGCAGTTAGCTATCTCCAATCAACCAAGTTTTCATTACCCATACTTGTTCAGCTATATTGGACAACCCGAAATGGCACAACCCTTGCTTAAACAATTGATGACTCAAACTTTCGACGATTCTTCAACGGGTTACCCTGGAGATGAGGACAACGGAAGTATGGCTGCTTGGTATATCTTCAATAGTCTGGGATTCTATCCTGTCACACCAGGGACCGGTGAATATGTTATCGGTATGCCTTTAATGGACAAGGCTGTTGTGCTTTTGTCAAATGGAAAGGAATTGACGATTGAAACCACTCCTAATCGGCCGCAACAGCAATTTATCCATAAAATCAAACGGATGGACAAAGAATATACGAAATTATATTTTACCCATCAAGATTTGCTGAAAGGCGGCAAGATCTCTTACCAATTAGGTATCGTCCCTCATCCTAAGAAGTATCGACCAAAAGATCTACCTTTTTCCTTATCAAACGATAACTAACAAAAGGTTGTGAAAAAGCTGTCCTGCATCAAGTAATAAGAACAGCCAAACAAAAATAGCTCCTCCTATTTTCGTTTGGTTGGGCTTATTACCGCAGATGCAAACTTTTGAACATTGATTCATTCCATACGCTTCTTTTTTTAGGATTCTCCTCTTTTTTCCCGATACTCCTTAGGGGATCTGCCGACAATCTTCTTGAATAATTTAGAGAAATACGTGGTATTGTTGTAGCCAATCTCACTAGCTATTTCATTGACGTTTTGATTACTGTGCAAAAGCAGCTGCTTTGCTTTTTCCATACGTAAATGGTTCAAATAAGCTGAAAAACTTTTTTTCGTTTCTTTTTTGAACAACTGCCCTAAATACATGACATTTAAATGCAAACTTTCTGACACTTCTTTGAGTGTAAGTGGTTCTTGATAATGCTGATGCAGGATTTCGATTACTTTTTCTACATTGCCACTGTATTTTTTCTGTCTCTGGTGCTTTTGGACGAACGACAGAAGTAGCTGGTGGAGTTCTTGCACCGTTTTTGCCTGATGAATTTTTTCGATTCCTTGTAAATATTCCTCATCTTCTAGATCAATCAATTCCCGTTGAATCTCCATAAACAGTAAAAAGCTGGAGTACCGGATGTCTTCCGGCATCATGGCTGCTAACTGAAATTGCTCGAAAAAATCAGTGATCATTTTTTGGGCAACATCTAATCGTTTATTTTGCAACACACGTCTGAAACTTGAAAAATCGATAGTTTGCTCTTTTATTGTTGCTTGTATTGCGTAAAAAACATGCTCGTCTTTATCTCCATAAAATTGATGTAATTGTAGATTGTCTTTCGCTTGTTGGAATGTTTCAGGGATCTTGTCCAATGAATCTGTCTCTTCCCCGATACTGATCAGCCATTCCTGATCAGGGATGTTTTCTTGGACAAAACAGCAGAATCCATCAACTTCATCTGCCTCCAACAACAGCGTAATCAATATACGGTCTCCATAATTTCTTTGATAATAAAAGATTTGCTGGTGTTCTTTCAACCATGTATTGATAAGAGGATCATGAATTCTTGATAATTGGATCAATACTATTCTATGCTGTTTCTCACTGATTTGTCCTATTATTTCTTCTTCACTTGCTTCATCTAACTCTTCATTCAACCATTGACTGAATAATAGTTCCTGATAGATTTCTTGCTGATTTTTTTGTTCATTTTGCTGGTCTAACCGTGTTTTGATTTTCTTGAGGCTTTCAATCAATTCGAACTTATTCACGGGTTTCATCAAATAATTCACCGCACCTAATTGCATGCCTCCTTTCAAATAATCAAATTCTTGGTACCCGGACAAAATCATAAATTCAAAATTATGATGTTCTTTTTGAGCTGCTTCAATAAATTCCAGTCCGTTTATTTCTGGCATCGTCACGTCCGTTACCACTAGATCAATCCGTTGTTGTTCAAGGACAGATAGTCCTTCTTTGGCATTCTCCGCTGTTGCTACTATTTGGAACCCTAAACTTTTCCAATCAATTATCTTTTTTAACCCATTCAAAATCATATATTCATCATCTACCAATAACACCTGGTACATATTCACCCCTCCTTGAATGTAATAGAAACAGTCAGTCCACCTGTCTCATTATTCTCAAGCGACATGTAATAACTGCTGCCGAAGTTGGCACGTAAACGTTCATTCACGTTTTGCAGACCGATTGATTCGTGAAGTTCCACTTTGGGATGAGACAGTTTTTCTTCCACCTGTTTTAGCCGTTTTTCAGTCATCCCTCTTCCATTATCTTTGACGATGATCCTTACCCGCTTGTCTTCCTGTAAGACTTTGACACTTAGGGCATTATCAAATCGAGTAAAATCAATACCATGTTTAAAATAATTTTCAACTAATGGTTGAATCACAAATTTAGGTACTTCAATCTTTTCCAAATCAGGATCGATCATAAAATGATAGGCCACTCGATTAGGATAACGCATTTGATATAAATAGACATATTTTTCGCAAAAGTCCAATTCTTCTTTCAAAGTGATCGTCTTCTCTTGATTTGTGTTGTTTCGGAGCAAGGCAGAAAAAGCATATACAACATCTGCTAATTCTTCGCTTCCTTCGCTGATTGCATACATTCGGATATATTCTAATGTATTGTATAAAAAATGCGGATTGATCTGTGCTTGAAGCGCCCGCATATGTGCATCTTGCTGTTTGATTTCTAGTTTGTAGATGTCTTCGACAAATTGATTGATGCTATCCAACATTTCGTTGATACCGATCGAAAGTTCCTTTAGTTCATATTCCGTTTTTGTTGTATCAATCCGTGTTTCTAAATTCCCTGCTGCTGTTTGCTCCATTGCCTGCATGACGACGGATATTTGCTGTGAATATCGTTTGAATGTTTTATAAAGAAAGATAAGCAATATACTGTCTAAAACAATGATACCGACAATCAGAGGGGCAAGGTTTTTCCCCGTTTCGGTTTTTACGCTTTTTTTATCTAATACAGCTAATATTCGGTAATCATCCGACAGTTCTTGATGCTGAACAAAATTATTTTTTCTCAGATTAGCAATTGGCAATTGTGAATTTTTCTGAAGACTCTCTGAGATAATCGTTTCTTGTCTTCCAAATGTTTCTTTAGCTATTTTATTATCATGGAACGTATACAAGCGATTTGTCGTGCCAGAAATCATGTATAAAGAGAGTCCATTGAATGACGTTAGATTCTCTAAAATCGTATCTAGCTCTTTCTTTTGGAAACCGATAAAAATACTGCCTGACTCAGCTCCTCCTTGGGTGATAGGCAACTTGATATAAAAGGCATCTAGTAATTTCGGCGTTCCTGCTTTTACTTCTCCGCCTTTGTTTTCTCTAGAGGATTCATAGTACTCCGGTAGCTGATTCAACACGATATATATCGCACTTAGTTCTTCATAATTTATATAAAGATCTTTGATTTGATTTGGGAAAGAAACTAATTCGTCGGTACTGTTTTGCTGCTCATATACATACATCAAATACTGATCTATGGGTTTTGTTAAGTAGGTAGTGACATTTTCGATTTTTTCGGAATCACCTACAAGCTGGTTTTTAATGATCCTACTCAAAGTTGTTTTGTCATTCAGCATTCTGCTTGTACTTTGAACGGCATCACTTGTCATGTTTTCTGCCTGCTTTTGGTTTTGATCCCACGTATGGACACTAAAAATAACAGTAGCAGTCATCGTTACACCAATCATGATAACCGCATATTTCCGTAATAGCCGATTCAGTAAGGTTCCTTTTGAAAATAGAATACGGATCTTATTCATAACTTTCCAACTGTTTATCTAACTCTTCACGCCACTGTTTCGTCATCGTATCATTCCAAACCGTTAAAAGACCAATGACACCAAATAAAATCAATCCTTTGAATTGCCAAGTCACAGCTATAATTACACTGCTACCAATAATTATTTTTAGAAAAGACGAAAAGCTGGAAAAAACCGAAATAAAACTCAGCTTTAGCAGATTAGGAACAGAGATCGTATATTCACTGTCTAAAATCATACTGTATTGATAAGTAGCAAATAGGCAAAATAAGGCAAAAAGCAAAATAAAATCAATAGCTAAAAAAATGAGCCCTTTGATTTGAACAGATAGATATAGATTGTAGCTCAATAAAGCAGTACTAGATAAAAATAAACTAAATAGCAGATTTCCTCTTAAAAAATTTCTTTTATATATATTCCAGCCTCTTTTTAACGTGATTTCTTTATACTCGAATCCATATAAATAAAATAACTCATTGACTGTTTTCCATGCCGTACCTAATCCAAAGATGATTCCGCCGACAAACGTGTATATCCAGAAATATAAGGTTAGTTTTATAACGACCCAGATCCGGATAAACAACTCTTCCAAAACCTTCCCTAACATATCTTCTCCTCCAAACATTAAGTTTATACTTTCTCATTATACAAAAAAAGGTTGGGCAATCAGCACCATGGCCTGAGTATTAAAGGTTGTAAAAGAGCTGCCCTGCATCAAGTAATAAGAACAGCCGAACAAAAATAGCTCTCTACGTTTTTCGTTCGGTTGGGCTGATTGCCGCAGATACAAGGTTTTGAACACCATTCATTCGGAACAAGAGGTTGCGACACGTTTTTGTCACAACCTCTTTGTCTTTATTCATTATTGTTCTTGTCGAAACTCGTCATATTGTTTTTGCATTTCTTTCAATACCTTGTCATAACCAGCTTTATCTAAAGCTTCTTTTAATTTCGGCAATGTTTCATCTGGATCAACAGTTCCTGTATTCAATCCATCCAAATACTGGTTCATGACATTTGAAATATTACTTAATTCTGTTTTTACATTGTCCGTGTTGAAGCTGAATCCTAAAATCGGTGAAGTTTCTGCTTCAGCAATCGATTGGTCGCGTTTGGCAATCATGTCATCCGTAATGGACTCTTGTGTATATAGAATCTTATTGTTTCCTGTATTCCAAGCAGACATATGTGTGTTTGGCTGATAACCATCTAGCAATTTGATTTTATCCTCTGAACCATCGACTTTTTCCCATGCTTCTCCTTCGATTCCCCAAACAAGTCCATTCAATAATTCTGGATCACTGTTAAGTAGGCCTAGAAGTTCTACTGATTTTTCTTTATTTTTTGAAGTATTGGATACGACAAAATTTGCCATTTGTGCTTGAGCTGTAGATTTCAATGGAACAGTAATTGCTTTTGAAACTAGTTCTTGTTTTGCTGCATTTGTCAAAATCGTATCGCCATAATCATAGGGGCCTTGTGTTTCTCCACGCATCAGCCAAGTATTTCCTTCTAGTGGATAGTCCTTATTGCTCGTTGCAGCGTCACTTGGAATGAGTCCTTGTTTGTACCAGCTATGCATCGTACGCAACAGTCCGATATACGTTTCATTGTCGTATTGGTTGATGATTTTTGAATCATCTCCATCCAGATCAATAGCAAATGGTAAAGTGTTCCCTAAAGGATAGTCAAAGTTTCCTTGGACTTTGAATCCTTGTCCAATGGCAAAAGCGGCCGTGTTTGGTTCTTTTTCATGGAATTCCTTCAAAACTTTTTCTGCATCAGCGTAAGATTGGATTCCATCAATTGAAAGATCATATTTATCTAGTAAAGCTTTGTTAAAAGTAAGTACTTGTTGAGCAAAGACATTTCCATTTACTGGAAAGGCATATAATTTCCCATTCACCAAATTTCCTTTGATATAAGCTTCATCTAAATCATTATACGCTTTTTCAGCATACTTAGGCGCTAATTCAGTCAAATCAGCAAAGGCTCCTTTTTGAGCATTGGAAACATAGTTGTTCGCAAAGGCGATATCGTAATTTTCTCCGGAAGAAATGATGACGTTCATTTTCTTTTCGTAATCGCCCCAACCAATGTAATTGATATTGACTTTTGCACCAATCTCTTTTTCGATTCGTTTGTTTGCCACTTCCATCAATTGATCGAAATTATCCGGTTTATCACCGATTTGATACATCTGCAAAGTGTCCGAATCACTAGCTTCTGCTTGCTCTTTAGAACCAGAACCTCCGCATGCCGCTAATGTACCTACCAATAATGCTGAAACACCTGTAAAGGCTAGTTTCTTCCATAACTTCATTTTTCTTCCTCCTAGTTTTATGATTTATATTTTTTTATTCTTTTACTCCACCGATCGTTAGACCTTTGACAAAATGTTTCTGGAAAAATGGATAGCTGATCGCAATAGGCAACGTAGAGATAACTACGATCGCCATTCTGGCGGATTCTCCTGGAACTGAAGCTAGCCCACCTGTCAATTGGCTTCCTGCTCCTGAATTTTGCGTCAGATATTGAATATTACTTTGGATTTTCATCAAAAGATACTGTAGTGGAACTAGCTTATCATCTTGAATGTATAGTAAAGCATTGAACCAGTCATTCCAGTAGCCCAATGCGGCAAATAAGCTGATTGTCGCGATACCAGGAACAGCTAACGGTAAAACGATTTGAACGAATATTCGAAGTTCGCTAGCTCCGTCGATCCGCGCCGATTCAATAATCGAATCAGAGACCGAACGTTTAAAGAATGTGCGCATCACAATAATATTGAAGGGGCTGACAGCCATTGGCAAGATCAATGCCCAAATCGTATCTTTTAACTGGAGAAGATTTGTCATAACAAGATAATTGGCTACCATTCCTGGTGAGAACAACATCGTAATCAAACAAAAAACGGTAAAAAAACGACGGAATGGAAAGTTTGACCGCGAAATCGCATAAGCATATAAAGAAGTAGCCGTGCTATTGATCAGGGTACCTAAAACAGTAACAAGTACAGTGACGAAAAGCGCTTGCAAAATTTTATCCTGCATCTGGTCGAACAAATACGTATAACCAAATAGACTGAATTTTTCTGGCCAAAAACTGTACCCGTGCGTCGACAATATGGACTCATCGGTAACAGAGATGGCAATAACAAATATGAATGGCAAAACACAGGAAATAGCAAAGAGTGCAATCATTATATTAGAGAAAAAATTGGTCGTCTTATTGAAAGAACGGACTTGGACTCTCTCCACTTTCTTTTTTTTCATTTTTTTCCTCCTTAGAATAATGCAGAATCGCTATCAAAACGACGGGCGACCGTATTTGTGATCATCAATAAGACAAAACCGACAACTGATTGATAAAGGCCTGCAGCAGCCGTCATACCAAAATCTCCTGTGGATGTCAGCCCATTGTAGATATACGTATCCAAAACTTGAGTCACATCGTACAATGCACCGGAATTCCTAGGAATGTTATAAAACAGGCCAAAATCAGCTCGAAAAATGTTTCCTACGGCTAAAATCGTTAAAATCGTCATCAATGGAATCAGTTGTGGTATCGTCACATGTTTGATTTGCTGCCATTTGCTAGCTCCATCAACCATAGCAGCTTCATAATAAGTCGGATCGATTCCCATAACAGATGCAAAGTAAATGATGCTGTTATAACCAATCCCTTTCCATGTACCGATGAACACTAAGATAAATGGCCAATATTTCGGTTCATTATACCAATTGACAGCTTCTCCTCCGTGTCCAGTAATCCACTGGTTGAATATTCCTTTGTCGGGACTTAAAAAGGCGTAAACGAAGTAACTGATAATGACCCAAGATAGAAAATAAGGGAGCAACGACATCGTTTGATAAACTTTAACAAGTCGTTTATTTCTCAACTCGCTCATAATGACTGCAAATACGACTGAAATGAGCAGATTTAAAAGGATAAATGTCACATTATATAAAATTGTATTTTTAGTGATGAGAAATGCTTGGTCCGAAGAAAATAAAAATTTGAAATTTTCCCAACCCACCCAAGGACTTTCCCTCAGGCTAGCCAAGAACCCATCTGCTGAAATATGAAAATTTTTGAATGCTACGACATTCGCCATTACAGGTATGTAAAAGAAAAAAATCATCCAAAGCATACCCGGTACAGCCATCAGGACAAGTGCTTTATAACGCCATAGATTCATAAAAAAATGATTGAACCCCTTTCGTTTTTTCATCTAAAAACCCCTTTCGATTCATTCGCAACGTTATTATAGCGCTTTCAATAATGAGAATAAATAAACAAAGTATAGGGAAAATGAAACAAAGTATAGGAGAGGTTGTGAATTCAGCGTTTTGTCCTGAGTATTAGACAGATCGTGACCTTGCTATCTAACTCCGAGTCACAACGAGCAATGGGGACTGTGACAAAAGTCTTGTCACAGTCCCTTATTCCGAACAAACGGTGTTCCAGAAGTAGCTTCTACGGAAATAAGCCGAAATTTCACAAAAAAGCCATCCAAAGTCAGACGGATAAGTCTGCTTTTCAGATGTCGCTACAACTACGCTACTTATTCTTTTAGCTGTCCATTCAATTATTTTTCTCTCACTTGTTCTAGCTCTTCTTTGGTCATGGGGCGATACTGCCCTCTATTCAAATCTTTAGGAAGACAAAAATTCCCCATACGGATTCTTTTTAAATATAAGACTTCTTTTCCTACTGCTTTGACCATTCGCTTGACTTGGTGAAACTTCCCTTCATGCAAAATCAGACGGATAATTGAAGTTTCTGACTCTTGATCTACTTGATCAATTTGGAGTTTTGCCGGCAATGTCTGCTCATCGCCATCAATAATCAGTCCTTCTGCAAATAAACGGATATCTTCTTCTGTCATTATACCGCTAACCTCAGCTAGATATTCTTTCTCCATGTGTTTTTTTGGTGATAATAACTGATGGGCAAATACCCCATCATTCGTTAAAATCAGGAGGCCTTCCGTGTCTTTATCCAATCGGCCAACTGGAAAAAGATCTTCCCGATAATCTTGATCTTCCAACAAATCGATTACGGTTTGATCATGATTATCCTGAGTAGCAGAAATGACTCCTGCAGGTTTATGCAAAATATAATAAAAATCTTTTTGATACGCAATGATTTCTCCTAAATAAGTAACCGTATCTTCAAACTCGTTTACTTGCGCTTTATCGCTTTTGACCACTTGTCCATTGACTTCAATCGTTCCTTTTTTGATCAATCCTTTGACTTCTTTGCGGCTACCAAGTCCCATATCTGCTAAAAATTTATCTAAACGCATGCGTTTCCCCCATTTCAAAAGAGCATTGATTCTGCTCTTCCCATTCACTTATTTTATTTTTAATTTGTGTCGTAAACGCGCTATTCCTGGTCCTAGTAGTCTTTCTGCCAAACGGATTTTCAAAGCTAAATAACCGTACACCAATACCCCTATACCTGCTACTGCAAGAATCAATAATAGAGACTGGAATTTGCTATCTTCATTTAAGAAAGTCCCAAAAATCATCTTTGTGATCCACGAAGCAAAAAGCATAATCAAGGTAAGAATAAAGATCAGTAATGTCCTACGCCAGACAAAACTTGGTTTAAAGCGAGCTACTTCATGGATCCTCTTTAAGATCAAGGTACAAGACACAGCAAACCCGAGCATTGTCGCTAATAAAGGGCCATACACTTCAAATAAACGAATGGCTGGATATTGAAGAAGTAGTTTCACCAGAAACCCAACAACCAAATAACTGATTGCCGCCCTGTTTTCAAACATTCCTTGCAGCATGTTGGAAACTAGCATATATAACCCTAAGAAGAGTCCTACAAAACTTGCTTGGATCAGTACATTGCTTCCTAGAGAATCTGGTGTATAAAATAATGTGTTTAGCGGATAGGCAAGTAACATGACACCAAATGTCGCTGGAAACATAAAAAATGAAAACAGTTGTAAATTTCCGCTCGTCAATTTTGCCAGTCCTACTCGATCTTTCAACGTAACAGCTTCTGTAATCAACGGTAACCCGGTAGACGCGATCGATGTTGCCAATGCGATAACTACCATTGTCAATTTATCTGGATTGGCACTAAAAATCGAAAAAAGATCTAGCAACTGTGCATTGGAATATTCAGTGGATGCAGACATGACCTTCATAAAAGTGAATTGATCGACTAATTTGAAGATTGTTACCCCTGAACCAACGATAATAAACGGTATTGCTTCTTTAATGGTATCTAACAACAATTCCTTCGTTGCAATATTTACTTTGTTTTCGCTGTAGTGGATAAATGCAGATGTATACGCTTGATGTTTCTTCAAAAAATACAAAAGGACAAGGATACTTGCTAGCATACCGATAAATGCCGCGAAAGTTGATTGCGTGACCGCCGTCACATAATCGCCATTCATGACTTTCATGATGATGAATGTAGCCAACAGCATATAAAAAATACGTGCCACTTGTTCAACGATCTGCGACAGCGCATAAGGCATCATCTCTTGGTTCCCTTGAAAATACCCTCGTATCACACTCATACAAGGAAAAACCAATACAGCGATACTCAAAGAGCGCATCGTTGGAATCAGTTCTTCTCCGCCACCAGAAGCATGAGCTAGCCAAGGAGAGGCGATGTACATGAACAAAGCGAATAACAGACCTAACCCGCCCATCATCTGTAATGCCCGGATGAATAATCGTCGTGAAGTGCCATATTCATTCAACGAATTATATCGCGCGGTTTGTTTTGCGATCGCCGCGGGTATTCCTGCTGTAGAGATCAGTAGAAACAATGCATATATATTGTACCCCATATTGAATAATCCATTGGCAGCCTTAGCATTTTCGCCCATCCAAGCATACCAAGGAATGATATAGACAGCTCCTAGCAACCTTGAAATGATATTACTGGCGGTCATCCAAGCAGAGCCTCGTGCCATTTTTTCTTGCGGTGATAATTGATCTAATGCTGGTTTTCTTTGATTATCCATCGGTCAGATTCCAACTTTCTACAAAACATTACTATCATTTTAATTGGTAAAACAGAAACTGGCAATCGATTTTATATAACTTTTATAAGAACGATTGTTTTTTTGAATTCGGTTTCGTTTTTTTGGTAAAGTAAAGAAATATACAGCCTTTTATGGCTAACATTTATAGGAGATATCAATGACACAAGAAATAAAAAAACTACCCGTTATATTTTTAGGTCTTTTCTTTATCACAGTTGGATTGAATTGGTTCTTGCTCCCTCATGATATAGCTTCCGCCGGAGTGGGCGCAATCGGACATTTAGTTGAAACGGCCTTTTCTATCCAACGCTCAGTTACTGTTTGGAGCATCAATCTTATGATGCTGCTTCTAGCCGCTGTTCTATTAGGAAAATCAATATTTTTTAAAACTGTAGCGGGAAGTCTGCTTTTTCCTGTTGTTTTAGAAATCGTTCCAAAAGTGGAAATGCTCTCCTCTCATTTCTTCTCACTGATTTCAGGAAGTCTTTTGTTCAGTCTTGGCGTTTACACATTGTACACCGTCGGAGCCTCAAATGGCGGGATAACGATACCGCCAATTATTTTTCACAAATTTTTTCGGCTTCCAATGCCGCAAGGACTGTTACTTACGAATAGCCTTATCATCTTTTTGAATTATTATGTATTTGGATGGTTGGAGACACTGTTCGTTCTCCTATCTATTACAGTCAGTTCATTGTTTATGAAAATACTCATCCGCTTGTCCCCTGTGTCAAGAAAATTTGAATAAAGCTGGATTTTGTCACAGCGGAATCAAACGATATATTGAAAAGAGTGTGCTATAATAAATCAAGAAATTGAATGAAGCGAGGGATCAATCAATGAGCTTCTCTTTAGAAGACATCCGTCATTTACTATTAAAAGAACATCTATTAAAAGAATTTGTTTCAACAAAAGGCTGGCATCTTGATGTACCAGAAAAAGCTGAATTTCTTCAGTTAAGTTATGATTCAAGAAAAGCTGATGCTTCTACTCTGTTTTTCTGTAAAGGAATGAATTTCAAAGAAGAATATTTGGATTCAGCGATCGAACAAGGTATCCAATATTATGTATCAGAGCAGCCATACGAAAATTCAGCAGTAGGAATCATTGTGACGGATATCCGTAAAGCAATGGCACTTCTTGCTATGGCCTTTTACGACTATCCACAAAATAAATTGAAAGTAATTGGATTCACTGGAACAAAAGGTAAAACAACTGCTGCGTATTTTACTAAAGCAATCTTGGATCACACAACGAATAAAAAAACTGCATTGCTTTCTACGATGAATACAACGCTAGATGGCAAAACATATTTCAAATCCCATTTGACAACGCCTGAGTCATTAGATTTATATCGTATGATGGCAGAAGCAGTTGAAAATGGTATGACTCATCTAGTGATGGAAGTTTCTTCCCAAGCTTACAAAACACAACGTGTGTACGGGTTGACTTTAGATGTAGGAATCTTCTTGAATATCTCGCCTGACCATATCAGTCCGATCGAACATCCGACATTTGATGATTATTTCTATTGCAAGCGTCAATTGATCTTAAACTCAAAAACAGTT
This sequence comes from Enterococcus sp. 2STP, assembly GCF_032465635.1. NCBI lineage: Bacteria > Bacillati > Bacillota > Bacilli > Lactobacillales > Enterococcaceae > Enterococcus > Enterococcus sp. 2STP. The sequence goes on from NZ_JAWDJH010000030.1 coordinate 49,617, forward strand.
GTTTTGAATCACGAAAGTGACTATTTTGATTTGCTTAAAGAAACCGCCGATCTATTCCAGATCCCAACGATCACTTATGGTCGTTCGGAAGAAAGCAATTATCAAGTGATCCATTCAGACAAAGGTAACCACGGGTTTACTTTATCTTCTCGTCAAGATCACTTAGCTATCTGCGATACTGCTTATGATATTTTGCTGGCCGGAGGATTCAATCAAGAAAATGCAGCCAGTGCGATCATTGCCGCAGCACTAACCGGTGCTTCCAGTCAAGATGCACAAGCCGGATTAAAAGAAGCTCGTGTACCAGGCCGAATGGATCAATTGATCCAATCAAATGGGGCGCATGTCTATGTGGACTACGCACATAATTATCTAAGTTTGAAAACATTGCTGGAATTTGCCAAAAATGAACATCCAGACGGTCGTGTAATTGTTGTATTAGGCAGCCCAGGGAACAAAGCAATCTCCCGTCGACATGATTTTGGAAAAGTGCTATCAGAAACAGCTGACGTCGCCTTTTTAACGGCAGATGACCCAGCATTTGAAGATCCGCAAAAAATCGCGGAAGAAATCAATGAAGCAATTACTAATCCAGAATTGATCGTTCATTATGAAATGGACCGTCCTGAAGCGATTCGACGTGCTTTAGCAGAAAGTACTCCGCAGGATTCAGTCGTCATTGCGGGAAAAGGGGTTGATCCCTATCAAAAAATCAATGGTGTAGATGAACCTTATGAAGGAGATTATGCAATCGTGAAGCGGTTGATTGAAGAGTAATGTTATTTATATTCTAGTAGACGGGACGCCATGAAAAGAAAACTTTTCATAGCGTCCCGTCTATGGAATTATCAAGAAAAGTTGCCGGAACTACGTTAATTTTTATTGTTTCTTTATCATGCCTCTTAAAGATAGCGCTTTCGTTAGTTTTGCTTACTGGCTCTTCTATCGTTGCTTTTAGTTTATTATTCCTGTCTTTTCAATAATATAAAGGTGGTTATTATGAAAAAAATTTTCAACTTAGCAAACGGTATCTTTTTTCTTTCTCTTTTTTCTGTCATTTTTCTAACTTTGGATTTGCAAAGTGGCAAAATGGGGGCTGTTATTTTTAGAAATCTCCATTTGCCAGTTGATGCATCGATTGTTGGATGGTTACTGCTACTTTTTTCTTACTTGATGAGTCGGAAGCATCAGACTAAGTTTTTCGCGCGCTTAGGCGGAAGGGTTGCTCTATTTTTTCTAGTCGTTTATCTGATATTCACATGTCTAGGTTTGCTTCAGTCGCTCGGTATTCTGCCTTGATACTTCGTTCGAATCATATTGACTATAATAAATAGAGGCTGGGACAGAAGCGTTTAACTCCAAGAAATAAGAAGGAATTCACGAAAATTGCTTTTCAAATTTTTGTGAATTTCAGCTTATTTCCGAAGGAGTTGCTTCTGCTTCCGCCGTTTATACGTGTTTAGAGCGTGGGACAAAAGTGTTCTTGACTTTTGTCCCACGCTCTATTTTCTTAGAAATCAGTTAGCTGACTTTTCACTAGCTAATTCTGCTGCCTTTTCTCTTTCTTCATTCAATAATTTATTATCATAAAATTTAATAAATGGGAACCAGATAATGAATGCGATGATTGCACAAAAGACAGCTAGCACAGCTGCTTTCCAATCACCCCCACTGCCGACAAATGCGCCAATTCCAACTGGTGAAGGCCACGGCATCTGTGCAAGCATCGGTTTAACGATTTCCAGCCGAATGGCAAAATAAGCGAGTGTAGCAGAAGCCATCGGTGCTAAGAAAAACGGAACCGCTAAATAGGGATTGTAGACGATTGGCATCCCGAAAATAATTGGTTCGTTGATATTGAATAGTCCTGGTACAAGAGAGGCTTTTCCTAACACTTTCAGCTGATCCGATTTCGCGAGGAATGCAATAAAGATGATCAATCCTAAGGTCGCGCCTGATCCACCAACGGTTACATAAGAATTGTTGAATTCTCCTGCCAACGGATAATTTGCGCCTTGTGCGTTAGCTGCCATATTAGCTAATACGATTGGGGTCAAGAAAGAAGTGATGATATTCGCTCCATGGATACCTACGATCCACAATGCATGGATCAAGAAATAAATCACCATGACACCAAGCCACGTATTCGTCAGCTGCGTAACAAACCCAAATGGGATAGCAATCATTTTGAAGATATCCGTTCCTAGTGCAACTAATAATCCATTGATGATCATCACCACAAACGCAATGACAAATGTTGGGATCAGAGCGGTGAAAGAACGAGAAACTCCCGGCGGAACAACATCTGGCATTTTTATGACCCAATTTCTCTTGACACACATACAATACAATTCGACCGCAATAATCGACATAATAATAGCTGTAAAGATTCCTGAAGTTCCTAAACGTTCGACAAAAGAGCCCATCCGTATCCCATTTACTACAGTTTCTGTCTCATTGATAGAAGCAATCAAGCTGATTTTACCATCGGTCATGATCAACTCAGGGATACACATAAAGAATGCAAAAACAGATAGTAATGCCCCCGTGAGCGGATTAACATTCAACTTTTGTTCATCTCGTTCAATTGACGTTAATTCATAAGCAAACACAATGGCAAAGTAAATAGATAAAATACCCATCGTCATTGTATTGACGATCATGTACAAGTCACTAACTTTGAAAAAAGTTGCATTAAAAAATCCTTCTAAAAATGGGAACGGTAATGGCAAAATATTCAAAACCAAAAACATCGAACCTACGATCGTGAAAGGAATAGAAGCCATCCCCGCTGCCATAACAGCCCGAACGATTTTAAGTTGCGCAATTTTCCCCATAGGTCCCATCAGGTATTTCTGCAAAAAATCAAACATTAATTATTCTCCTTTCCTAAATACAACGCTTTTTCATATTGTTTTATACGGATATACTGCTGATCTTGATTGAGCGAAATTTTCTTTAAACGATACTGGATAAATACACTGACAAAAATACCGCTTACAATAAGAATGAAAACAAATAGCTGTCCTCTATTGTTATTTGCCATAAAAGGATACAAGAGTGTAAATCCTGAGCTGAACAACACTGGAATCAATAATATATTGCAGACACCCTGAAACAAAAAATACCGCTTTGTCCATGGAACATTCGTTTGGTGCTTTCGATAAAGCTTTACTTGTTCTCCTACTGCAGGCAAAATAGCTAAAAGTAGAACCATTGGTAAACTGCTTCCTAAACTTTTAGCTGATAGAAGCAGAATCATCCATTGCATGTTCATGAAAAAGAAAAAGGCAGTCAGATAGCGTACGAACAGATAACGATTGAAATACATGTTTTTCAAACTAAGTTGCTTTTTTTCTAATTCGATTTTCCTTTTTACTGTATCCTGCACAATAAATCTTCCTTTCTATTTATTTTTTTGATACAAATAATTCATTTCCTGTGCAACTTCCAATAATGTCATCGTCGTCATCAGATGATCTTGTGCATGGACCATGATAATTTCCATTTCTATTTTTGTCCCACTAGCATATTCTTTCAGAAGTTGAGTTTGTGATTGATGCGCATGAAGAATCTCTTCATTTGCTTGTCGCAACTTCTCTTCTACTTCTTCAAACATCTCCTTACGCATCGAGCGAAATGCTTCATGTATCAGTGTTCGTGCATTTCCGCTATGAAAAATGATATCAAAAGACGTCACTTGTAGCGTTTCACTGTTTATTTTTTCAGCCATCTGTTTTCCTCCTTATTCGATCAGTTTGATAAATTTACTGCTGAAATTCTCAAAAATAGGTTCAGCTAAGATTTCCTGTTGCACGTTTAGCTGGTCAACTAACCTAACGATTGCTTTGGTCACGACCGTAATTCCTTCATTTTCGATATAAGAAGGCGAAACTAGAAAAACAAAATGGATTCCTTGATACTGATTCCATTGCATCCCTGAAGGAATCAAAGCAACGGCTATCTTTGTTTCGATTCCAACTGGAACAGCGGGATGTGGGACTGCCACTGTATCACTGAATATGATTTGTCCCATACTTTCACGTTGCTGGATCTGCTTTCGCATTTCTCTTATATATCCTTCTTCTTCATTTATGCTCAGCTTTTGCAACAAATCATGAAGAACTTCTTCTTTTTTCGGTTCGTACGTATAAGTCTTGAAAAACTTTTCAGACAGCTGTTCGGTGTAAATCTGTTTTTTTTGCTGTAGAGAAAATGCTGGTATCGGTTGATCTGAGGAATGATAAGGTATGGATTCACCAATTACCTTTCGTATTTTATGAACATCATCTTCATTCAAAAAAATACTGACATGTAAAACTGGAATTTTAAAAAACATTGTCGAAAGATCAATAGAAGAAATAATCAAGTCGATTCCTTTTAAAGTTGTTTCATTGATCTCATAATAGCCTTTTACATTTACCACTGTAATATTTTTTCCAAATTCACTGACTACACGATTCTTTAATAATTGAGCACTGCCATAACCTGTTGCGCAGATGATTAACGCATGCAATTTATGCGTAGCTCTTTCTTTTTCCAATGCCGCCATGAGATGCAAAGCCAAATAGGCCCATTCATCTTCATTGATGGTATAGTTTTTCAAAGCCGGCATGTTGCTGAAATGCGTTTTTACTGCTTCAAAAACTTTGGGATTTTCTTCCTTTATCTCTTCAGTCAGAGGGTTCTCAATGCGAATGCCTCGGCTCAATCGAATCATCATTGGTGACAAATGATCGAGTAGACCATTGAAAAGCTGGTGATCCTCTATTAATGAAAAACGAAATTCCTGAGACAATCGTTTCAAAACTTTCGCTACTTCCTTTGATAGTTCCTGATCATTTTTATTTTCTCTATGATTTGACTTAGCCATAAGGTGTAAAGTCAAATAAGCAATTTCTTCTTGGGGAAACGATACATCTGCGATTACCTCAATACGTTGAACAATGCGTTGCGCGACTTGATACTCTACTCGATCAGAAACTTCTTGTTCGATACCTAGTTCCTTGATTTCAAACCCTTCTCGTAGACGTTTGATTCCCAAAGCCAGGTGTAAGGACAAATTCTGTATGATAAAATCAGAAACTTTTAACTTAGCTTCTCTTGTTTCATCGAGAATGATGATCACTAGCTCTTCAAAACTGATGTCTGTGAAAAAGCGACTTTGTCCTAAATATTCTTTCAATGAATTCCCATAATGGTTCCCGAAAAAAGTATCCATGATAAAATGCCGTCGATTTCTTTCTTCCCCTTCGATCCATATCCCTTGACCATGCTTAGAAACAATTTTTAGTGAATAAGAAATCAACCGCTCTTTGATTTCTTGCATGTCCTTTGTCAAACTAGAACGACTGATATAAAGCTCTTCTGCCAAATCATCCATAAAAAGAATGGCATCTTCCAAAAGCAGTTGGTTCAATATATACTTTTGTCGGTCTTCCGACTCATAAAATCCTTGAGGCTCTCTAGCATATCCCGGTACTATTTCTTGCCGACTCAAAAACAGATCAAATGTCAGTCTTTGTAAAATATGCAGTTGGTAACCATAACCTGGTTTAGCAATGATCTTACCTCCGTTTTCTTCTACTAACTCTTTGATCCGCTGCAAGTAATTACGGATTGTCCGATCAGATAATAACAATTCAGAAGCTAAACGTTGACTGGTGACATACTCCTTCCTGTGATCAATCAAATATCTCAACAGTAATTTTTCCTTCTGTTTCATTATCATCCACTCCTATTCCATCATATGTTCTCTTCGATCACCTCTGCTAACTTCTGGATGCCTGTAGGGATTGGGACATACGCTTGGAAAGGGATACTAACAACAGGCTTTCCAACAGATTCTCCTAATTTTTTGAATTTATCCAAAAACATCGTCGTTTGCGGGCTGATCAGAAATAAATCAAAATCACTATTCTTAATCATATTATCGCCTTCTGTAGCTGAAACTGCATCTACGAGTATCTCTTCTCCTTTTTGCTTAAAGAAATCCGTTGTCTTTGAGGCCATCATCGATGATGACATTCCTGCTGCACAAATAATCAATGCTTTTTTCATAAATCAATCACTCCTTTTATTTTTATAAACCAAGCATAACTTGTAAGCGTTTTCTATTCAAAATATATATTTCCGTAGCATTACGGAAAAAATGTGTATCATCTCTTGAATAATGAACGTAGAGCATTTCACTGATTTACCGTAAAAAAGATACACATGGAATGATAGCAATTTATCATCCATGTGTATCTTCACTTTTTCCTTATTTTTTTATTCGATCTCATCTAATGATTCAAACCGTGTTTTTCTCTTATTTTGCGGATAAGTATCTCAGTCACCCCAATATACATGATTCCTAAACATACCCCAAGGATATTCTCAAAAATGCGGATCGTTACTGCTCCTGGAACACCAAATAAGCTTGCAGCGATTGTCAAAGCACCAAAGCAATTAAAAATTGTTTTATATCTATAGGTAGAACAAATACCTAAAGCTAGTCCACCCAATATACCGACCCACGCAAACGGAATAAATTGGCTGATACCAATAAATAAAGCACATCCGATCAATGAGCCGATAATTCTGTCTACTGCTCGTTCTTTGAAACCAATCGACATCAATCCATAACTAGATACAATAGAAGAAAATGCAAACCCTGCCCACATCAATCGTTGAAAAGGGACATATTCTCCTGCGACAATCAAAAGACTGATACCAAACGCATAGCTGAGCATCCAAATTTTTTGTTGCGAATAAATATCTTTCAAAAAATTCTTTCTGAATAAGCTTTTGCCTCTATTCTTTTCTCGATGTTTTCTATAAAGGATAACTGAAAACCAACAAAAAAATAAAAACAATAAGCTACCTGTTTGTGTAAAGAAATCCTTGTTCAACAAATCTTTAGGTAACGAATAAACAATAAAAAGATAAGAAAAACCGTACAAAGAAGCATTTCCCATTTTAGGGTCACTAGCAGTTGCCAGTAATATGCTACTTAGTAAAATAAAATGAATCAACACGCCCATACCTGACCATTTGATCAGTTGGACATAAGGCGCTGTTAATAGTGAGAGCATAACGATGGCTAAACTAATGATCGAATGAGAAATCTTATAACCAAAATCAACAAAACGAATACTCATCAACATACAGAATAAAACCACAGCGTATGGTTTATGCGTCGATTCAAACAATGTTGTAATGAAAATAATAAAACAAATGGCAAATAATACGATAAATAATGATCGTAAAAACAATGAACAAATATACATGCGCTTTTCTTTTCTAGAAGTTGCTTCTCGTATTTTTTGTTTTAAAATAAACGGATCTAGTTGCAGAGACTGATAAAAACCCACCTGTTGTCGTCCTTTCTTTTACTTTTATTTCTATATTTTTCACAGTCAACTATGACAGGTTGTAAATACTATGGAACATCATATGGCGTTGTTATTTTCTTGTCAACTATTTTCCCTATTCATGTTTTTTTACAAAAAAACAGCTGACAGAGATTCTGCCAACTGCTTTTATCAGGTTATTTAATTAGCAACGATATTGACTAACTTGTTTGGTACCGCAATAACTTTTCTGACTGTTTTGCCTTCGATATATTCTTGCACTGTTTCATTGGCTAATGCTACTTTTTCTAGCTCATCTTTCCCTAAGTCTCGGGGAACATTGCTTTTCGCACGAACTTTACCGTTTACTTGGAAAACAACTTCTACTTCGTCTTCCACAAGTGCTGCTTCGTCATATGTTGGCCATGGTGCGTAAGAAATACCACCTTCATTTCCAAGGATTGACCATAGTTCTTCACCTATGTGAGGAGCAATCGGTGCGAGTAGTTGAACAAATCCTTCGATATATTCATAAGGCAGAGCGTCCACTTTATAGGCTTCATTGATAAAGACCATCAATTGGGAGATTGCTGTATTGAAATGAAGATTTTCATAGTCTTCTGTCACTTTTTTCACTGTTTGATGGTACACTTTATCAAGTTTGCCGTCATTCAATGTAGTGATACGATCACGCATTTTATTGTTTTCATCAACGATCAAGCGCCATACACGATCCAAGAATTTGCGGCTTCCTTCTAAGCCATTTTCGCTCCAAGCAATCGAAGCGTCTAATGGTCCCATGAACATTTCGTACATGCGCAGTGTATCTGCACCGTAAGTTTCAACCACATCATCAGGATTGACTACATTACCGCGAGATTTTGACATTTTTTCGTTGTTTTCGCCTAAGATCATTCCTTGATTGTATAGTTTTTGGAATGGTTCTTTTGTAGGAACAACACCGATATCGTATAAGAATTTATGCCAGAATCGTGCATATAGTAAATGAAGTACCGCATGTTCTGCTCCACCAATGTAGATGTCAACTGGCAGCCAACGCTTCAACTTTTCATAATCTGCTAGTTCTTTTTTGTTATGAGGGTCGATATAACGCAGGTAATACCATGAGCTTCCTGCCCATTGTGGCATTGTATTCGTTTCGCGACGGCCTTTTTTACCTGTTACAGGATCAACGACATTGACCCACTCCTCAATATTTGCTAATGGAGATTCACCAGTACCGCTTGGCTTGATATTTTTTGTCTTAGGCAAACGTAATGGTAGCTCTTCTTCTGGGACAGCTGTGACTGTTCCGTCTTCCCAGTGGATGATTGGGATTGGTTCACCCCAGTAACGTTGACGGGAGAATAGCCAGTCGCGTAAGCGATAGCTGACTTCTTTCTTCCCTACGCCATTTTCTTCTAGCCATTCATTCATTTTGTCGATTGCTTCTTGTTTGTTCATACCGTTTAAAAATTCAGAGTTGATGTGCGTACCATCTTCTGTGTAAGCAGCTTTTTGAACATCTCCACCTTCGATAACTGGAAGAATCTCTAGTCCGAAAGTTTGAGCGAATTCAAAGTCACGTTCATCATGTGCTGGAACAGCCATGATTGCTCCTGTGCCGTAAGAAGCTAATACATAATCAGCGATCCAGATTGGGATTTCTTTGCCATTGACTGGATTGATTGCGTAAGCACCAGTAAATACTCCTGTTTTTTCTTTTGCAAGATCTGTTCTCTTCAGATCTGATTTTTTAGCTGTCTCTTCGATATAAGCTTCTACAGCAGCTTTTTGTTCAGGGGTCGTAATTTCTCTAACAAGATCTAGTTCAGGTGCGAGAACCGAGTAAGTTGCACCGAATAAAGTATCTGGTCGTGTCGTAAACACGGTATAGGATTTATCCGTACCAGCCACTTTAAATTCAATATTTGCTCCCACTGAACGCCCGATCCAATTTCTTTGCATTTCCTTGATGCTTTCTGGCCAGTCAACTAGTTCTAGATCATCCAATAAGCGATCGGCATAAGCAGTGATTTTCAGCATCCATTGGCGCATTGGTTTTCTGACTACGTCATAGCCACCACGTTCACTTTTTCCATCGATCACTTCTTCATTTGAAATAACTGTTCCTAATTCAGGTACCCAGTTTACCGCTACTTCTGCTTCATAAGCCAGGCCTTTTTCATAAAGCTTCGTAAAGATCCATTGTGTCCATTTGTAATACTCTGGATCAGTTGTATTCACTTCGCGATTCCAGTCATAACTAAATCCTAAAGAATTGATTTGGCGTCGGAATGTTTCGATATTTTTTTGGGTAAATTCAGCCGGATCGTTTCCTGTATCTAACGCATATTGCTCTGCAGGTAGGCCGAATGCATCCCACCCCATTGGATGCAGTACGTTGTATCCTTGACTTCTTTTCACACGGGAAAGGATATCCGTTGCCGTATACCCTTCAGGATGCCCTACATGGAGCCCTTGTCCGGATGGATAGGGAAACATATCTAGTGCATAAAATTTTGGTTTTTCAGGATCATCATGGGTGTTGAAGGTATTCGTTTTTGCCCAGTATTTTTGCCATTTTTTCTCAATTTCTTTATGATTGTAACTCATTTTCTGTCCTCCTGTTCTATTAAAAACGCTTGTTTCTATTATAGCGAAAAAAACCGGCAGAATCTGTTTCTTTTTGTTTTCTTTTACTTTGTTTTCTCAAACTTCACAAAAGAAATAAAAAAATCCTATAAAAAGATTGCTCTTTTTATAGGACGTAATCTACGCGGTACCACCTATTTTTACCTTAATGAAAAGGCCTCGAACGTTGTAACGGCCGTCACCGCCACTTGCTTACTCGAATATTCAGCAAGGGCAACTCAAAGGCGAGTTCAAAAGCATCCGTACACATTCTCACCAACCATGTGCTCTCTGAAACTTCAGTCTTTTTACTACTTCCTTTTCAAGTGTTGTCATATTTAAGTAGCCTTATAGTAACAAATATTTTTGTGGAATTCAATCGTTATTTCTTTGAACAGCTATTTTATTTAGCTACAATCAATGTTTGACCTGGATAAATAAAGTTGTTTTTGATATTGTTCCATTCGATTAGTTGAGCCATTGTAATACCATGGCTGTCAGCAACACCCCAAACAGATTCTCCAGATTTCACAGTATAGGTTTTCGAACCTGCAGGTGCTTGTTGGTTTGTTGTTTGAGACGAACCTTTCTTCACGATCACTTGTTGTCCAGGATAGATGAAATTATTTTTGATATTATTCCATTCGATCAACTGATCCATCGTGATATGATGTTTGTTCGCTACGCTCCAAACTGACTCGCCTGCTTTCACGGTATACATCGTATTACCAGAGGATGATGTACTTGTTGTAGCAGACGTATTCGGTGTATTTGGTTTCGCTGCCGAAGTAGTTGAACCTGTATTGGTATTTACTGAATTGCCGCCTTTAACGATCAATTGCTGTCCTGGGTAAATAAAGTTGTTTTTGATATTATTCCATTCGATCAGCTGATTCATCGTGATGCCGTTTTTATTCGCTACGCTCCAAACAGATTCACCCGCCTTGACTGTATAAGTGCCTTGAGACGAACTGCTGCCAGTATTAGCTGAGCTGCTGTTATTTGTATTGGCTGACGAACCTGTATTACTTGATGCGCTGTTTGTTGACCCACTGTTTGAAACAGTCAGTTGTTGTCCTGGATAAATAAAGTTATTTTGGATGTTGTTCCATTGGATCAGTTGAGCCATCGTAATTCCATATTTGTTGGAGACACTCCAAACAGAGTCTCCGGCTTTCACTGTGTATTTCGTTCCTGAAGCCGTATTAGAAGAACTTGAGTTAGACGAATTTGAACCACTTGTGTTGCCAGTATTTGCTCCAGTATTAGAAGAACCGCCATTTGATACGATCAGCTGTTGTCCTGGATAAACAAAATTATTCTTGATATTGTTCCATTCAATCAATTGAGCCATCGTAATTCCGTGATCATTTGAGATCTTCCAAACAGAATCGCCAGATTGAACAGTGTATTTCGCCCCAGTTGTTTGTCCTCCGTTTGATGTACCAGCATTTCCTGAAGAATTGGTATTGTTACCAGAATTATTCGTCGAAGAGCCATTTTCTTGGCTACCCTTGATCGTTAGTTTTTGTCCTGGATAAATGAAATTGTTTTGGATATTGTTCCATTGAATCAATTGATCCATTGTAATACCGAATTTATTGGAGATTCCCCAAACAGAATCGCCAGATTGAACAGTATAAGTGGTCGAAGTTGCTGAACCTGAGTTTGTATTACCAGAATTACTTGAACCGCTAGTACTACCTGTACTTCCAGTATTATTCCCACCTGTAGTGGCTCCACCGCCCGCGTTTCCGCTAGCTGGTGTATCATATTGGGTCAATCCGTAAGTCGTGATGATATTATTTAATTTGCTTGCATAACCAGGGTCAGTCGCATAACGACCTGTCAAACAAGCTGTCGCATCTGTATAGGATCTCGTGTTGCTCTTCCAAGTACCGGCATAGTAATAACCGTTGCCAAATGAAGTATTTCTAAGTACATAGGCATTGTCATTGAACGATTCAGCAAAAGAAGGATATTGTCGGAAAGGCTCTTTTTTATTTACCCATTGATTATTTAAAAATTCAAGCGTATCCATGTAGACAGTTTGTCCTTGATAGCTGCCTTTTATCCCAAAAAGATTATAATAAGGTGCTTGCGATAACGCACTACTGCCCCAACCGCTTTCTACAACTGCTTGTGCGATCATCACTGATGCATACAAATCATTAGCTTGAGCAATTGGCTGCGCATAAGTAGCAATTTCTGTGATAAATGCCGCTGTATTGATTCTTGCGCCGAACTGAACAGGTGTTTCATCCGCTTGAACAGGAACCGGCTGTACTAATGGAGCAGCGACAGAACAGCCTACCATCGCAGTTCCCACGATTGCTGCCCCTCGTTTTGCTTTTCGAAAACGTTTGGTCTGTTCTAAACGTCTCCGTTCTTTTCTTGCAATGTTTTCCATCTTCTATCCTCCAACTTCAATTTATCTATTATTAATAATTATAACTTCTCTTAATATTTATTAAAAGTTATTTAAGAGCTTTGTTGTTTTTTGTAATCATATTGTAATTTACCGTAATGAACAACTTCTGTTCATTTTCAAGTTCTTCCTACGTCTATGTTCTTATTTACAAGGATTTCGAAAAACACTGATTTTATTTTCCTAACATTTCATTTGTATTACCAAAAAATGTCTTTCCGATTACAGTTATTTTTTTTATAAGAATATTGGTTATTCAAAGAGGGATCATGCATTGGTTTTATCTCTTTACCGTTTTTTTCGCTGGACCAAAAATGCTATAATAAGTCATTGCTTCAAAGGAGGAATTGTATGAAATATAAAACATCATTTCAGGTGACTGGTAGCTTCTTTCTTGTCCTGTTTTTTATTTTGGGCTGGATCGTAAAGTTCCATCTATCGTGGCTTTCTGGTTTCGATCAGTGGTTTACAGACATTGTCAGAGCTTCTTATCCTGATCTGAACAGCTACCAACTCTTTATGACTAAATTCGGTAATCCTCTTACCGTCATCATTTTATTTGCTTGTACGGCTTTATGGATGTGGTATAAGAAAAAAAGGGCAGAAACAGTTTGGTTCGTTTCTGGATTTATTGTAATTGCTGGAATCATCAACCCGTTGATCAAACTATTTTTCATGCGAGAGCGCCCTTCATTGACACACTTAGTGGTTGAAACAAGTTACAGTTTCCCTAGTGGACATGCAGCAGGCAGTATGATTCTTTACGGCTCTTTCCTATTTCTGCTGCCAGCTTTTGTTCAAAAAAGAACCTTACGTACATTGCTTCAATTGCTGATGGTGTTTATTATAGTAAGTGTCGGGATAAGCCGCATTTATCTGGGTGTTCATTTTCCTACCGATATCATCGGCGGCTACTTACTCAGTCTTTCTTGGCTGTGCCTGACTTATCCAGTGTATAGAGAAAAAAGAAAACAAATAAGTAACTCTTACAGAAAGAAGGACTTTTAATGACTTTTCCTTATTCAGAAGGAAATAAAAGATATCATTCTTGGAATTATGCTTTACGAAATGAGTTTGGCGGGAAAATTTTCAAGGTGCCGATCGATGGAGGGTTCGACTGCCCGAATCGAGATGGGACTGTTGCCCATGGCGGTTGTACTTTTTGCAGTGTATCTGGTTCGGGTGATATGATCGTTGCACCTGAAGATCCACTTCCAATCCAATTCCAGAAAGAAATCGACATGATGCATCAAAAATGGCCTCATGTCCAACAATACATCGTTTATTTCCAAAATTTTACAAACACCCATGCGCCAGTTGAAATAATCAAAGAACGATTTGAGCAAGTAGTCAATTTACCAGGTGTCGTAGGATTATCAGTCGGTACACGACCGGATTGTCTGCCAGATGAAGTAGTTGATTACCTTGCTGAACTGAACGAGCGGATGTATTTATGGGTAGAACTTGGATTGCAAACAACTTTTGAAGAAACTTCAAAACTGATCAACCGAGCACATGATTATCAAACTTATTTAGATGGCGTGGCTAAATTACGCAAACATAATATCCGTGTTTGTACGCATTTGATCAACGGATTACCAGGCGAAAGTTTAGAAATGATGAAAGAAAATGTCAGACGCACTATTTTAGATTCCGATATCCAAGGAATCAAGCTCCATTTGATGCATCTGATGCGCAAAACGAGAATGTTGCGTGACTATCATGAAGGTCGACTTCAATTAATGAGCCGTCCTGACTATGTCAATGTCATTTGCGACCAGCTGGAAATGATACCAAAAGAGATCATCATCCATCGTTTGACAGGGGATGCGCCGTGGGATTCCTTGATTGGACCAATGTGGAGCTTGAAAAAATGGGAAGTCTTGAATGCAATTGATGAAGAACTTCTTCGCAGAGATAGCTTCCAAGGAAAATATGATGTACGGAAAAAGGTGAGTGTCTGATGTTGCAAACTGCTTTGCATTTCAGCCATACATTACTGCAAGAAATCTTGCAACCAGGAGATCACGTCGTAGATGCAACGATGGGCAATGGCCACGATACGGTTTTTCTAGCAGAACACATCGGAAAAACTGGTCATGTCTATAGTTTCGATATCCAGCAACAAGCAATCGATGCTACTCGTGAAAAGCTAGAACAGCATCAGTTAGAAGAACGTGTCTCATTGTTTCTACAAGGCCACGAAACGTTAGGAGAAGTAATAGCTGAACAACAAGATCTCAAAGCAGGGATCTTCAATCTAGGGTATCTCCCAAAAAGTGATAAAGCAATCATCACTATGCCAGAGACTACACGCACAGCTATGGAAGAAATATTGAAACGACTTGTGCCTCGCGGACGATTGATCCTTGTTGTCTACTATGGTCATGAAGGCGGAGAAAAAGAACTGGATATGGTTGATTCTTTTTGTTCCAAACTGCCACAGGAAACATATAATGTGCTGAATTATCGGTTTATCAACCAAAAGAACCAGCCGCCTATTTTATATTGTATTGAGAAAAAAAGATAAATAAAAAACGCAAAACATAAATGATATGTTTTGCGTTTTTTTCTCTAGTACTCAGGTTAGAGCGTTGATATCACAACCTCTTTATTCATGGTGCTCAAAAGCTTGCATCTGCGGTAATAAGTCCAACCAAATCAAAAACATGAGAAGCTGTTTTTGATTGGCTGTTCTTATTACTTTGATGCGGGACAGCTTTTTCACAACCTCTTTATTCAAATACAAATTGATTATGATAAAGTTCCGCATAAAATCCATTTTCTGCTAATAATTCGTGATGACTGCCTTCTTCAATGACTTCCCCATCACGCAAGACAACGATTCTATCTGCATTCAAGATCGTTTTCAGCCGGTGAGCAATCACAAAGCTGGTTCTTCCTTTGATTGCTTCATCCATTGCTTTTTGGATTCTTGCTTCTGTTACCGTGTCTACATTACTTGTTGCTTCATCCAAAATCAATAAAGATGGATTTGTAATGATCGTTCGAGCAATACTGATCAACTGCTTTTGACCTGTACTGAACAAATTGTTTTCTTCGGATATCTCTGTATCATACCCTTTTTCTAACGTCATGATAAAGTCGTGAATGTTCGCTTGTTTTGCTGCATTGATGATTTCTTCATCTGAAGCATCTGGTTTACCGAATGTGATATTGTCTTTGATGGTGCCAGAGAACAATACGGATTCTTGCAAAACGATTCCTACATGTCTACGTAATGCATCTAGATCATACTCTCGGATATCTATTCCATCGATTACTACTGACCCATCATTGACATCGTAAAAACGATTCAGCAGATTCATGATCGTCGTTTTCCCAGATCCGGTTGGTCCAACAAGAGCAACCATTTCTCCTTTGTCCACATTGATTGAGACATCTTTCAAGACTAGTTTTTCTGGAGAATAACCAAAATCTACGTGTTGCAAGGCAAGTCCTTGTTCTACTCCATCAAATGCTTTACCGTTTTCTGGTTTGACTTCATCTTTTTCATCAAACATTTCATTTAATCGTCTTGCCCCTGTAATTGCTAATTGGATCATGCTGTACCCAGAAGAAATCTGCATCAATGGTTGGTAGTATTGTTGTGAATATTGGACGAATGTCACAACTAAGCCTAACGCCACCGAACGTTCCAAATCGCCATTCAATGCTAACCAGCCGCCGAAAAAGATAACGATTGCTGTATTGACTAGTGACATTCCTTGCATCATCGGAAATAGTAGGCCAGAATAAGCTTGTCCTTTGAACGTTGCTTCGCGAACACTTTGATTATGTTCTAAGAATCCTTCAATCGTTTCTTCTTGTAAGCCATTTGTGATGATGACACGTTGTCCGCTGATTTTTTCATCCATATAGCCATTCAGTTTTCCCACTTCATCTTGCTGAAGATCCACATATTTTCGCGCTTTTCGAATAATCAAGACAGCTATCAAAATAGCTACTGGAGTAGAAGCAATCGTAGCCCAAGCTAATTCTACATTTTGACGAAACATCATAATCAAGATTCCGACAAGTAAAACAGCATTCGTGATGACTTGAAGCAATGCTTGGTTCAAACTATTTTGAATATTATCTAAGTCACTGGTAAAACGACTTAAAATTTCACCATCTTGATGAGAATCAAAGAAGCGAATCGTCAATTTTTCCAATTTGTTGAATAAACCGATACGCATCCGGTTCGTTGACTTTCCTACTACTTGAGTGAATAAAATACTATAGATAAAGTTGGCTGCACTAGCTAATACATAAAACAACAAGAGTTTCCATATTACAGAAACAAATTTGCTTTTATCATCTACGCCTTGCATCAAGCCACCTACGTAATTTGCTAATTCTTGGAAAGCTTCCCCGATATACTGAGGTGCTTTTACTTGTAGATAGGTAGCAATAATTACTGTGATAAAGATAAAGAAAAAGGAGAGTTTGTACCGTTTCAAATAGTGATAGAAAAATTTACTTGCTTTTATTAAATCAGTCATACTTACTCCTCCGTTCCTTTTTGAGTTTCAAAGATTTCCTGATAGACACGGTTTCCAGCTACCAATTCCTCATGGGTTCCTTCGCCGACTAATCTACCTTCATCCAATACTAAGATGCGGTCTGCTTTGACAACAGAAGCAATTTTTTGTGCGATGACGATCGTCGTTGTTCCCTTCAAATCTCGATCAAGTGCTTCTCGGACAAGTTTTTCAGAGCGAGCATCCAATGCACTCGTACTATCATCTAAAATCAAGATCTTTGGATTACCGATAACACCACGAGTAATGGATAGTCGCTGCTTTTGTCCACCAGAAAAATTGCTACTTCGTTCTTCTACTGGTGCTTCGTAACGATCAGATAACTTTTCGATGAATTCTTTTGCTTGAGCAATAGAAGAAGCATGTTCCATCTCTTTTTCTGTTGCATTCTTTTTTCCTTGGCGCAAGTTTTGAGCAATCGTTCCTGAGAATAAAATTGCTTTTTGCAAAACAAAGGACACCGTTTGTCTTAAACTCTTTTCATTTACTTGGCGAAGATCTACACCACCTACTTCTACTTTTCCTTCTGTTGGATCAAATAGACGAGGAATCAGCTGTGCTAGTGTGGATTTCCCGGCGCCAGTCGCCCCGACGATCCCGACCATTTCTCCAGGTTTGATAGAAAAGCTGATATCTTTAAGCGTATCTGTATCCTCACCAGGATAACGAAAAGAAACATGGTCAAAAGTGACAGAACCCGTCAGCTCTTGTTCTGGAACGTCTAAATAAGTAAGATCTGGTTCAGCATCTAAAATTTCCGCAATCCGCTTCAGCGATACGGCTGCTCTTGAAGTCATCATCATCATCATTCCGCCGATAATGATCGCCATCATGATCTGCATCAAGTAATTCATGAATGAAGCAATTCCACCAATTAATGTAGGATCATCTTTAACAAGATCGCTCACAAAGAAGATCGCCCCAACCACAGCTAAATTGGCAGCCAACATGAAGGACGGGATCATCACAGAAAATAATGTACCGACTATGATGTTGTGTTTTGTTAAGTCCTCACTTACTTTGCTGAATGTCTTCAATTGGTTTTCTTCCTGTACAAATGATTTCACTACACGAATCCCTAGTAAGTTTTCTTTTGCGATGCTATTTACACGATCAATCAGTTTTTGAATGATCATGAAGTGCTTACCCATCCGTGTAAATGAAAGTGCCGTGATAAGAAATACCGTAACGATAAGCGCTACGATGATCCACCACAATTGTGGCATCGTGATCATAGCTAAAATGAAGGCACCAATAAATAAGAATGGAATTCGAAAAAGTGATTGCAAAGAAATCATCACTAAATTTTGGATTT
Source organism: Enterococcus sp. 2STP (assembly GCF_032465635.1). Classification (NCBI taxonomy): domain Bacteria; kingdom Bacillati; phylum Bacillota; class Bacilli; order Lactobacillales; family Enterococcaceae; genus Enterococcus; species Enterococcus sp. 2STP. The sequence continues at coordinate 67,872 of NZ_JAWDJH010000030.1, forward strand.
GCGTGATATCATTTGTTAGACGAACAACAAGATTCCCAGCAGAGAACTGTTCGATATTCCCAAATGAAAATGTCTGGATCTTTCGAAAAGCTTCTTCTCGGATATCTGCACTTACGCCCTGAGCTACTTTCGCAGAGAAAATCGTGTTCGTTACACCTGCAGCTAATCCTAGCAAAGCCAGACTGATCAGATAAATACCGATTGTTTTCATTTCATCATTATCTTCTGTAATAATAGCTTCCAATACTTGCTGTAGTAATTTAGGTTGCCATAATGTTGCTGCAACCATGACTGCTACGGACAGTAAGGAAATAAAAACAGCTACTTTATATTTTTTCGCATGTCGTAAGATTAATTTCATTCGTTGATTACACCCCTTTGTTTAAATTGACAGGACTAATTTAACACTGTAAAATTAGACCGACTAACAATTTACCATGTTTAAAAAGATAATGCAATACACGAGGTTGATAAAATGGAAATAAAGCTTTCTCAAGCAATCATCATTCAGGCCGCCTTTGATATCCTGGCTGAAACACAAGCTCTTTCGCAGCTTTCCATGCGAAACATCGCAAACAGAATTCACGTTCAAGCACCTGCTTTATATTGGTATTTCAAAAATAAACAACAGCTTTTGCAGAAAATGGCTGAAACAATGGAAGAAGAATTAGCGCTTCCAGATCCAACTTTGCCCTGGAATGAACAATTGCTACAGTATATGGAAAATTACTATGACCTTTACACACGTTTTCCTTGTGGGGCAGAATTAGAAATCAATACTGTGCCCGCTTTTCCGAGTCGATTAGAACATTTGGAACAAATGATCCAACTACTTGTTCGTGAAGGATTTTCAGTCACCCAAAGTCATCAGGCCATTGCCTCTCTCCACAATTTATTGATTGGACAGCTAATGGATCAGCAACATGAACAACAGCTTCGGCAAAAGATTATGGACGGAAATGAATTTTTGAAAGAAACAGTTCTATTTATGCGTAATTATGTAGTTGAAAATCAATTAGAGGGATTTAAAGAAAGTATGCAGTCCCATGCAGAATTGAATGAAAAAGCACTCTTTCTAACGAGTGCACAAACCTATATTGAAGGTTTATGCCAACAAAATAAAAGAAGAGAAAACAATTGATAAAAAAAGCTCCTATAAAGGTCACCAACAAAGTGATCTCTATAGGAGCTATCTTTTTAAGTCTCTTTTTTACTTTTCTTCCATCAGCCACACCAATGCACGTTGGATCCATTGATCCCAGAAGATCCAATTATGATCGCCCGGTCCTTGTTCAAAGGTGACCGCTAAGCCTTGTTCCTGCATAGCAGATACCATTTCCTGATTTGCTTGATAAAGAAAATCAGATTCCCCACAAGCCATATAAAACCTTGGGACTGGTTTTCCGCTTTTTACTAATTCTTTCAATAAATATTGTGGATCATTCTTTGAACCTTCGATTTGATCCAATGGTCCAAAGATTCCTTCCCAAAAGGCTGCTTTACGAACCATCAAAAGATCATCCATTCGGTTTCCTACAGAAACAGCGCCTGAAAGAGAGATTACTGCTGCGAAATTTTCTGATTTTGCAAGGCCTAGTTTTAATGCGCCATATCCGCCCATCGATAATCCAGCGGCATATGTTTTTTCCCTTTTTCTTGTTAATTGTGGGAATAGTTCATGACAAATCTCAGGTAGCTCTTCTGCAATGAACGTCCAATATTTCATATCATAAACCGTATCTGTGTACCAGCCAAGATCAGTAGATGGCATGATGACAGCTAATCCGTAGTCTGCTACATAACGTTCAATCGACGTACGTCTTTCCCATACACTATGATTGCCACCCATCCCATGAAGTAAATATAAAACAGGTATGTCCGTTGTCGCTTGCTCTGAACTGGTGCCAATCACCTTTTTAGTTGTTTGTGGAAGTATCACATTTAGATTGACTTCCATTTCTAATACATTCGAATAAATATTTGCTTGAATAAATGCCATATTTTCGCCTTCCTTAGTAAGAAGTTATTTTTGAATAACTTTAAATTTGAATGATTCGGCAAAGTACATGTCTCGACCGAAACTACTGTTTTATTTTACCACTTTTTTCATGAACGAAAAGCGTTAAGACCAAAGCAATGATCACGAGTAACAAGCCAACTAGATAAACGGAATGTAACCCATCATAAAGAATTTTTCTTAATGGCAATAGAATATCCGCATCGATATATTTAGCCGTTTGTGGATTCACCAGTTTGTTCATGATATCTGTATCATTTGTTAAATTTGCTGCTGCAAGTTCTCGTTTAGTTACCCCATTTATCAATAAACCAAAAATAGAAACCATGACTGTTTGACCAATTGTTCGAACTAACGTATTAAAAGAAGTTGCTACACCAAGCTGATCACGAGATACACTATTTTGTGCACTGACAGTCGAGGTAGTCATGGTCACACCTAAGCCTATACCGATGACCGTTGATATAGCAAAAAACCATAAATAGTTACTTCTGAAAGGCATAAGATACAACCAAGCGCCCCCAATAGCTGCGATTAGAAGTCCAATTCTCAAGACCCAATGAGTTTTCATTTGAGTCATCCACTTGCTTGCAAGGAAAGAACCGACCATCCAGACTAGTGATAATGGTGCTAATACCAACCCACCAATTGCTGCATTCAGTCCTAATACACCTTGCATCCACATAGGAATATAAACATCGATTCCCATCAAAAAACCACTAGCCAATGCTGCAGCCAAGTTGACCACAACAAATAGTGGATTTTTGAATAAATGCATCATGATGACAGGATCTTTAGCTCTTTTTTCGGCAAAAATAAAAATACCTAACAGTACGATACTACCTAGCAGCAAAGCAGAAACAAGCGGACTCATTCCTTCGTCTCCTAATAATTGGAATCCTAACAGCAATGAGACAAGCATGGCCATCAAACTAAAACTACCAAAAATATCCATTGGTTTAGACTCATGTATGATTTTTGGTTCATTTAAATATAGCCAAATAAAAATAATTAATAGAATTCCGATCGGCACATTGATAAAAAAGATCCAGTGCCAGCTGATCGTTTCAACGATGAATCCTCCCGCGAGCGGTCCAAAAACACTGGCAATCCCCCAAGCTGAACTATTCAAACCTAAAACTTTTGCTCGCTTCTCAATAGAATAAAGATCGCCGATGATCGTCAAAGCTACTGGCATCATTGCTCCAGCGCCCATCCCTTGAATCGCACGAGCAGCAATCAACCCAATCATGCTTTGAGATAAACCGCAAAATAACGAACCGATAATAAACAATAATGTCCCAAAAATAAAAATTGGTTTTCGTCCCACTTTATCCGCAAGTTTTCCGTAAATCGGAGTAAGCATAGCGTTTGTCAGCAAATAAATCGAAAATACCCAGTTCATGATTTCCATTCCATGTAATGAGCCGACGATCGTTGGCATAGCGGTTGTTACGATTGTTCCTTCAATAGCCGTCATGAACGTTGCAATGAAAACACTCACTGTGACTAAAGCTACATTTGTTTCTTTTTTCATCTTATTCCTCCTTTTTCATCATGACAGGATCTAAAAATAGATAAATACTCACTATCTTTTTCAAGAGGTGCACTGCCATAAAAAAAGCTGGAACAACCACCATTCGGCGATCGTTCCAGCTGAATATAGCTTATTTTGCTAAACTTGCTTTCAATGCATCTACTTTGTCCGTATGTTCCCAAGGTAGATCCACATCTGTACGACCAAAATGACCGTAAGCAGCTGTTTGTTTGTAAATCGGACGACGCAAATCAAGCATCTCGATGATTCCTGCTGGCCGAAGATCGAAGTTTTCTCTCACTGCAGCAATCAATTCTTCTTCCGGAACCGTTCCAGTACCGAAAGTATTGATGGAGATCGAAACAGGTTGAGCAACACCAATCGCATAAGCTAGCTGTACTTCTGCTTTGCGAGCAAGCCCAGCTGCAACGATGTTTTTAGCAATATAACGTGCAGCATAGCTGGCAGAACGGTCAACTTTTGTCGCATCTTTACCAGAAAAAGCACCGCCACCATGACGAGCATAACCGCCATACGTATCAACAATGATCTTTCTTCCTGTTAATCCGGCATCCCCTTGAGGACCACCAATGACAAATCGGCCAGTCGGATTGATATAATATTTTGTTTGATCATCTAATAATTCAGCTGGAATAACTTCCTTCACTACTTTTTCGATGACATCATGACGAATTGTTTCATTATCTACTGCATCATCATGCTGTGTTGAAATAACGATTGTATCTACGCGTTCAGGTTGTCCTTGATCATCATATTCAACTGTGACTTGAGATTTTGCATCTGGACGTAAATACGTTAATTCATTTGATTTACGTAAATCTGCCAAGCGGCGTACCAGACGATGACTCAAAGCGATTGGTAAAGGCATTAATTCCGGTGTTTCATCTACAGCAAAACCAAACATTAACCCTTGGTCGCCAGCACCAATTTCATCTAATACGTCTTTTTTATCTTCATCCCGGATCTCAAGTGCTTCGTCAACTCCTTGAGCAATATCAGGAGATTGTTCATCAATCGCAACCAATACAGCTGCTGTATCTCCATCAAATCCGAATTTTGCACGTGTATAACCAATTTCTTTTATTGTTTCCCGTACGACTTTTTGGATATCTACATATGCCGTCGTAGATATTTCTCCAAATACTAAAACAAGCCCAGTTGTTACAGATGTTTCACACGCTACTCGTGCTGTTGGGTCTTGTTCTAAAATTGCATCCAAGATTGCATCACTGATTTGGTCAGCGATTTTATCTGGATGTCCTTCAGAAACAGATTCTGATGTAAATAAGTGTCTTTCTACCATTATAATGATTCCCCCTAGTTAAATTCGGTTACAAGGCATCTCCGTCCTACGGATCCTTTCGGGAACTTGCAACGAACCAAGTATAGCAGATAAAACAGTTTTCTGCTCGTATTTTTTCATTTTTTTGCTTAAAAAATATAAATATTTTACATTAGATTTATCCAAAAAAGCTTAGCACAATCATCTATAAAGATAACTCTGCTAAGCCTTTTAAAATCATTCTTTCAGATAAAAAGAAAAAGATACTCATCAAGTATCTTCCATGACCCGTACGGGATTCGAACCCGTGTTACCGCCGTGAAAGGGCGGTGTCTTAACCGCTTGACCAACGGGCCAATAAAATAAATGGGCCTAAATGGACTCGAACCATCGACCTCACGCTTATCAGGCGTGCGCTCTAACCAGCTGAGCTATAGGCCCATAAAAACTAAAAGCGGGTGACGAGAATCGAACTCGCGACAACAGCTTGGAAGGCTGTGGTTTTACCACTAAACTACACCCGCATAATGGCGCGGGACAGAATCGAACTGCCGACACATGGAGCTTCAATCCATTGCTCTACCAACTGAGCTACCGAGCCAAACGGTTCCGACGGGAATCGAACCCGCGATCTCCTGCGTGACAGGCAGGCATGTTAACCCCTACACCACGGAACCAGTGTTTTTAGTTTTTAAATTGCGGGAGCAGGATTTGAACCTACGACCTTCGGGTTATGAGCCCGACGAGCTACCAGACTGCTCCATCCCGCGATAATATGAAAAGGAGGATAAGGGATTCGAACCCTTGCACGGTTTTACCCGCCTGACGGTTTTCAAGACCGTTCCCTTCAGCCGGACTTGGGTAATCCTCCATGTAAAACTATATTGAATTTAATGACCCGTACGGGATTCGAACCCGTGTTACCGCCGTGAAAGGGCGGTGTCTTAACCGCTTGACCAACGGGCCAGGTAAAACAAAATATTGAAACGGAGAAGGAGGGATTTGAACCCTCGCGCCGGTTTCCCGACCTACACCCTTAGCAGGGGCGCCTCTTCAGCCACTTGAGTACTTCCCCAAAACCAATAAGATTTTGTACTAATGGGCCTAAATGGACTCGAACCATCGACCTCACGCTTATCAGGCGTGCGCTCTAACCAGCTGAGCTATAGGCCCATAAAAACTAAAAGCGGGTGACGAGAATCGAACTCGCGACAACAGCTTGGAAGGCTGTGGTTTTACCACTAAACTACACCCGCATGGCGGTTCCGACGGGAATCGAACCCGCGATCTCCTGCGTGACAGGCAGGCATGTTAACCCCTACACCACGGAACCAGTGTTTTTAGTTTTTAATTGCGGGAGCAGGATTTGAACCTACGACCTTCGGGTTATGAGCCCGACGAGCTACCAGACTGCTCCATCCCGCGATAATATGATAAAGGAGGATAAGGGATTCGAACCCTTGCACGGTTTTACCCGCCTGACGGTTTTCAAGACCGTTCCCTTCAGCCGGACTTGGGTAATCCTCCATATGAAACTTACAACGCCACAATGGACCTTGTAGGACTCGAACCTACGACCGGACGGTTATGAGCCGTCTGCTCTAACCAACTGAGCTAAAGGTCCAGGCTCTTAAAAATCGCGGCGGAGGGGATCGAACCCCCGACCTCCCGGGTATGAACCGGACGCTCTAGCCAGCTGAGCTACACCGCGAAAAAGATATTCATTATTTAAATGAAATGGAGCCTAGCGGGATCGAACCGCTGACCTCCTGCGTGCAAAGCAGGCGCTCTCCCAGCTGAGCTAAGGCCCCGTGTTTAAATTTATAATTATCGGGAAGACAGGATTCGAACCTGCGACCCCTTGGTCCCAAACCAAGTGCTCTACCAAGCTGAGCTACTTCCCGTTTAATTAACGCGCCCAAGAGGAGTCGAACCCCTAACCTTTTGATCCGTAGTCAAACACTCTATCCAGTTGAGCTATGGGCGCATATTTGAAATGCCGAGGACCGGAATCGAACCGGTACGGTGATCACTCACCGCAGGATTTTAAGTCCTGTGCGTCTGCCAGTTCCGCCACCCCGGCGCGATTGCTTTGGCAAAGCGGAAAACGGGGTTCGAACC
>NZ_JAWDJH010000031.1:0-20253 GCF_032465635.1 Enterococcus sp. 2STP
GTAAAAAAATTTTTTATGATCGTTACATCAATGGTCTGTCGATTTATGTAACTGCTCAAAGAAATAATACTAGTGAAGAATCTGTCAAACTAGAATCAAACAAGATTATCATCCAATTTGCTTCAGCATTAGAACTGGTTGCCTTTAAGTAGCCAGTTTTTACCCTTTTTATACCCTTTTATTACCCATTTGGTTTCTTTTTTATACCTTTTTTATACCAATCAATTACCTGTTCAATGATGTATTATGATAGTGTCGAAAGATTAGGAAACAGGATCGACAAAATAAAATGTAAGGGAGGAAATCTCCCTCATCGTTTAATTAAGCTTCGATAGACAGCAGTGAATACTAACAAGGATGTGAACTCAACTCTTGCAGAATTGTTCGTACACTGCTGTCTATCTATTTTTATCAAACATATCTATCAAAAAATATGAAAGATAGCACGTTACTTTTAGACGGAACGTAATATCTCAGAACAAAATTTGTTAATGCTGTCTTTTTGTCATTGCTTTCATTATCTTCAGAATGTATCATTAAATAAAAAATGAAAGTAGAGTGTTCTAATGGATTTATTTCTTAGTTGGTCAGGTGAGAGAAGTAAAGAACTGGCCAGGATTTTTAATAAGTGGGTGAAACAGGTAATACCACAACTGGATGTATATTATTCTCCAGATGATATACAACCAGGAGAAAGATGGAGTGATAGCATAAAGGGTGGTTTAAAAGGGAATCCTATGGGTATATTTTTTGTTGTTGAGGAAAACATCGTGCAACCTTGGTTAAACTTTGAAGCTGGTGCTATATCTAATCAAGTAGGTAATACGAATGTAATACCTCTTTTACATGATATTGAACCATCAAGGATAACAGGTCCATTGACACAATTTCAAGCAATTTCCTATATCAAGGAAGATTTGAAGAGGCTCATTAAATTGATTAACGAAAACATTACCGATGTAAGGAAAATTGATTCAATGCTTTTAAATGAGATTTTCGAAAAATGGTACCCTGACTTTGAAAAACAATATGACAAATTTAAAAAAGAAAATCCAAGTCCTGAAGTTAAAGAAGTTAGCGGTACATTAGATGAGGATGGTCAATTATCGGAAATTTTATCAATTCTGAGATCAATGGAGAGGAATAAAGATAATAATAATCAATCATCGGTGGACATCGTACCTAGATTTGCTTTAAATGATGTTATTTATAATGGGAACTTTAGAAGAAGCGACATGATCGATTATGTTGTTGGACAAAATGCTGGTGATTTATTTATTCATTTTGCGAAAGATTTTAATTCTAATGACATGAATCAAACAAAAAAAATAATTTCTATATTAACTAATGATTTAGGAAGATTACCGACATGTCAAGAAATTGCCGCTGAAACGTCATTTTCAAGTGAGTATTTAGAAAAATATATATGTTACTCAGAACTTCCATTTTAATAAAATCCAAACACCTAATTAGCGTTAGGTGTTTTTCTTTGCATAAAGGAGGCCACACAATGAGAAACTACTGGTATGTATCATTGATCAACGATTATCCAAGATGTAAAGATTGTCGTGATAAAAGAGTTGTTCAATCTGTTCAAATGAAAAGCAAATATTCTGTTATAGAGATGATCAGAGAAGCCGAACCGAATGAAATTGATGCATGCCGTTTAGTCTATTGCGGTCATGGTTTCTATTCAGATAAACACATACAGGAAAATCTTTCAAAGTATGTGTAGATTACAAAACAAATGTTGCAAATAAGCGAGGTGGTGTCACATGTGAAGAAATACGAACTAGCTAAAGATGATTATGAAAAAGGGTTGAAGTATAGAGAAATAGCGGAAAAGTATGGTGTATCCATCAGCACAGTAAAATCGTGGAAGTCACGTTACTGGTCTCGAGAAAAGGTTGCAACCAAGAACGCAACTATTCCGAACAACAAAGGAGCGCCAGAGGACAACAAAAACGCTGTTACCCATGGTCTTTTTGCTAATTGGTTACCCTCTGAAACGTTAGAAATCATGAATGAGGTTGCAACCTCTAAACCTGAGGATATCTTATGGAATAATATCATGATCCAGTACACTGCTATTATCAGAGCACAGAAAATCATGTATGTTTCTGGTTCAGAAGATTTATCAAAAGAAGTTTCTAAGTGGACGTCGAGTGATGCAGGAAGTTCGGAAGAGTACGCTATCCAATATGCTTGGGACAAGCAAGCGAATTTCATGAATGCACAATCAAGGGCTATGAGCACGCTATCCAATTTGATAAAGCAGTTCATCAATATTGCTGACGAAAAAGATGAAAGACGTAAGCAGTTAGAATTGATGGACGCTAGAATTCTAAAAATAAAAGACTCTATTCGTGATAATGGATCTGAGACTAATAATATTACGATTATTGATTCTTGGAGTGATACAGATGACTGAAATCAACATACAAAAAGAAGTTAACCCTCATTTTAAGACGGTTTGGAAATCTAAGAAACCTTACAATGTGTTAAAAGGGGGACGTAACTCTTTTAAATCGTCTGTGATAGCTCTTAAAATTGTTTTAATGATGATTCGTTATGTTATCAAGAATGAACGCGCCAACGTAGTAGTTATACGCAAAGTTGCAAATACTATACGGGACAGCGTGTATCTTAAAATTCAATGGGCATTGAATAAATTCCAAATCACTAATGAATTTACTTGTACAGTTTCGCCGTTCAAAATTACTCATAATAAAACTGGCTCAACTTTTTATTTTTACGGACAAGATGACTTTCAAAAACTGAAATCAAATGACATCGGGAACATTATAGCTGTATGGTATGAAGAGGCAGCGGAATTTAAGGATTCAGAAGAATTTGACCAATCAAACACAACGTTTATGCGTCAGAAACATCCTTTAGCTGAGACGGTTCAATTTTTTTGGAGCTATAATCCTCCGCGCAATCCTTATTCATGGATAAATGAATGGGCGGAGTCTCTAAAAGGGCAATCAGGCTATTTAGTCCATGAATCAAGTTACATGGATGATGAGTTAGGTTTTGTAACTAAGCAAATGCTTGATGAGATTAACCGTATTAAAGAGAACGATTATGACTACTATAGATACCTATATTTAGGTGAGCCAGTTGGACTTGGAACGAATGTTTATAATATTGATTTGTTTCATAGACTAGATGAGTTCCCCTCAGATGATAGAATAGTTTCTTTGTACTATGCAATGGACGTGGGGCATCAGACTTCTGCTACTGTTTGTCTATGCTTTGCACTAACGGCTAAGAACAACGTGATATTAGTGAATATGTACTATTATTCACCGCAAGGAAAAACCGTAAAAAAAGCTCCAAGTGATTTATCGAAGGAGCTACATGAATTTATAGCTAAAACATCAAGGCACGAATTAGTTGGGAATGCGCCAATTCTTAATCGAACCATTGATAGCGCAGAAGGCGGTTTGCGTAATCAATATTTTAAAGACTATGGACAAAGATGGCATCCCGTGGCAAAGAAAAAGAACATAGATATGATTGATTTCGTCCATGATTTATTAGCCCAAGGGCGTTTTTATTATTTAGAGCCAACGCTTATAACAGGACTAAAAAACTGTGACAGCTTGAAACTGTTTATAGAAGAGCATAAACGATATCAGTTTGACGAAAAATATTTGAACTATGATGATCCGAAAGTTATCAAAGAATTTGACCACTCGGTAGATGCTTTCAAATATGCTTGTATAGATAATGCAAGAGATTGGGGCTTAAAAAGGTAGGTGACAGCATGGGATTCATAAATTCTATCAAAAATATGTTCAAGAGAGGAGGCTATATATTGAATGGACAAGTGTTAAATACAATTAATGATCATCCAAAAGTAAATATAGATCCGATTGAATTAAACAGAATTGCGAAAGACTTTAAAGAATATCGAAATGACTATGGAGAAATTTCGTATATCAATTCAAACAACGAAACTAAAAAGCGTAAATACATGGCTTTAAACATGCGAAAACTTACAGCTGAAATGATGGCCAATCTTGTATTCAACGAACAAGTAGAAATCAAAGTTGACGGACCAGATGCAAATAAATTTATTCAACATGTTTTAGAACATAACGATTTTAAAAAGAACATGACGAAATATTTGGAACCGATGTTCGCTACTGGAGGTTTAGCAGTTCGACCATACGTAGATATGTCTACTGGAGAAGTTGAATTTTCTTGGGCATTAGCTAATTCTTTCTACCCTTTAAGGTCAACTTCCAATGCAATTTCAGAGGGAGTTCTGATGTTTAAATCTGTTCAGGTAGAAGGAGATACTACTGTTTACTATACTTTGTTGGAGTTTCATGAATGGGTTAAAGACTCACTGCAAATTACCAATGAGCTGTACCGTTCAGAAGATGAAGCAGTAATAGGAAAACAAGTTCCTTTGGGTTATAAGGGCCAATACAAGGGGATAACTGAGACAGCAATCCTTGCGGAAATGAAAAAACCATTATTAAATTATTTGAAACCAGCAGGCTTTAATAATTTTAGTTTGTATAGTCCTCTAGGGATTGGTATTTGTGATAATGCAGAAAATACACTTAAACAAATCAACGACACCTTCGACCAGTTTAATTGGGAAATAAAAATGGGACAAAGAACAGTAGTTGTTAGTGATCATATTTTAGACTATAGACCAAATGAACAAGGAACATCTTTGCAACCTGTATTCGATCCAGATGTTAATATCTATCGTCCGATGAGAATGGAACAAGATAGTGAAATGATAAAAGACATAACTCGTGACATACGAACAGATCAATACATTTCAGCGATTAATCAGTTTATGAAGACGTTAGAAATGCAGATGCAGTTAAGCATTGGAACATTCAGCTTTGATGGAAAATCAGTAAAAACAGCTACCGAAGTTGCTAGCGAAAATTCATTAACATATCGGACTAGAAATATGCATTGTAATGAGGTTGAAAAATTCATCAAAGGTTTAATTGTTTCAGTTTTAGAACTGGCGAAACGAACTGTTTACAATGGTAATAATCTTTATAGCGGAGAGATACCTAGCTTCGAAGAAATTAGCGTGGACTTCGATGACGGTATTTTTGAAAGTTTAGATCAAAAATTGGAATTCTATAGTAAAGCTAAAACCGCTGGATTGATACCAACAACGGAAGCGTTGAAAGGATTATTTAAATTAACAGATGAAGAAGCCTTGAAGTGGTATCAAAAGATACAACAAGAAGAGTTAGGGTTAGATCCGCAAGAAGCACAAGCGTTTTTGACGAGAAAAGAACTAGGAGATGAGGAATAATGGTTTATAACAACGACATGGCGGAACATATCATTGAGAGACCTCATTTACAAGAGTTTTCCTATTGCTCAAATGGTTTTGAAAAAAATTATAAATCGAGGATTGTTATTAATGGTATCAAAGTTGGAAAATACATTTCTGAAATTGCTATATTAAATACCTCATCAACGGAGTATCCTAGAATAAAAATTAAAGGTATGTTGCATAGACTGGATGAAGAAACCAAACGAAGTTGGGGAATTGAGGGATAAAATGGCTATTACACCTCATCAATTAGATTTATGGTCTTCTAATATGGCCCATCTATATCAATCGTTAGAAGGCGAATTAATACGTATTATCATCAAACGATTGAATAGTGGGCACGATAATATTTTAGATTGGCAAAGAGAAAAACTGCAGCAGTTGCATCTATTTAATAAAGAAACTGCAAAAGTGATTTCTCAAATAACAGGAATTGCTGAATCTGAAATTAAAAGTATGTTTGATAGCTCGGGAGAAAAGATAATCAGAGACTTAGACAAACAACTACCTTACGATCCTAAGCCTTTGCCATCGAACCTAGACAATATCATGAAAGCTTATCATGATCCAGTATGGTCTGACATAAACAATTATGTGAATCAAACGTTACTATCCACCAATTTTGGCTACGGAACAGCTACCACTCAAATGTACACAGAAATAATTAACAAAACGACTGCTGCATTTAACAGCGGTCTTTTTACATTCGATGAAGCACTAGAAAGAACGATTCAAGGATGGGCTCAAAAAGGCATTAAGTCTACTTTTATTGATAAGGGAGGGCATACATGGAGCCTAGAACGGTATGTTAGAACAGTTTTAAAGTCTACCCTATCAAATACCTATGACACATTAAGAAAAGACCGCATGAGCGAGTATAGTGTCCACACAGTGCTAGTCACAAGCCATATGGGAGCAAGGCAAGCATGTTCAAAGATTCAAGGTCATGTGGTTGATTTACGGCCCGTATCTGAATTGCCTCCCAGTTGGAAATATAGAAGTATCTACGACCCCTATTGGCAAGCAGAATATGAAACTGCAGGCGGGCACCGAGGTGTAAATTGCCAACATCTGCATATCCCATTTATTCTTGGTGTCAATACAAATAATCAACCTAAATTCAACGAAAAAGAAAATAAAAAGGTTGCAGAATTAAATAAGAAGCAACGCTACCTAGAACGTCAGGTTGTGAAATATAAAAAGAATAGAATAGTCTCAGAAGCTCTCGAACAAGACGAAAACGCAAAAGAGTGGGCGAAGAAAATTAGAGCCGCACAAAGTCGATTGCGTACTCTAGTTGATTCTAATGAGTATTTGAGTAGAAATTACGCAAGAGAGAAGGTATACACACCTATTAATACCTTACTGAAAGATTTTCACTATGATGATTTTTAAGTCTAATCAACGATTAGGCTTTTTTATTTTACCTAGACCTGCTCGGAAGTCTCTAAAAGACGGCTCGCAGTGGGAGTTGCCACTCTAAAAACACTTAGGAGGAAAAGAAAATGAAAAAAGAAGATCTTATCGCTTTAGGAATTGACGAAGAAATTGCTAAATCAGTTATGGCTTTACATGGGAAAACTGTTACGCAGTTAAATGCTCAAGTAGCCACTGCAGAACAAGAGCGTGATCAGTTCAAAGAACAGATTGTCTCTAACCAGACTGAATTAGACGCACTTAAAGAAGCTGCAAAAGGTAACGAGGGACTGACTCAACAACTTGCAGATTTACAAAGTAAATTTGATGCTGCCAAATCTGAGTCTGAAACAAAACTTGCAGAGCAGCAGAAAGATTTCGCTATCAAGTTAGCTTTAAAAGAAGCGAATGCGCTTGATGAAGAAATTGTGCTTGGTCAACTAGATAAAGACACTATTAAAGTTGTTGACGGCAAATTACAAGGTTTTGAAGAACAATTAAAGGGACTTCAAGAAAGTAAATCATTCTTATTTCAAGAAGCAAAAGACCCTGAACCAACTCCGCCGACACCAACGATTGTTACCCCTGGAAATCCTGCTGGCAGTATAACGCCTAGTTACGATTTAGCTAAAATGTCTTATCAAGAAGTAGCCAAATTAAAACAAGAACAACCAGAAGTATTCAAACAACTTACACAACAGTAAAAGAAAGAAGGAATTTATGATGGCAGACGAAACAACATTATTAGCAAATTTAGTGGATCCTGAGGTCTTAGCGCCTATGATCTCCGCACAATTACCAAAAGCAATTAAATTTAGTGGGATTGCTCCTATTGATACTACTTTAACAGGTCAACCCGGCTCAACGATTACGGTACCTAAATTTAAATATATTGGAGATGCAGTGGATGTTGCTGAAGGGGCTAAAATTGATTACACCAAATTAACAACAGAAACAGCGCAATATACGATTAAAAAAGCTGCAAAAGGAGTACAGATTACTGACGAAGCTGCATTATCAGGCTACGGAGATCCAGTGGGGGAAGCACAAAAACAAATTCGTATGTCTATTGCATCCAAAGTAGATAACGATATTTTAGTAGCTGCACAGGCAGCCACTTTAGAAGTGCAAGCAGAAATCAATTTAGACTTGATTGATACATTAGAAAACACATTTGTAGATGCTCCTGATAATTTTGAGGATGTAGATTCTACCGGCGTTTTGTTTTTATCCTATAAAGATGCGGCTAAACTGCGTAAAGAAGCAGCAACAGCTTGGACCCGTGCATCGGAATTAGGTGATAATATTTTAGTTTCTGGAGCATTTGGAGAAGTGTTAGGTTGGGAAATTGTCCGGACGCAAAAACTCACTGAAGGTAACGGAATTGCTGTTAAATCTGGAGCTTTAAAAACATTTATGAAACGTAGTATCTTAGCTGAAAGTGCTCGTGACATTGACCATAAATTAACCAAGTTTAACGCAGACCAACACTATAGTGTTGCGTTAGTTGATGAATCACGAGTAGTAAAAATTTCCCCAAAAGCGTAGCCCCTTCAAGTGTTACGTTGAACAAAACAACTCTAACGCTTGAAGTAGGGGCGACTGAAACGTTAACAGCAACTGTTTCGCCTGAAAATGCAGCTGATAAATCTGTTCAGTTTTCTTCTAGCAATACAGCAATTGCTACTGTAACTCCTGTACAAGGAAAAGTCACAGGTGTTGCCAAAGGAACAGCTTCAATTACTGCGACAACAGTAAATGGTAAAACAGCGACATGCGAAGTTACTGTAACAGAAGCAGGAGGAGGGGCATAGTTCCCTCTTCTTTTAATAAGGAGGGATATTATATGCCTTATATTGCATTTGAAGAATTCAAAGATCTTACTGGGAAAACAGATGACTTTAAAGCTGCTTTCGAAAAGCATTTGTCAAAAGCAACTGCTGTTCTAGATAGCATCACTAACTATTTTTATCAATTTAATAAAATTGAGGAAGATCCAATTGGTTTTCGTGTAAAACAATTTAAGCTAGCTTTATGTTCACAAATTATATATTTCGATGAAGTTGGAGCAGATACTTATGAAAGTATCAATAATACACCACAAAGCTTTTCTGCTGGTAGAACAAGTATCTCAAACTCTAGTAGATATAATCCTTCAGGAAAAAATGAGAGTAAATCACTTGTTGCTGAGGATATCTATATTTATTTAGAAGGAACGGGTTTGTTATATCGAGGTGTGCCATCATGGTGATGCCAAAACCTCCAGTACAATTTCTAGTGGATTCTTTTATTTATCGAGAATATTTAGGAGAAGGGGACTATAACAAACCTGTTTATGGAGATTATGTAACTATAGAAAATTGTCGGATTGACCGAGGAAGTCAGTATTCTTTTTCACCAAGTGGCAAGCAGTTGCTCTATAATGCAGTAATTTTTTGTTATAAGACTTTAACTACCCCTTTACCGAATTTCAAAGAACAATCATTAGTTATTTATGATGGTAAAGAACATGTCATCACTAAAATCGATACAATTACAGAAGCGTATTCAGATGCTATCTATTCATACGAATTAGAGGTGATTTGATGGGTATTAAAGTTAATCTTGATGGAGTTAGAGCTAAAGTCAGCCCACAGGCTATGAAGCGAGGGAGATACGCATTAGCCAACCAAGCAATGGCTGACATGAACTCATTTGTACCTAAAAAGAATAATATCCTTCGCCAAAGTGCGCATATCAAAAGTGACGGCAGCGCTATTCTGTATGAAACGAAATACGCAAGGAGACAGTTCTATCTAAATGGAAAAAAATATACTACTCCAGGAACAGGTCCAAGATGGGATCTTAAAGCAAAATCACTGTATATGCCTTCTTGGAAAAAAGCGTATCTGAAAGGAGCTGGTATCCAATAATGGATTTTATCGATCGGATAAAAGATAAGATTAATAGTATTCCAGAACTGCCATTAAAAATAAAAAAAGGATATCTTTCTGCTGAAGAAAGCTTAGTAATTTATCCATTACCAGGCGGGCAAAACCTTGTGGAATACTATGACGGTATTAAAGATGTACAACTAAATTTTGAAATTGCGATGAAGTCAAAAGACGGTTCTAAAGTTGAACAAACACTTTGGCTTATCTCAGATATGTTAGAACGTGTAGAAGATGTTACTAGTTCTAATAAATCATTTGAATTTGACGATTTAACTATAACGAGCAAACCATTCATCAATGACGCTGATGAACAAGGTTGGTTCGTTTTTTTATTAGATTTTCAAACAAAATTAACTACTTTTGAGGGGGAAAATAAATGAGACGCAAAAATGCCTTACAAAGCTATTTTATTCAATTAATTACAACTACTAATGCTGATACACCAAGCGAAGACGGCTGGTTGGAGTTAGCAAAGTGGATTTCCAACGTTGATGATAATTCGAATGAAGAATCTGAAACTACTGGCTACTATGATGGGAACGGCGAAGGGGAGACAGACGTTACTTCTCATCAGTTAGGTTATTCATTTACAGGTTTATACGATGAAGATGATGCTGCGATGGCGGCTATTGAGGGTATGATTGGAAAATCAGGAGATGCTCGGAAAGTGTGGTTCAAAGTAGTATCTGCATCTGGTAAAAAACAACGTATTGGTAAAGCAACAGTAACAGAGCCAGTTGCTCAAGTCGGCGATGCTACTGCATACGGTGATTTCTCATGCGGTATCGCATTTGATAGCACACCAGAAGCAGAAGACGTTCCTGTTACACCCTAATGCACCCCAGAACGTAACTGGGGTTCTTAATGATGATGGATCACTTTCTCTTTCTTGGAATGCCGTACCAAAAGCACAGGCTTATGTTATTCACTATAGCAATGCCAATGAATCTGATCCTCATGATGCGAAGTTTATGGGGTATTCAGAAACAACCTCATGGACGTTAGCGGCTAAAGATGTCCCTACCTTAAATTCGGGAGAAAAGCTTTATCTGTATGTGCAAACATTCAATGTTAAAGGCAGAGGGGCAACTGATATCGAAAAAGCGGCCTATCTAAATGAACATGAGCTAGGATCAGCATGGTCTGATCCAATGATATTGACGAAAACTCCCTGAGGTGCCCCAAAACCTGACAAAGACGATAAAGAACTAGATCAAGCAGATGTACCAATCAAACAGGAAGAATGAATGATGGGATGGGTTACTCCATCCCTTTTAGGAGGATAACATGACTAACAAATTATCATTTCAAATAGAGAAAAAAGGTTTTCCTATCAATATTGGAGAAGTAGAGTTCTTTTTCGGTACTACTCCAGAAGAATTGACACGTTTTTTTGATACCCAAGCTGAATTTGAGGAACAGGTTAAGGAACTCAAACAACAACTTAAACAAATCAAGAATATCGAACAACCAGAAAAGGAAGATGCTATTAAGATTATTGATCTAACAAAAAGTTTAGCTAAAGCAGAATATGATTCGTTGCTTGGTAAAGGATCATTTGAAAAAATTTATTCTGTTTATCGTGATGTTGAGCAATTAATAGACTTGTTTGATCCGATTTCTTTTGAAGTTGCGGAAGCAATTGAAAAAGAAGCTTTGAAACGTAAAGATACTCTTTCTAAGAAGAAAGCCGATTTATTGAAAAAGAAAGCATTGAAAAATAAGAAAAAGAAGTAGGTGATTAAATGCGGTTAAATGACCCGTTAGTCACTTCGATAGAGTTTGATGGTACAGAATTACCTATCGATTTAACATTTGATAATGTACTAGATGTTTTTGATATTTTGGAAGATAGTGATTTGTTTCCAGAAGAAAAAGTGAATATGTGTTTAGAACTGTTGATTGGTGACTTTGAAAAATTTTTTCAAGGCTCGTCTGAACAACAGTTTTTATTGTTTAACCACATTTTAGAAAATTATATTTCTGTAGGAGATAGCGATGGTGTTGAAACTGATCGTTTAGGCAATCCTATGCCTAATGCAGTTAAAGAAAAAAAGACCATCAGCCTAGTCCATGATGCTAAATACATCTATGCATCGTTCAGACAAATTGGCATCAATCTATTTGAAGAGCAAGGACGGATGATGTGGGAGGAATTCCAAGCGCTGCTTGAGAGTTTGCCAGATGACACCATTCTTGCTCGAATCATCCAGATTAGGACATGGGAACTGAGCAAAGGAGAATCAGCTAAAGAAAAAGAACGCATGAGAAAGCTACAACAAAAATATGCATTGCCTGATTCGGAGGTAGGTGAAGACGATGGCTGATGGACAGGTTGTAATTGATGTAGACGTTAATGGTAAAGATGTTGCAAAACTAAATAATCAACTTGACCAATTAGAAGATAGTAGCACTAAAGCTGGGTTTTCTATAAAAAACTTAGTTGTTTCCTTAGGCCTCGTTAAAGTTGCAGCGGCTGCTTTTAATGTTTTAAAGAATTCGCTAGATTCCGCAATTAGCCGTTTCGATACTATGCAAAAATTCCCTAAAGTAATGAAAGCTTTAGGTTTTAGTGCAGAGGACTCTCAGAAATCCATTAACAAATTATCCGATGGAATTGATGGTTTGCCAACGAAATTAGATGATGTTGTAGCAAGTACACAGCAAATGACAGCAATCACTGGAGATTTAGATAGATCCACAGACACTGTTTTAGCATTAAACAATGCATTTCTTGCGTCTGGCGCTTCAACAGAAGATGCCAGTCGAGGTATGCAACAGTATAACCAGATGCTTTCGACTGGGCAAGTCGACTTAGAGAGCTGGAAAACTTTACAAGAAACCATGCCCCTTGCTTTGCAAAAAACAGCTGAAGCAATGGGATTTGTTGGGAAATCAGCTCAAAGAGATCTCTATAATGCGCTTAAAGAAGGAACAGTAACATTTGATCAATTCCAAGATAAACTGATTGAGCTAGGAACTGGAACAGGAATGTTGGCAACCTTGGCAAAGGAGAATTCCCTGGGGATCGCTACTTCATTCGGAAATCTAAGTAATGCTGTTTCTAAAGGTGTAGCTAATCTTATTACTAAGTTTGATGAACTGGTGCAGAAACTTACTGGTAAAACGATTGCTCAAAATATTGATAGTATGAAATCTATTATTAATAAATCATTTGAAGAAATGTCAAAAGTAATGGACATATTGATAGATAATACTGATGATATGATTTCTGCTTTTAAAGGCCTATTAGACATTGTGGAATTGTTAGCTCCAGCTTTTATTGCAGCCACTGGAGCGTATGTAGGCTTCAAAACAGCATTAGCTCTAGGTACATTAATAAGTTTTGTAGGAAAAATCTATGGAGTGATAACGGCCCTAGGTAGTATGGTCAGCATGTTTGGAGTATCTGGAACAGCTTACGCATTGTTATCTGCTGTTATTCCAGCTGGTCTGACGGTATTTCAACTACTTTCAGGTGTTGTAGGAGCAGCAGTTGCAGCTTTCATCTATTTTTATAAAACAAGTGAAACGTTTCGAAATGGCATAAATAAAACTATTGAAGTTGTAAAATCTGGACTGATTAAGTCATTTGAATATCTAAAAGGAGTCTTTATTTCTATATTACCTACACTTCAAAAAGTAGCTGATACAGTAGGAAACTATCTTGTCAAAGGATTTCAAAAAGTTGTCGAAGTCGGATCAGCAATTGCTTCAGTAGCGGTACCAGCTTTTTTTAATTTTGTTGATGCAGTAAAAAGAATTGTTTCTTCTGGCATAGAAAGATTTGGCTCTACTCTTTCGCAAATAGGCTCTGTATTGTCAGGGATTTTTTCTTCTGGTATAGAATTGGCAGGTAATCTGCTGGAAAAATTTGGAGGAGCTTTTGGTAAAGTCGGCGGAGCAGTTTCTCTAGTTATCGGCATTTTGACTAAAGTAGCAATAGCAGCACTAGGGCTTACTGGTCCATTCGGATTAGCAGTTTCTTTAATTATTTCATTTATATCTGCGTGGGCTAAAACTGGCGATTTTAGTGCAGATGGAATCACAAAAGTGTTTGATCAATTAAGTGAAACAATTAGCAACGTGGCAGATTCTATCTCTCGATATCTCCCGCAAATTATCGAAAGTATTACTTCTGTGATTACAAGTATTGTCGACAAAATAGTTGAAATGTTACCGCAACTAACAGAGATAGCTATACAGCTCATTCAAACATTGACGGATGCAATTGTTACTTATTTGCCTAAATTGGTTGAAATAGCCACGAAAATAATAACTACTATTGTACAAGGCATTTCATTAGCTCTTCCTGCACTGCTGTTGGCTGCAACAGAGATAATTACAAAACTCATTTCTGCTTTTGCTGAGCTTCTACCAAAAATTATTGAAGTTGGCACAAATTTGTTAACTATGCTTATTCAAGGGGTCGTAGCAACACTACCTACGATAATTGAAGTTGTCATTCAGATTATTAATACACTGATTGATGGGTTCTTAACGGTACTACCTATGCTTTTAGAAGTTGGATTACAAATCATTACTTCTCTCGTGAATGCGATAATAACTGCATTGCCTCAACTTGTTGAAGCATCTACCGTTATCGTTACTACTTTGCTAACAACAATTATTGAAGCTTTACCGACATTAATTTCTGCAGGAATACAAATGTTAATGGCGCTTATCGGAGGTATAATTTCTATTCTTCCGTTGTTAATAAATGCTGCTATCCAAATCACAATGGCTTTGATTAGTGCATTAATCAGTGCACTTCCGCAAATTATTGCTGCTGGCATTCAGCTGTTATTAGCATTAATACAAGGAATAATCTCGATATTACCACAGTTGGTTGCAGCGGCAATTCAAATCACTATTGCCCTAGTTAATGCGTTGATTAGTGCATTGCCTCAATTGATATCAGCGGGTATTAAATTGATTGTTGCGTTGGTAGATGGAGTGATCTCAGTACTTCCTCAATTAGTATCAGCTGCTATTCAATTAATGGCTGCTTTGTTCAAAGCTTTAGTAAGTGCTATACCACAACTTTTATCAGCTGGTGTTCAATTGATCAACGCACTTATTAGAGGAATCTTGAGCTTATTGGGACAATTATTATCAGCTGGAGCGAGATTAATTACTGGATTATTGAGTACTATAGCTCAGTTTCTTGGACAAATGGTGAATGCTGGAGCCAATTTAATTAGAAACTTAGTTTCTGGGATTCTTAGTGTGATAGGGTCAGTAACCAGTGCAGTATCTAATATAGGAAACTCTATAATAGATACTTTGAGTGGGATTGATTTATTTGAAATTGGTTCAAACATCATACAAGGATTAATTAACGGTATCGGTTCAATGGTTGGAGCAGTTGCTTCTAAAATTTCTGAAGTAGCTGGAAACATTAAAGACAAAATAACTGGCGCGCTTGGAATTCATTCTCCATCACGTTGGATGAGAGATTACGTTGGTAAGTTTATCCCTCAAGGAATAGCTGTAGGTATCGAAGCAGATGCGAAATCTGCATATTCAGCAATGAATAAGCTTTCTAATGGTTTGATGAATTCTATCACGCCAGAATCAGCTCTTGGCACTTCAAGGATGGGGATGGCATCTGTTGGATCACAGATAGTTAATAATACCTACAACAATCAGAAGCAATTTGATGTTGAAAAGCTTGCACAAGTAATTGCAAAACAACCAGTACGGGTCTCAAGTTATTTGGATGGAACTTTAGTAGGGGATAATATGGATCAACGTTTTGGAAAAGTATTGAATCGTAGATCGTACATGAGAGGAGGATAGTTTAATGAATGAGAAAACTCGTGTATATCTTGCATTTTCTGATGAAATTGTCGAATTGACAAATAATTCTTATCTGAGATTGATTGACATTAATATAGGTATGCCAGTGGCAAAAAATGAGTTTGTTGAATTTTCTGGCACGAATGGAAAGCGTCTTTCGAACAGCTCGTTTGACGCTTTTCCTATTACTCTCTCATTTGATATTCGAAGTAGAGAGCAATCAATGTTTGACTTAGTTTTACAAAAGACGGAACTCCGCGAATTGTTTACTAGAGAACCAGAATTTTATCTAATTTACAGCAAAGAACCAGGCAAAAAATATCGAGTAGTTTATGATTCTATTGACGACGAAAGAAAAGGCACAATTTACACAAGATATACTGTAAATCTGGGAGCTATCAGAGGATATTCTGAATCAATCGCAACCACTTTAACGGATTTCAATCTAGAAGAAGAATGGCAGTTCTCGCAAGGTCTAGTGGCGGAAGATTACAAGTACACGCATCAGACTAGTCACTTCATTATTTACAATGCTGGAAGCTTTGAAATTGATCCACGTGAACATTATCTGCGGATCGCATTAGAAGGAGAATCAGAAGGAAATGTGACGATTTTCAATAAAACAACTGGCGATCGATTTATTTACTATCCATCACTTTCTACGAATCTCGGACAGACATTAGTCTTGGATGGCGTGATTCCAAAATTGAACGGTGTAAGTTGTGGGATCAATACGAATCATGGCCTAATCAATTTGGTTGAGGGAGCCAATGAAATCGAGATCCAAAATATTACTCGCGTGAAATCTTCATGGGATTTCCGTTTCTTATATAAGTAGGTGATTGAGTGACTGATTTAATTATTCGAAATTATGAACAAACCAAAGAAGAAATCCTTGTCGGTTATGACAAGGGTTCTTTTTATGAAAACTGGCAACAAAATGAAACGTGGGAGATTGGCTTTACCGTTACCAGCAATTCGTTGAATCAAGAAGTATTTGATTTAGTTGAATACGAGTCTTCTGTTTTCTACAACGGACAGGAATTTATAATCAAAGAAATGACTCGCAAAGCACTTGGACAGTTGTTGACGAAACAAGTGGTTGCGACACATATCTATTACACGGTTCAAGATGGCTATCAGTACGATACAGTAACTGGTGCGAGATCTATTAGCCAGTTACTCACGCATATATTTAGTGCAGGGAGTCGTGGCTTTTCATGGGAAGTCATTGATCCAAACAAGAAATTCCTTACAGTCGAACAAGAAAACTTTGGTAATGCGAATTACTTGAAGCTGATCAATGAGATTCTGTCTGACTATAATGCAGTTGTGATTCCGAATAATAAACATCTAACTTTCTATCCTGCCAGTGAGTACGGCCAGCGGACGGAAGAACAGATTCGCTATAAATACAATACAGATGAAGTGTCATTCGATATTGATACGTACAGTCTAAAGACACAAATCAAAGGCTATGGAAAATTGAAGGATGGTGCAAATACTGAGAATCCTAAAGATAGTGACTATAGATTTACTCCTATCACTTACACAAGTCCTGAATCACAGAAGTGGGGAATCAGGATACAAGATCCTGTTAAAGATGAACGGTATACTGTATCAGGAAACATGCTCGAGCGGTTAAAGACAGACTTGCAAGATTATCCAAGTATTTCGGGATCCGTAACCTTAAAATGGAAAATCAGTCCCAACAAAGGTGACCATGTCCCATTCATTTATGAACCTTTGAATATCAATACGTACATTCAAGTGGTAGGAATCAAGACGTATCCAGCGATACCAAATAAGCCACCAGAAATCACATTGAGCAACACAAAGAAAACAATGACGTCAATACTCGCTGAAATGGCACAGAAAGGAGTGATTTGATGGGGTTATTAAAATTAATCAGTAACCGTATCTCTACGGAATGGAAAGAGAAATTTAATAAAAACATTGATTACCTCAATGATCTTGAAAAGAAACTATCTGATCAAGACAAAACAACGAACAGTCGTATTGATAATCTCGTAATCAACTCGGGCGGTGATTCACCAAACGAAGTAGTGGATGCACGGGTAAACAATAGAGGAGAAACCTTTCCTACGTTACACGGCAGATTGGTAGAACATGAAAACCTGACAGATGAACAAATTAGTGAATTAATTACAAATGCCGCTAGTCAAAAAGCACAAGTGGAGCAATTAAACAAAGCAGTCCAACAAATCATTGGAGGGTATAACGAACCTATCAATATTTATGTTTCAAAAAATGGAAACGATCAGACTGGAGATGGATCCCAAGAGAAACCATTTCTCACGATTCAAACTGCAGTTAATTCAGTTCCGCTCATTACTACATCATCTGTCACCATCTGGATTAGCGATGGGGTGTATTTGGAAGATGTATTTGTCAATGGTTTAACATTTAGAACGTTTGTCATACGTCCTCTAAATGATACTAGCATGTTAGACCCTCAAGTGTCTGATTGTCCAGTTAAAGTTAGAAGTATTATGTTCGCAACATGTACTGGCTATTGTCAAATCGTTGGAATGCAGATCGTTGACACTGCAAATTCTCCTCTCTTTCAAGGAAGACAGTATGGAATTGTCAATGAACAGAGTGGCTATATGGCTATTAGTCAGTGTAAATTTGCGGAGAATACTAAATCATTGGCATATAACGCTGTATACGTAGGTGGGACTTCTAAGATGAATATGTATGGTTCAACAACATTCATTAATCAAGACATAGCTGTGCAAGTTCGTTTGCTATCAGAGTTTAGCGTGGGCGACTTGAAAGGTTCAGGCAATAGCATTGGGGTGTACGTTGATGCAGCAACTGCTAGATATGCCAAGCCAGCTGCAGGATTTGCAACAACTGAAAATAAAATTATCGGCAGAGGTTTGATTATCAACAATGGGCAGGTGTTAAGTTGATGGTTTATAAAATGAATGAATCGATCATTGTGATCCAAGCGGAAGCAATTAAGCCCAATGATACGAATGTTGTTTTTTGGTCGCATGATCGAGGAACGGCTAAGCTTCGAATGAAGTTAGTTCGGAAAAACGGCATCCCTCAAAGCTTACCCGAAGGAACTACGGTTCCTATTCGTCTGATATTTAAATCTGCAACAGCAGAAGACGGATATGGAAAACATGACTATCTTGCCACCATTGAAGATCGTGTGAATGGCATTGTGTCTATCGTATTAGAAGATAATATTTTAGGATATGTCGGAAAAGTAGAAGGTAGCGTATATATTGATTTCCCAAACGACCGCTCGTTAGATACAGCTGGTCGTTTTACTTTTGACATCAAACGCAGTCCAATCGATGATAGTACGCCAGAATTGGAAGATTATTATTTCAATGGTTTCAGTCAGACCATTGATAAAATCGAGAAAATTCTAGCTGATGGAAAGCAAGAGATTGATCAGAAAATTGCGGAATCTGAAACGCAGATTGATGCGAAACTGAAAGACACAAACGACAAAATCACGAAAGCCAATCAAGATGTCGCAACTCTCAATACTAATATTGATAAGGCAAATGATCGTATTGATCAAACGAATCAGCAAATCGGCGATCTCGGCAAGTTGAAGAAAATGTACAGCAATAGCATCGACTTCGGGGACTATGATTATAGTGGGAATCCGAATTTAATAATACCGTTAAAAGCTAGTAATTTTTATACGCAGTCTGGTGTTACTGTGGAAGATGCTGGGAATGCCTTAAAAGTAACTTTCACTAAAACTGATGGGGCTGCTTTTTTAGAATCTATGAAAAATATTCCAGCTTTATTACCAAATACTCAATATACATTAAGTGCAGATGTTACCGTTTCTGAGGGATACACAGGAAAACTAGAAAATTTAAGGTTAGGTTATAGGAAAAGTCCTAACGGAACGATTATATTACCGTTAACAGGTAAAGATGCTTCTGTTGGTCAGAAGACTAGAATATATACAACAGCCAATTCTAGCGCTGCAACAGACCCATCAAAGTTTGATAGAATGTACTTCACAATTAATACAACATCAACAGAACCATTTGTTGGAACGGTTTTAATCGAAAATATTAAAGTTGAGCAAGGAACAAACGCTACACCATACCAGCCCAACTTACTAGATGACCCTTACTGGCTAGGTAAAGCGCCTTTGGGTGAGAATATCGCAAACAAAGATGTTCAGTTTCCTATTACTACAACTGAATACTCTGTTTATTCAAAAGCCAATGTAGAAGACTACAAAGTTAACCAGAAATATGTGTTAACTATGAAAGCAACCAAGCCAGCAACTCAGCGATTTATAGCATATCTAAACGGCGGTACAATTAAAGCTACTGATTTGTATCCAGTTGAAGGATTAATAGATACATGGCAAGGAGAGTTCACAGTAACACAGGCTAGCATAGACGCAGGCGCACTACGAACTCTAGCTGTATATCAGTTTCCAAGTGAAACAAAAGGTACTGTAAAAATAGACTGGCTCAAGATTGAAAAAGGAGACACCAGAACACCTAATATTAGTGAATATAAATACTTTGGTGAAGGATTGAAAGACAGTAATAATCCGAACGACTATAGTTGGGATGTCACATCTGAATATACTGAAAAAGGCTTGAATGATTCTGTGAGCTTAACCAAGCCACAATCTGTAGATGGAACTAAGAACTTTTTAGAAACGCCCATGGTAAACCAAATACCAGTATTGGTTGATAACGCACTTCCGTTTGAAGCCTGGTATGGAACTGGTAAAGAGTTAACGAAGAT
>NZ_JAWDJH010000032.1:0-4450 GCF_032465635.1 Enterococcus sp. 2STP
CTAAAAAAATATATAAACGTTATTTACCTAATAGTAAAATCGTGGTTCATAGTATAACCAGTAGTGATATAAGTTTTTCTAAACAAACGTTGGATACAAATTTTATAAATAACAAACATAGTGTAAGATTGGGATTTATAGGATCTGAAAAAAATTTTAAAGGTTATAAGTTTCTTTTGAATTGGTTTAATACTCAAAAAAACGAGTTTAAATTAAAGATATATGGGAATGAAAAAAAAGTATATAATTCTAATGTGGAAGTCTTAGGCAAGTATTCACCAATCCAAAAAAAAGAAGTTTTTAATAATATTGATATTTTAATTGTTCCTTCTAAATGTAAAGAAACATTTGGTTTAGTAGTTTTAGAAGCTTTATCATTAGGCACTCCAGTTTTAGTAAGTGAAAATGTAGGTGCAAAGGATCTTCTTGAAGAAAATCTAATATTTAGCTTAAATAATGATTCGTTAACGGAAAAAATAAATTTACTTCTTGCTGAACTTAAGAATGGAACTGGTAAAACTATAGATTTAAGTTCATTAAGTTTAAGTAATCATGTAACAAAAATAAATAATTTATATCTCGATGCTATAACCATGCATAGAAAGGTGGAGTCATGAGGCTCAGAAAAAATTTTGCGTTTATGCTTACTACTATCCCTTTAATAGCAGAAGAAATAATTCCTGGTGAATTTATATATATGTTACTAGTTGTTGGTATTATAGTATTGCTCAAATTGAATAATGGGAGAATTCCTAAGGAAATTGTTAGAAAACAAAGCTTTCTTGTGTGGCTTTTGATTCTAGGAATATGTATAGGAATGTTAAATTTAGTTCACTTAAATACATTGTCTTTTGCTAGGGATATATTCTATTTTAGTTTTCCAATCATTATACTTATATATATATCTTTATTAAGTATGATATTTGGAAAAAATAATGAGTTACTAAAGTCGATTATTTTTGCTGCTGCTGTTTTATCTGTTATATACTTAATTAATTTTTTATTGAACAAGAATAGTGTAATGAATCAATCTAATATTTGGGCATATAGAAAGGAAACAGGAACAGGCTACTTTATTGTGCCTGTAGCTTTATCAATACTACTATTTTCTAAACAATTTTCTTTTTTTACTATAAATAAATGGAAAAAAATATGTTTGATATGTTTATTATCAAGTCATGTCATTTTATCTTTTTCTAGGACTGTTATGATTATTTTTATTATATTTTTCTTCATTCTATTTCCTAAAAGAAATTTGAAAAAAACACTTCTATTTTTCTTCACTATATTAATTATTTTACCGTTTTTATATGAAGGTATAAAAATTTTTTCTACAAATGGATTGTTAAATCAGTATATAAATAAAATAGTTACATCGTTTGTTGAAATGAGTAAGGATGAAGATTGGTCTAATAAAATGAATATTGTTGCTAATTGGCGAGGTTATGAAACTTTTAGTGCATTAAATGAATTCCATAGATTAAATAGCTTAACTAAAATAATTGGAAATGGGTTTGGTGCTGAAATAGAAGTTGGATATTTTGCCGAATTAGTAGGAGGAACCGGGACAACAATACCTGTTCTACATAATGGCTATTTATCATTATTGATCAAAGTAGGAATTTCAGGGCTTCTAGCTTACCTATTTTTTTTACTAAGCAATATTTATTATTATGTGAGGTTAGTTGTATATCAAAAAAATGCATATTATAAACTTGTCTTATCATCTTTTTTAGCAATATTAGTCTTTACGTATTTTTCAACTGGAATTTTTCAAGTTCAACCAAGACTAGTGTTTCTATTTCTTATTGGTTATTACTATAAATATAAAGGAGAATATTAAAATGAAAATATTAGCATACTACCTTCCACAGTTTCATGAGGTAAAAGAGAATAACGAATGGTGGGGAAAGGGATTTACAGAATGGACAAATGTGAAGAAGGCAAAGAAACTTTTTGAAGAACATAATCAGCCAAGAATCCCACTTAATAATAATTTTTATGACTTATCAGAAATCCAAAGTTTAAAATGGCAAGTTTCCTTAGCAAAAGAGTATGGTATATATGGTTTTTGTATGTATCATTACTGGTTTAATGGTAAACTTCTTCTAGAAAAACCAGTTGAGATGTTTTTAAATAACAAGGATTTAGATCTTCCATTTTGTTTTAGTTGGGCTAATGAACCTTGGACTAATGGATGGGTATCTGACGATAATAAATTACTAATTTATCATGATAACAGCGATCCTAATGACTGGGTAGAGCATTACCAATATTTTTCTAATTTTTTTAAAGATTCTAGATATATAAAGATTGACAATAAACCTGTTTTAGTCCTATATTTCCCTACTATTCTGAGTCATTTAAAAGAAATGTGTGAATGTTGGAATGAACTAGCAAAAAAAGATGGATTTGATGGTATATATCTTATGTATCAAAAAGCAGCAAGTCATTTTGATCCTAATTTTGACAAAAGTTTATTTGATGCAGGTATAGAGTTTCAACCTGGGTTTACTTTAGAAAGTCAAAAAACTGAAAAACAAAGAAAAAAAGAAAGATTAAAGTTCTCAATTTCAACTTATATTAAAAGAAAATTTAAAATTAGTCCTCTATCTATAAACAAAGAAAGTAAGTTACAACATAATAACTATGATTCTGTTTGGAAAGATATATTAGAACATAAACCAGATAAAAACATGGTACCAGGTGCATTTGTTGATTGGGATAATACACCTAGAAAAGGTCAAAGAGGAAGTGTTTATGACGGAGTGACTGTAGAAAAATTCCAAAGATATTTTTCTGAATTAATTAAAAAGACAAAATATGAATATGAGGAGGATATGATTTTTATATTTGCTTGGAATGAATGGGGAGAAGGAGGTTATTTAGAACCAGATGAAAAGAATGGCTATGGTTATTTATCA
Source organism: Enterococcus sp. 2STP (assembly GCF_032465635.1). Taxonomy (NCBI): domain Bacteria; kingdom Bacillati; phylum Bacillota; class Bacilli; order Lactobacillales; family Enterococcaceae; genus Enterococcus; species Enterococcus sp. 2STP. Next base: position 2,925 of record NZ_JAWDJH010000032.1, read on the forward strand.
GCTATAAAACAAACCTTAGAAGAGAACAAAGAATTTCCTGAAAGTGAGTAGGACCTTGGAAAATTTTAAAAAAAATAGTATATATGCTATAAGCTCCCAACTAAGTGGTCTTTTTTTAAGCTTCTTTATAGCATTGATAATACCAAAGTTTTTAGGCGTTATAGAATTTAGTTATTGGCAACTTTTTCTATTTTATGTTAATTATTTAGGTTTATTACATTTTGGGTTAAATGATGGAATATATTTAAAGTATGGGGGGCAGAGAAGAGAAGAACTTCCTTTGCAACAATTGGCGAAACAATTTACAATACTTACCATTAGTCAATTTTTTATTATGATTATAGTACTGTTGTTATCCTTTTTTATAGAAAATGCGCAGAGAAAAACTATTTGGATAGCTGTGGCATTATACTTACCATTAGTTAATATTAATGGTTTTATTGGCTATTTGTTACAATCAATTAATGAAATATACCTGTATTCCATTTCTGTTATTATAGATAAAATTATAATAATAGTTGGTGTTCTTAGTCTTATATTCTTTAACTATAGAGACTTTGCTATATACATATATGTGTATGTATTTTCTAAATTAATTTCTACATTATATTTATATAACAGAAGCAGAAAAGTCACTAGATTTAATTTTAATATTCATCTTTCAGATTGGAAAGAGACAAAGATACTAATTTCATCTGGTATAAAATTAATGTTTGCAAATATAATGGGAACTCTTATACTTGGATTGAACCGCAAACTTGTCGATATTTTTTGGGGAATCGAAGCTTTTGGTAGATTTTCCTTTGCAATTTCACTTACTAATTTCTTTCTTCTTTTTATTAGTCAAGTTAGTATAGTGATATTTCCTGCATTAAGGAGGATTAATAAGGAGAAATTAAAAAATATTTTTACTTTTGGAAATATTATTTTGAATCGAATTTTGTTAGGAGGGCTTCTTCTTTATTTACCAGTTTCGATTTTTCTTAAACATTGGCTTCCTGCTTATACATTATCAATAGATTATTTATGCTATTTACTACCTATTTTCATTTTTGATGGGAAGATGCAAATTATTAATAACACTTTTTTTAAAGTGCTTAGAAAAGAAAAAGAAATGCTTTTAATTAATATACTAGCTTTGACTATTAGTGGAATATTAGGTATCATTGTAGCTTTTTCTTCCCGAAATATGAATCTGATGATTTTAATATTAGTAATCTCTATTGGATTTAGAAGTTTAATAGCTGAATTATACTTTAAAAATATGTTTGATCAAGGTAGTTTAGACGAAATGATCTGGTTATATGTATTGATACTAACATTTACTTTATCAAACCTATATATTGGAAATGTGTGGGGTTCAGTAATCTATTTATTGTTTTACTTATTGTACCTCTATCTAAGCTTTTCAAAACTAAAAGAAGCTGTTGCTTTTTTTTATAATAAAACTAAAAAATAAAAAAGGTGGATGTAATGAACAAGGGAAAGCTTGTTTTTAATGGTCTAATAGCATTGTTACTATATTT
>NZ_JAWDJH010000033.1:0-3628 GCF_032465635.1 Enterococcus sp. 2STP
GAATAAAAATTTTAATTTTTATTACCAATTATTTCTTGATAAAAAATCAACTGTCTACCTGCAGATCAATCTCCTGAAGTATTTTCTCTATCATTTCTTGTTGACTTAATTCGGCAGTCAGTATCTTCTCATTAGGCAATCCAAGTATATCGTGCTCCAACCACCACTCCGCCATTTGTTCTGCACCAAATTCTTTTGACACATTTCTCTGGCTGTGACGTCTCAGCGTTTCTTCAAAAGAAAAATCGTAATAATAAGCAAATACATTTCCTTGAAAGCTCTCATACAGGTCCATAAGCATCGCTTTGTAGATTTTTGTGCTCATGATTCCCTCAACAAGGACTAAATCAAATCTGTCTTTTCCGAATTCTGCCAACTGACGGATCAAATCTGGTGTAGGATTTCCTACTTTATCTTTGACATTCAACATTCCTCTTCTCACTTCATCTTGAGAGATTCGCATCACCTTCCCCATAGGAAAATGATTTTGAATAGCTTTAGCTGTCGTTGTTTTCCCACTTGCTGAATTTCCTCTTAATATGACTAGCTTCCCCATGACACTGCATCTCCTTGTATACCGATAATCATTCATCCAACATCATTAAACCTTCTGTTAATTGAAAATAAAAAGAGAATCTGTTTGTATAAACTCATTCTGATCTGTGGTAAGCATATGGAATGAGATCCGTAATTTTAATTTTTTTAGCCCCCTCTTCTGTTGAAACAATGATCTCACAATCAGGTGCATACTCCAATATAAACTGTCGGCAATTCCCACATGGAGAATAGATCATGTCAGAATGATCTCCACCCACAGCTACGATACACTCAAAATCACGTTCACCACGACTGATTGCTGTCCCTAACGCAATGATTTCTGCACATGCCCCATGATTCGAATAAACATTCACACCAGTATACACATTACCGTTTGTGCAACGTACTGCAGCTCCTACTGTATGATTGAAAGACACCAAATCAATATTTGATTTAATGACTTCGGTTGCAGCATCCACTAATTCTAAATCCATTGTTGATAAATCGCTCATTTTTATCTCCTTCTTTCTGCCAAATCGGTTAAAGCAATCATAATCTTTATATAAAAAAACATCAATGGCAGAACGGAAAGAAAAGAAACGACTCAGTTAGTATGGAGTATAGTCTATTGTTCTTGATACAACGGTAAAAAAGCAAGCTTGCATTTACAAGCCTGCTTTTTGGAACATTTAAAGCTTCGATGTGACAAACCACCTATGCTGCTCGATCATAAAATTGATAGCAAAAATTCCACAAAGTATATATGTACCCCATGATAATAAAACATTCATCTGCGGTAAAATGATCTTTGGAAGAATCACAATCAAAAATGATGCCAGAGCCCAAATCCAACGATTGATGTGAACGTGACGCATAGCCAGCATATTCAACATAAGTTGGCTTATCGTTAATAAAAAGATAAAAGCAAAAAATAAAATCAGCCAATACATTGTTTTCCACCTCTGAAATCAGACCTAAGCAGTTTGTATTTCGTTATCTCCATTATTATTTTGTTCATCTGACAACATCTTTTTATCATAAGCTTTTACAAATGGATAATAGATGATAAATGCTATCAGTGTATTGATCACAATCAAAACAACCACACGCCAGTCATTTCCTGCTGAAAGATAGCCGCCGATTGGTGCTGGTAATGTCCATGTTGGCAACACAGTAAATCCATTGACCATTTCTAATTTGACTGCAAAATAGCTGACAATAGTCAAAACTAAAGGAACTAAGTTGAATGGAATGAACATATAAGGATTCAACATCATAGGAGCTCCAAAAATCATCGGCTCATTGATATTGAAGATACCAGGAATAATGGAAAAGCGACCAACTTCTTTTAAGAATTTTGATTTACAAAAGAATAAAAACAAAACTGATACCACAATCGTGGCTCCTGCACCGCCAATCGTAACTGTCCATTGATAAAACTGTTCAGGAGCAATATAAGGCAATTTGGTAGCAGCTGTACCATCTGCTAACGCCTTCGCATTCTCATCCAACATAATCAGCCACATTGGGCGAACGACAGCCCCTACGATACTCATGCCATGGATCCCAAATGACCACAACAAATGGATCAAAAACATCGGTAATAAAACACCAAGCAGATTATTCCCTAAAATATTGGTTAAAGGCTCGAATAACGATAACAAGGCAGCGTTTACATCAAAGCCCGCGACGCTTCGAATCAACCAAGTCGTTGTTAAAATCACTGCACCAGGAATCAATGCCTCAAAACTACGGGCAACAGCAGGTGGTACTTGTTCTGGCATTTTGATAGTAATATTACGCTTTTTAAAGAAACGATACACTTCCACTGCAAAAATCATGGATAGGATCCCGGCAAACATCCCAGATGCTCCTAAAGAACTCATCGGTAAGACCCAGCCAAGAGGTGCCTCTTTAGGTGTTAAAACGTTTACAGGAACTTGTAACATAAAGAACGTCCCTAGTGATAATATACCACCCGTCACACTATCCAACCCATATGATTTAGCTAGATCCGAACCCATAACAAAAGTTGCGTAAATAGCCATTAATCCCATCGTAATCCTGAAAGGTAAAACGATCGTTGCCGAATAAGGGGCAATAAATTCATTCCACCCAGGAAACGGTAAATTGATGAAAACCATAAAAAATGTACCAATCAAAATCAATGACAGTGTTGAAACAACCCCATTACGAATTGCCAATAAATGTCGCTGTGTACCAATTTTTGCCATTGGTGGGACAAGTTTTTCCTCAACCCATTTCATCAGCTTTTCCACTAAAACCACTCCTTTTCAATAAAATAGAAAGCATTCACTGCATGATGAAGCAAAGAATGTTCATAATTAATTATATAATTATGAAATTTTATTTCAATATATTTTAGTAGAAAATATTATTATTTTTTAATACAGGTTCTTTTTTCTATACAAAAAAATTTTTCAAACCTAATAAACTTTACTGTTCCTATACTGATCTATGGGTTTATAAAATAGTATTTAAATAAAATAAAAAACCTTGAAATTTAATTTCAAGGTTTTTCGTAATACCGGCGGCCGGGGTCGAACCGGCACGTCCTCAACGGACACTGGATTTTGAGTCCAGCGCGTCTGCCAATTCCGCCACGCCGGCAAATTAAAAGAATAACTGGGGTAGCTGGATTCGAACCAACGCATGAGGGAGTCAAAGTCCCTTGCCTTACCGCTTGGCTATACCCCAAGAATAAAGGGCGAATGATGGGAATCGAACCCACGAATGCCGGAGCCACAATCCGGTGCGTTAACCACTTCGCCACATTCGCCATCATAAAAGATGTTATTTAATTTCTCAATAAAAAACTAAGATGAAGACATCTTAGTCAATACCGGCGGCCGGGGTCGAACCGGCACGCCCTCAACGGGCACTGGATTTTGAGTCCAGCGCGTCTGCCAATTCCGCCACGCCGGCAAGTTGATTTATTAGTACTAAGGCGGTAACCGGATTTGAACCGGTGATGAAGGTTTTGCAGACCTCTGCCTTACCACTTGGCTATACCGCCATTATACTATTATCAATCTATAAAATAAAGAATAAATTATAGAAAATGACTTAA
>NZ_JAWDJH010000034.1:0-454 GCF_032465635.1 Enterococcus sp. 2STP
GGAATCAGAGGATGGTACTTTTCGATGTAAAGAAATATGAGACACCAAGCGCAAAAGATGTTGATATGGACCGCACAAAACATAATGTTGGTGTTTTCCTTTCAGCATATCTATCAGCAAGATGTAGAGTAGGACAACCTCGTGAGCCAAAAGTGACGGCATCTTATTCTTTGGTTCCGCCATCTACAGCTAATAATGTTTTTGAAGCTGAACGAATGTTGATAGATAGAGAAGAAGCACAAGAAGAATTTGAGTATTTGCATAAATTGTTTGTTCGAGGATACTCTGCTATTCAGCATCCGCACAAACCTGATGTGACTGAAAGACGTAAAAAAATATTTTATGATCGTTACATCAATGGTCTGTCGATTTATGTAACTGCTCAAAGAAATAATACTAGTGAAGAATCTGTCAAACTAGAATCAAACAAGATTATCATCCAATTTGCTTCAGC
>NZ_JAWDJH010000035.1:0-8521 GCF_032465635.1 Enterococcus sp. 2STP
AAACTATACTAACATTGTTAGCGTTTGCTATATGTATTATTATTGTTTTTTATACACAAATACTTATCTTCAAAATAAATTATTCAATGTAGATGTATATTTTTTACATAATAACAAATTTTATTTGTAAAGTATTAAAACTTATGTTTAATCCAGATGTGTTAAAACTTTACAAATTCTTTAAAAAAAGTAACAATAACTATAGTGAACAATAAGGAGAGGACTTTTTAATGCGTGTTAATAAAATCGATTTTCACTTTTCAAAACTCAGATATCAACCTGATTTTGAACATTTCTCGGATGAAGAGTTCCAACAGATCAAGGAACATACTGTTCTTCGTTCCTATAAGAAAGGACAAATCCTTTTTGATGATGGTGATCCTAGACAACGGTTATATATCTTGACCAAAGGACTTGTTCGTTTAGAACGTTACGATGAAAGTGCCACCTATTATTATTATGATTACGTGACTACCAATAACCTTTTTCCTATGTCAGGAATGTTTGGAGAAGAGACCTACACTTATACAGCTCAAGCGATGACTGATATCGAAACTTTCTATCTTCCTGTTTCCTACTATGAAAAATTAGCACGAAAAAATCCTGAACAACTGATCTATATGATCCAAAAAATTTCTAAAGTAGTCGAAATACATGAGTTACGTATCCAAATTGGATTAACCTCCAGTGCTTTTGATCGAGTGAAACAAAATCTATTCATTTTGAAAGAAGAACTTGGCGTACCAACAGAAGACGGCCATATCACCATTCCTTATCCAATTACCTTAAAAGAATTAGCAGTGAATAGCGGTACGACACGTGAAACTGCTGGACAAGTAATCAAACAACTACGTGATTCAGGACTGTTAGATTATCACAAAAAGCATTTTACTTTCTGTAAGACCGCTACTACTCCAGCTTTGAGAGAATAACGCGACAAAAAGAAACAGCGATCCTGATATTTATCGGGGGCGCTGTTTCTTTTTGTTTCGTCTATTCAAATGATTGGTAATAATAAGTGAGATCACTCTCTTTTTTTGTTCCATTGTAAACTACACCTAATATATTTGCTTTTGCAATCTGCAACAGTTCTTTCGCTTTTACCAACTCTTGTTTCTTTGTCTTTCTTTCTCTGACAACAAGTAGCGTTCCATCCGTTTTTGCTGCAAGGATTTGAGCATCCGTTACAGTCGCTACCGGAGGCATATCAAAGATGACCAGATCAAAGTCAAGTATCAGTTCCTCTATTATCTCTTCCATTCTTTTCGTCCCTAAAACTTCCGAAGGGTTGGGCGGCTTTGGACCACTGGGCAAGATCCAAAGATTTTCTATATGTGTTTCAGTTATGTAATCGTCCGCTATCCGTTCACGCTCACTAAGTAAATTACTCAATCCTTCATTATGCGGCAATTGAAAAGACAATGCTACAGTTGGTTTCCTCAAATCGGCATCTACAAGTAAGACCTGTTTTCCACTATTTGCAAAAACTACTGCTAGATTAGCGGCAGTAATAGATTTCCCTTCATCTGGGCCGGAAGAAGTGATGACCAATGTATTCAATTCCCGATCAATCGCTGCAAACTGGATGTTGGACCGGATCGTTCGATATTTCTCGGCAGTAATCGATTGATCAGCTAGTGCAACTAAAGGAACCGGAGAGGCAGCTATTTTCTTTTTCTTCATATTCTCTCTACTTTCTTTTTTCATTTTGTATTCAGACTTTCTATGTACACGAATAAATCCTATGATTTATTGAATTAATCATAGCACAGGAAAAAAACGAACACAATTTATATAATAACTATTTTTTATTACAGATATTAGCATAAAATGTTTTTAAAACAATATATATAATAAATTTAAATAACACATTCAATTAAAAATAGGCAAAAAATAGGGTTGTGACAAAAATCTGCCACAACCCTTATTACAATAAATAGTGTTCAAAAGCTTGCATCTACGGTAATAAGTTCAACCAAGTCAAAAACATGTGAAGCTGTTTTTTCTTTGCTGTTCTTATAACTTGATGCAGGGCAGCTTTTTCACACTCTCTTTCATTTATTCAGATAAAACCAAGCTTGGATCAGCATTCAACTGATAGCTGGCAAAATTTCTTTTTTGCATTTCCACATGTGCTGCTGCTCCAATCATTGCAGCATTATCTCCACAAAGTCTCAGAGGCGGAATCACTAATTCTACTTCAGGGAGTTTAGCTGACAGAGCAGCTTGCAATCCTTCACGCAACCCTTGATTGGCCGCTACACCTCCAGCTACAACCAGTTGCTTGACTGGATAATTTTGACAAGCTCGAAGTGTTTTAGTAATCAATACATCGATCACACTTGCTTGAAAGCTAGCTGCTAAATCATTTTTGTCTAGATCTTCTCCACGCTGTTGTGCATTATGCACCAAATTGATAAATGCACTTTTTAATCCACTAAAACTGAAATCATAATTATCTTCATGGATCATTGCTCGTGGAAAATGATAATTATCTTTTCCTTGATGAGCTAGCTGATCGATTTCTTTTCCGCTTGGATAAGAAAGACCTAAGACTCTTCCAACTTTGTCATAAGCTTCTCCTGCTGCATCGTCTCTTGTCTCCCCAATGATTTCATATGATCCATCTTCTTGCATATAGACTAATTCTGTATGTCCTCCGCTAACAAGAAGTGCCATCAATGGAAACTGGAATGGTTTGACCAGACGTGCGGCATAAATATGACCTGCCATATGGTTCACAGGAATCAGCGGCAATTGGTGTGCCCAAGCAAAAGCCTTAGCTGCAGAAATACCAATCAACAAAGAGCCGACGAGTCCAGGCCCATAAGTGACAGCGACTGCCGATAAATCTTCTGCCGATACACCAGCTTCTACCAGTGCATCTTCCAAGCATAAGGTTATTTGTTCTACATGATGGCGGCTAGCTACTTCAGGCACCACTCCGCCAAAACGTTTATGACTGTTTATTTGGGAAGCAACGATGTTAGATAAGATCTCTGTTCCATTTCTAACGACCGCTACACTCGTTTCATCACAACTTGATTCAATTGCCAGAATCAATTCTTCATTCATTTCATCGTCTCCGTTTTTAACTTTCTGCTCATAATAATCGCATCTTCTGTCGGATTGCGATAATATGATTTCCGTTTACCTAATATACGGAACTTTTCTGATTCATAAAGTTTTCTTGCTGCTTCATTAGACAGACGTACTTCTAAAAAAACATGCAGCGAATCTTTTATTTGTTCCGCAATCAGCAGATGTAGCAAATGCCGTGCATAGCCTTTTCCTTGTTCTGAAACTGCAACAGCGATATTCGTGATTTCGACTTCATCCATTACTTTCGAATACCCGACAAAACCACAGATCTGATTATCTTCAACTAAAAGAAGATAATCTGTGTGGGGCTGTTGGATATCTGTCAAAAACTGCATCTTCGTCCAAGGTGAGCCATATGGATAAGCATTTTCGCTAATTGCCCATACGCATTCTGCCAAATATGCTTCATCAAAATCTTTTTTTCTGCAAATCAACTAATCTCACTCATTTTCTAAAATTTTTATCATATCTAACGCATCTTCTTTTGTTTCAGTGTAATATCTTTTTTTGATCGTCGTTGCTTGAAACCCTAATTTCCGATAAAGTCTTTGCGCATCCTGATTACTCATGCGTACTTCCAATGACATCGTCTCACAGCGATTCATTATAGCAAAGTTCTCGATTTCGTCAATAAGCAGCGAACCGATTCGTTTACGCTGATATGCCGGTCGAACAGCAATATTCGTGATATGACAATCTAAACCGAACGCCCTTGAGCCAACAAACCCGATCATTCTTCCATTATCAAAGATCCCTAAATATAGATGAGGAAGTGGTGACTTCAATTCTGACATAAAGGCACTTTTGGTCCATGGCAATTCGCCATTATAGACTTCTCGTTCGACATCCAACAGCTCTTTGATATCTTCTGTAGTCAATTCTCTTAGTATATAGCGACGATCGATTTGTTCGATTGTTTTTTCTGCATAGATCATTTTATCTTGAAAAAGGCTTCTAGCATATGCTTTAAATTTTTTCAACATAGCTTTCGTCTCCAGGCGTGTGCGTCTCTAACCATTTCTCTTCAGCTTCTACTCGTTTTAAATAACGAGGGAGAAAAGCTTGTTTATCTGCAACTGGTTCATCCAACGCACCTAATTGAGCCACAGTCACACCACTTGGGATATCCCATGCTGGAACTGTATTAATCATCGCATCAGGTAGCATTTCTTTTATTTCAGAGATGAATTTATGACAATCACTCCCAACGAAATAAATAGCTTCATTCAGCTCTTGTAGTTGTGCAAACAAATCAGAAGCAGCAATATGTACATCTTCAAGTACAGTTTCTAATCTATTTTCTTTCCAGCGGTATGCCCCAGCATAGACATTTTTTCTTCGAGCATCAAACATGGGCACAATCATTTTATTCACCCCGACACAATTAGCCGCGATGGCTTTCAGGCTAGATACTCCTATTAGATCTTTATCTAGTGTATAAGCAATCGTTTTTGCTGTCGTTACACCTATACGAAGTCCTGTATAAGAACCAGGACCATCAGAAACCGCGATTCGGTCAATGTCTTGGGGACTCATTTGAAGATCTGCAAACAATTGGTCAATGGCAGGCATCAGCGTCACACTGTGGTTGCGTTTGATATTTGTCTGTATTTGCCCAAGAATTTGTTTATCTTCCACCACACCGATCGCCAAAGTTTGATTTGCAGTATCTATTCCTAATGTAATCATATATTTGATCCTTTCTGCTATAACATTCTCGCCTTCCATTGTAGCATACTTTTTTATTCCAATGATGAAAATATCAAAGGCAAAACTAGTACAATGATACATGATTATCTGCTGACCGGCAAATCTAGTTTCTTCCTTACATACACAAAAAAAGTTGCGGTATCACGACACTTTACCACAACTTTTTCTTTTTTTATTTCGTCGACTCTCGAACAATCAACTCTGTTTCCACAATGATTTTTCTTGAAACTGGTGCTTTGGAATTACTTAGTTGAAGGATCGTCTCCACTGCTAGCTCTCCCATCCATTCCGTATAAACTTTCACAGTAGAAAGAGAGGGTGTCACATATTTCGCTACACTGACATCGTTGAAACCCATCACGGAAATATCTTCTGGCACCGCTAAACCTGTTTCTTGAATCGCTTTCAGCGCGCCAATCGCTAAGGCATCATTAGCCGCAAAAAGTGCGTCAGGAATCTGCTCGTTTGTTTTTAAATATTTTTTAACCGCTTGATAGCCTGACTCGACAGAAAAATCTGCTTCGATAATTGAACCTTCGTCGTAGCCTTTTTCTGCTAAAACTTGTTGGAATGCCATGATTCTAGGATCCCTTAGTCGCTGATGGTTTTTCTTTGTATATTCTGTTCCAGCAAGCATCGCGATATGTTGTGCATTCTGGGAAACAAAGTGCTCAATGACTTTTTGAACACTCGACTTAAAATCGACAACTATAGAATCGATTCCTTGAGAAGTGCCATCAGAATCTACCAGAAGCAAGGCTTGTTGGGATTGTTTCAAATCCAACAGCTGAGCTTCATCGAATTTCCCTAATGCGATCGTTCCATCTGCTGGAAGCTCACTAATGGAATCCCACGTTTCTTTCAACAAAGTAACGTTTGCTTCTTCTGCCTTTTTTTCGATTCCTAAACGAATAGACAAATAATAAAGATCTTCAAGTTCTTCTGTATCATCGTACCATTGGATCAGACGAAGGGTTTGCTTAGCATTTGCTGCATTTTTGCGGTGCTTCGTATAATTCAAGCGTTCCGCTGCTTCAAAAATTTTTTGCTTTGTGGCTAAGCCGACGGAAAGTTCAGGATCGTAGTTGAGCACTCTTGAAACAGTAGCAGGAGAAACTCCTGCCAACTGAGCAATGTCTTTAATTGTTGCCATTTGTCTCTCCTCCTTTTTTCCGTTTATAAAATCGCAGTAAACCGCTCAAACGCTGCTTGTCCTTTTTCATCTCGCTTGAACACCCCAGCATCTTCTAGGACACGAGCAAAAACCTGACCTACAGCTTTTTGTACAACATCAGTGACCGCGTCTTTCGTCAAATCAGGATGCTCTTTTTTCAACTGTTCTGCCCATGGACGATGATATTCAGCCATCTGGTTTTCTTCTCCCAATAAGAACCGCTCTACTTCTGCTAGTTCCGGTTTCAAACGAGGTGGTAAAACAGCAAGCCCCATTACTTCGATCAATCCAATGTTCTCTTTCTTGATATGTTGGACATCTTTATGCGGATGAAAAATACCATCAGGATGCTCATCTGAAACATTATTGTCTCGAAGGACAAGGTCCAGCTCAAAATAATTGTCCCTTCTTCGTGCAATTGGCGTAATCGTGTGGTGTGGTGTACCATCTGCTGAAAAAGCCCGGATTTCTACTGTTTCATCCGAATATTCTTTCCACTTTTCCAACACTGAATTAGCTGCTTCAATCAGCAACTCTTTATCTGTTGATTGCAAACGGATCACAGACATCGGCCATTTCACAACTCCTGCGATGACTTGCGGATAATCTGCTAATTTGATGAGTTTTTCTATCGGTGCTTTTGCCATAGGAAATTCATGACGTCCTGCCTGATAATGATCATGAGAAAGAATCGATCCTCCAACAATCGGCAAGTCAGCATTTGAACCAACAAAGTAATGAGGCAAGACTTCAGTAATCCGAAGCAGTCTAACAAATGTTTCCTTTGAAATTTTCATTGGACGGTGCTGCTCTGATAAAATGATCGAATGCTCATTGTAATAAGCATAAGGAGAATATTGGAATCCCCAGCTTTCACCATCTAGATTCATTCGAATGATTCGATGATTGGTGCGGGCTGGATAATTCAAGCGTCCTCTATATCCTTCATTTTCCATGCACAGCATACATGTAGGATAATCTACTTTGGCTGCCTCACGTTCTGCCGCAATTTGTTTTGGATCTTTTTCTGGTTTAGATAAATTGATCGTGATTTCCAATTCACCATATGCTGACTCTGCTGGAAATTTGATATTTTTAGCGATGGCTCTTGTTTTGATGTAATCATTTTTCTTACTTAAATCAAAGAAATAATCAGTTGCTTCCTCTGGACTTTTCGAATAATGCTGCGCAAAGAATGCATTGACAACGGAAGGCGGCGGTGTAAGAAAATCCATCAATTGTGCTTCAAAAATCTCTTGTTCTGCTGGTAATTCTGAAAGAACACCATTTTCTCTTGCCTTAGCGACAAGCTGATCCAATAAGTCTACTGATTCTTCCTTAACTGATCTTACTTCGACGCTTTCTAGAGCGTCTTCTCCCACCATCCCTAAAAGACGATTCTGTAAATATAAGCGGTCCATTTCCATCCATCCGCCAGCTTCGATCGCAAGTGTGGCAAAATCACAAATCGTTTGACTGATTGACATATCTCATTCCCCTATTCTTCATAACCATTTGGATGGCTGACATGCCAATCCCATGCTGTTTTGATAATTTCTTTGATATCTGTGTATTCAGGTTTCCAGCCCAGAATCTCTCTCGCTTTTTCACTTGAAGCGACTAATCGGCTAGGATCTCCAGCTCTTCTTGGTGCTATTTCTGCCGGGATTTCTTTCCCCGTCACTTCTCTAGCTGCTTCTAACATTTCCTTGACCGAATACCCTTTGTTACTACCTAAATTGAAGAAGTTGCTTTCGTTTCCTTCTTTCAAGTATTCCAAAGCTAAAATATGTGCGGCAATCAAGTCTTCTACTTGAACATAATCTCTAATACATGTTCCGTCTGGTGTATCGTAATCGTCTCCATAAACAGCCAATGCTTTTCTTTGACCAAGAGCTACTTGTAAAATGATTGGGACAAGATGCGTTTCTGGTGTATGATCTTCTCCGATAGATGCATCTGCTTTTGCTCCGGCTACATTGAAGTAGCGCAAAGCGACATAGCGCATGCCATACGCTTGGTCACACCACTTCATCATTTTTTCCATCATCAATTTGCTTTCACCATACGGATTTTTAGGATTAGTTGGTGTATTTTCCGTGATTGGAGACTCTTTCGGCTCTCCATAAGTTGCTGCAGTAGAAGAGAATACGATTTTATTCACGTTGAACTCGTGCATGACTTCAAGTAAGATTTGCATACCGTATACGTTGTTGTTGAAATACATCAATGGTTTTTCGACAGATTCTCCTACTAAAGAGCTTGCAGCAAAATGGATTACTCCTTCAATCGGTTCCTTTTCAAATACGGAACGTAGAAATTCTTTATCCCGAATATCTCCTTCATAAAAATGAGCATCTGGATGTACTGCTTGTTTGTGACCTGTGAGTAAATTATCTACCACAGCGACTTGATACCCCTTTTGAACTAGCTGGTCTACAGCGTGCGAACCGATATAACCGGCTCCGCCTAGTACTAAAATTGTCATAAAAAACACTCCTTTGATTAGTGAAATTGTGTTTGTTGATTCTATAT
>NZ_JAWDJH010000036.1:0-1106 GCF_032465635.1 Enterococcus sp. 2STP
TAACACCACAGTGTGGTGGCGATAGCGAGAAGGATACACCTGTAACCATGCCGAACACAGAAGTTAAGCTTCTTAGCGCCGATTGTAGTGAGGGGTTGCCCCTTGTGAGAGTAGGACGTCGCCACGCTGATGTTATTCCGGCATAGCTCAGTTGGTAGTAGCGCATGACTGTTAATCATGATGTCGTAGGTTCGAGTCCTACTGCCGGAGTTCTCATTTTGAGAAAGAGTATTGAGCTTCTTTCACTCTGGAGAGTTGTCCGAGAGGCCGAAGGAGCATGATTGGAAATCATGTAGATGGTGCAAACTGTCTCAAGGGTTCGAATCCCTTACTCTCCGTAACAAGTTTACCTGGCCCGTTGGTCAAGCGGTTAAGACACCGCCCTTTCACGGCGGTAACACGGGTTCGAATCCCGTACGGGTCATTTTAATTGAATGTTGGAGGTTTAGCTCAGCTGGGAGAGCATCTGCCTTACAAGCAGAGGGTCAGCGGTTCGATCCCGTTAACCTCCATAATGAACTGGTTCCGTGGTGTAGGGGTTAACATGCCTGCCTGTCACGCAGGAGATCGCGGGTTCGATTCCCGTCGGAACCGTCGTTCTTGTTATTCAATTAATAATTTTAAAATATGGCGCGGTAGCTCAGTTGGTAGAGCAACGGATTGAAGCTCCGTGTGTCGGCAGTTCGATTCTGTCCCGCGCCACCATGGAGGAGTAGCGAAGTGGCTAAACGCGACGGACTGTAAATCCGTTCCTTAGGGTTCAGTGGTTCGAATCCACTCTCCTCCATTTTATAGGGGCATAGTTTAAAGGTAGAACAGCGGTCTCCAAAACCGTTAGTGTGGGTTCAATTCCTGCTGCCCCTGCCATGGCGAATGTGGCGAAGTGGTTAACGCACCGGATTGTGGCTCCGGCATTCGTGGGTTCGATTCCCATCATTCGCCCTTTTTATTCTTGGGGTATAGCCAAGCGGTAAGGCAAGGGACTTTGACTCCCTCATGCGTTGGTTCGAATCCAGCTACCCCAGTTTCTATAATTTATTCTTTATTTTATAGATTGATAATAGTATAATGGCGGTATAGCCAAGTGGTAAGGCAGAGGTCTGCAA
>NZ_JAWDJH010000037.1:0-134024 GCF_032465635.1 Enterococcus sp. 2STP
ATTTTTATTTCTATTATCGTGACATAATTAAGTCACTATCACAGACCGTTGACAACTATCTTCCTTTTAAAAACGATTCTCAGGAGTATTTGTGATAGTACTCTTCTCATTATCATTATTCTGCTAGCACTAAACCATTCTCCTATGATTATGATAATGACCTTCTGTTCAAAAGCCACTTAGAAAGGTGGCTTTTTTGTAATCAGAAGATTCATCTTTCAGGATAATAAAAATGATTTTTTACATTTTGGTTTATTAGTAGTTTTACCTCAAAATTTTTATGAAAATAGAGCTTTCTCTCATATATTGAATGAAAGTTAACATGAGCGAAAACGCATCTGTATAGTTAATTAGGTTCGAAGTACTGGTTTAGACAAATTTATTATCAAGCTTTCTATCACCTATTAGCATCTGTTTAGAAGTAAATCAAACTGTTTAAACAGTTTGAAAAGTATTAGAAAGCTCAAGGAATGGGACTTTCTTATACTTTTATTTTTTGGCATAGTATTTGCTTAATATAAAGTGAGGTGAAAAATATGAAAAAAAAATTTTTAGTTGCAACACATGGGCGACTAGCAAGCGGCTTTCAAAATTCAATGGCGATTTTAGCTGATAAAGGAGCAGAACTTGAAGTCATTAATGCATATTTAACAAATGAAGACTATACGCCCATCATTTCTAACTTTATAGATTCTATCGAAGAAGGAGAACAAGGAATTATCTTTACCGATCTGTTTGGCGGAAGTGTAAATCAAACAGTGGTAGCAGAACTGATAAAACAAAAAAAAGATCAATTGTTTGTCATTTCTAATAGTAATTTAGCAATTATATTATCTTTAGTCCTAACACCGGAAAATGAAGTCTTTACAAAACAAAATATAAACGAAGCAATTGAGATAAGTCAGGTTCGTTTAGTATCAACAGATTTGCCTACAGAAGAGACATTTTTTTAAATCAAAAGTGTAAGAAGAAACTATTATAGTAATTTGATACAAAATAAGGAGGAAAAAAGAATGATAACTCAAATACGTGTGGACGATCGACTAATCCATGGTCAAGTAGCTGTAGTTTGGACGAAAGAATTAAATGCGCCATTATTAGTGGTTGCTAATGATGAAGCAGCAAAAAATGAGGTCATGCAAATGACATTGAAGATGGCTGTACCAAATGGAATGAAACTATTGATTCGTTCGGTGGATGATGCTATCAATATATTCAATGATCCAAGAGGAGCCGACAAACGAATTTTTGTCATTGTAAATAGCGTATCCGATGCAAATAAAATAGCTCAAAATGTAGAAAACATAGAAACAGTCAATGTTGCTAACGCAGGTAGATTTGACAAATCTGATCCATCAACGAAAAAAATGATATTTCCTAGTGTGCAGTTGAATCCTAATGAATTAGCTGCAGCAAAGGAATTAGCTAAATTAGATCGAGTAAATAGTTACAACCAGGTGTTGCCGTCAAATCCGCAATTAAGTTTAAAAGATGCATTAGAATAGGGAGGAATAAAATATGTTAATGCACGCAACTATGGCAGCTTTAGCAGTATTTATCTGTTTTGCGGGTAACTATTTGACTGGACAAAGTATGATGGAACGTCCATTAGTAGTAGGTCTCGTTACAGGTATTTTAATGGGGGACATGAAAACGGGTATTTTGATGGGAGCCTCTTTGGAAGCCGTATTTTTAGGAAATGTAAATATTGGCGGAGTGATAGCAGCAGAGCCAGTAACGGCCACAACTTTAGCTACAACTTTCGCCATCATTTCTAATGTAGAACAAAAAGCAGCAATGACTCTCGCTGTGCCAATTGGTATGTTAGCTGCATTTGTCGTTATGTTTTTGAAAAATGTTTTCATGAATATCTTTGCTCCAGCTTTAGATAAAGCTGCACGTGAAAATAACCAAAAAATGATCCTTACGCTGCATTTTGGTACATGGGTGATCTATTATTTAATCATTGCATCTATTTCTTTCATTGGAATTTTAGCTGGGAGTGGTCCGGTAAATTCCTTTGTTGAACATATCCCTCAAAGTCTAATGAATGGTCTTAGTGCAGCTGGAGGGTTGTTGCCTGCTGTTGGATTTGCCATGTTGATGAAGCTCTTATGGAACAATAAGTTAGCTGTTTTTTATATCCTTGGGTTTGTTCTAACCGCTTACTTACAACTGCCGGCAGTGGCTGTTGCTGTGATTGGGGTTGTTATCTGTGTTGTCAGCGCTCAGCGGGATATTGAAATTAGAGAGGCTGGTAAAAATGGTAATAGGCATGACAAAGGGCTAATGACAAAAGCAGAAGAAGAGGAGGACTTTTTCGCATGAGATTCCAAGAAAACTTGACAAAAGAAGAAAAGAAAATGATGCGTTCTGTCTTTTGGCGTTCATGGACGATGAATGCCAGTCGTACTGGAGCAACGCAATACCACGCAGTAGGCGTCATTTATACGCTGCTGCCAGTTATCAATCGTTTTTATCAAACAAAAGAAGAACGTGCAGAGGCAATTGTTCGCCATACAACCTGGTTCAATGCAACGATGCATATTAATAATTTCATTATGGGATTAGTTGCTTCAATGGAAAAGCAAAATAGTGAAGATGAACATTTTGACGCCAGTTCAATCACTGCTGTTAAAGCATCATTAATGGGACCAATATCAGGTATTGGAGATTCATTTTTCTGGGGAATTTTACGGGTAATCGCAGCGGGTATCGGTATCTCTTTAGCAGCAACTGGTTCTCCGCTAGGTGCAATCATATTTTTATTGATTTATAATATTCCGGCTTTTCTCATTCACTATTACGCACTGTATAGCGGTTATTCTGTGGGTGCCAGTTTTATTCAACGAATGTATGAATCAGGTGGAATGAAAATTTTGACAAAAGCTTCAAGTATGTTGGGCTTAATGATGATGGGATCAATGACAGCATCGAATGTCAAATTCAAGACCATCTTAGAGGTGAGCGTGGAAGGCAGCAAAGAAGTGATGAAAATTCAAGATTACCTTGATCAATTATTTATAGGCATCGTACCATTAGCGGTGACGTTATTTGCATTTTGGTTATTACGGAAAAAAGTCAACGTAAATGTAGTAATGTTTGGTATTATGTTTTTAGGTATTATATTAGGACTGTTAGGGATATGCTAGAAAACACTGCTGTTTTTTTCGATGTTGATGATACATTATTAGACAATTATAGTGCCTTCAAATGTACCATCCGAAAGTACTATCCTGATTCTTTCCTCGAAGAACCTTTTTTAAAGCGTCTTTATCATGAATTCCGCTGTCATAGCGAAAAGATTTATAAGTTTTATCAAGAAGGAAAATTAGATAAAAAAAAGAAAGACGAACGATGGTTACTAGTGATGGAAACATTAAATTCAAAGAAGAATACCAATTTATCTGAATTAGATGCTTACTATCATTTATGCCAAAGCAAACAGACTTTGTCAGTCGAAATGTCTTTACTTTTAAGTGTTTTGAAAAAAAGTGGAATTCTATGCGGAATTATAACAAATGGATTCACTCAGCAACAGCAAAGTAAACTAGATCAATTAGAACTTGATCGTTTTATCGAACCGAGATGGCAATTTATTTCAGAAAAGTTAGGTGATGCAAAACCAAGTGTAAGCTGTTTTCGAAAAGTTTCTAAACAATTGCCAGAAAAGATAACAAAAATTTATTATTTAGGGGATAGTTATCAAAATGATGTTATTCCATCTAGATTAGCCGGCTGGTGTCCGATCTGGTTGAATCATTTTGTTGATGATGAAGCAGCAGAGATTCTACAAGCTAAAACCGACAATGAAGCAGCCACCTTGATATTATCTCAATTACTACGTTCGAAATAAGTAGAGCCATGTCCCATAGGAAAAACTACTGTAGCTAAGAGTATGATTTGATACACTCTGACTGCAGTAGTTTTGATTTTTTAGTATTCCATCTGCTGTAAGTCTTTTTGGAGAATATGGCATTTCCATTTCTTATCATATACTGTATTTTTTATGAGGGAGGTTTGAGTATGCGACAAGAAACGAGAGAGCAGTTACTGAATTTATTATCTGAAGCAACTACCTTGACAACACAGGAGATTGCTGATTCTATCTCATTAAGCCGCTCAGCAACAAGTTTATATTTGAATGAATTATTAGATAAAAATGAAATACAAAAAAGCGGAACAAAACCAGTGTACTGGTCAATTGCCGAATCAGAAAATAAAGGCGTGAAAGATGCGTTTGCTCAGTATATTGGAAATAATGGTAGTGCTAAACGAGCAATTGAGACGTGTAAGGCAGCAGTATTGTATCCACCATTAGGATTACCACTTCTTTTGCACGGAGCAAGTGGAGTTGGAAAAAGTTTTTTAGCACACTTAATTTTTAAATATCTTAAAGAAAATAAGTGTAAAGGAACAAAAAAATTTTTTGTCTTCAATTGTGCAGATTACGCTAATAATCCTGAGTTATTATCTTCTATTCTATTCGGACACACAAAAGGTGCTTTTACAGGAGCAGAAAAAGAAAAGGTTGGTCTTTTAGCGCAAGCTGATGATAGTGTTTTATTTTTAGACGAAGTACATCGATTATCTCACGAGAATCAGGAAAAACTATTTCAATTTATGGATACAGGGAATTTTCGGCCTATCGGCGAAGAAGCAGAAATGATTTCTTCGAATGTTCGATTATTATTTGCAACGACTGAAACGCCTGAAGAAGCACTATTACCGACATTTTATCGACGTATTTCCGTTATTGTTGAATTACCAACTTTTCATGAACGGCCAATATTTGAGCGTATAGAGCTAGTCAGATATTTGTTTGAGCGAGAAGCAAAGCGAATAAAAAAGAATATAGTTGTTTCAAACGATAATTTTTTTGCTTTAACAACACAAGAACTTTCAGGTAATATTGGAAGCTTATCAAATCAGGTAAGGATGAGTTGTGCTGATGCATTAAGGCTGACGCCTCATAGTCAAACATTATTTATAGGTCAAGATAAGAAAACAACAGTTAAAATAACTTACCCCTCTACATCTAGTCCATCTATTGAGGAATACCAGATTTTTGCAGAGAGACTGATGCCTATATTAGATATAAATGAATTTGCTGAATTAAAAGAAAAATTACAAAAATTTGATAGTCAATACTTAGAAAATGTAGGGGCTTTGTCAAATGATAGTTTGTCTTTAAGTATGAAAACAAGCATCCAAAAACAAAATCGTAGAATCATTGACAATGAAGCGATGACGCTAGAACCCCTTGAAATTGTTTGCAGGTTACTACAAATCTTAAAAGGAAAACTACCAGAAAAAAATTTAAAAGAAAAAATACATCTACTATCAAAACAGTATCCTAGAACTATACTTTTAACTACTAATCTCACAAGAGAGCTTCCTCTAGAAATTCGCCCCTTTGTTACTTTCTTCTTAGGTGTAATGCTGATCGGCAAGGTCTCAGAAGACATCCGTTACCAAGCATTACTAGTAGCTCATGGAAACGCGACTGCTAGTAGTATTCAAGCTGTGGCAAATAAAATGTGTGGAGATTACGTTTTTGATGCTATCAATATGCCTTTATCATCTTCTGCTAGAGATATTATCACAAAAGTGAATGATTGGCTTTCAGAAAGAGATACATCTGAAGGAGTGATCATGCTTGTGGATATGGGCTCATTAACTCATTTATATAAGAGCTTGAAGCCTCAAATTTTAGGAGAATTATTAGTTATTAATAATTTAACTACCTCTTATGCACTAGAGATTGGACAGCAACTAATCAATGGAAATCTTTTTTATGAGATTGCAAAAACGGCAGAAAGTGATTTTGTAACGAATATCCAGTATTTTGAAGGTTTTGCTGTAGAAAAAAATGTCATTATTTCTAGTATATCTGGTCGTGATATTGCTAAGAAAATAAAAATGATCTGTGAAAAATACTTTAATCCTGACATTAAACTAATCGTATTAAACTACGGAGAATTAGTGAGCACATTAGAACGAGCTTCTTCGGAAGAAGGATATTTGAAAGAGACGGCGTTGATCTTGACAACTTCCTATCTGGATAACACAACCCCGGTTCCTAGTATTAATCTAATTGATGTTTTGGATGAAGATGCAGAGAATAAATTGAATAGACAATTGAGAAACCTAATTCATCCTAGTAGTGTTCCATTATTAACGAACGAATTCATCCATTTCTTTTCAAAAGAAGGTTTATCTGAAAAACTCGAATTTTTAAACCCTGATGTGATTATCCGACAAGTAGAAGATGTAGTAGAAAAGTGCGAGAAAAGATTCAGTCTTCAGTTGAATGCTAAAATGAAGTTCAATTTAATGATGCATCTAGCTTTGATGGTCGAACGAACGATACTTGGTGCAGAAGACTATCCAGTCCCAGAAGATATCAACCAGCTGAAAATCAACAACAAATTGTTTTATCAAAATACACAAACGATTTTCTATACCTTGGAACAGTTTTATAAAATCAAAATATCGACATGGGAACTATATATACTTTATGAAATTTTAGCGGGATAGAAAGTATGAATCCATCTGTTTGGATATTTTTTATTTGAGTATGATCAATACCAATAAACGTGTATCATTGATTAGTTTTATTCATTATTTTTAAATATTTATAGTCATAGATAAGCTTCATGTAGGAATTCGTCAGCCGCGTATTATTCTACATGGAGTTTAATTTTTGTATGGTGATCCAGTCAAACTTTATTTAGGATAGAACGTGTAAGCCATGATATTTTTAGAGATATATGGTTTAAGATATTGAAAGCTATTCTCAACTTTTTAATTAAAAAAATTTGAAAAAGCGTTTGATTATTTATATTGCGACTTAGTGCAATAAAAAACGCATTTTAACAGTACATGTAGTCGTCTTTATAATAGATAAACTCTGTAAGTTTAGTTAAAAAGCTATAAGTTGCACTTAGTTAAGTGCAAACATTTCATATTGTTGTTAGTTTAGAAAATGGATTCGGCTACAGTCTAAAGGTATTGGCCGAGCAATGAAAATCGGTAAAGATAATATTTTAGGCTTTACCCAGGCCTTAGAAGATTATTTAAAAAATGGGAGCGAATCCGGTGACTCCATGAAGCAACGATTAGCACCTTTTGTTAAAGCAATCAATCAACTTCCTGGCCTATCAGCGAAAATAGTTCAAGATGGTGCCGGCAGAGATATTTATCGAGCAAGTGTAACGATTAGTGGCGATAAAAGTGCGAAAGAAGTCATTCAGGAATTAAAAGCACAAAATCCAGCAGTCTACACCCGAGAATATCAAGCAAATAATGGAATCATTGAGTTCGACATTCGTTCCGTCAGCCAAAGCGAAATGGAAAAAATTATAAAAAGATTGAGAGAAATCATGTAGGAGGCTTTTAAATTGTCAGTTATCCCAAATTATTATAAAAATCGTGTATGTTTAAATGTATTAGCTCATTCAGTTGAAAATGCAAAAGCATGCTATGAAGCAGCGGAAGGGCATGTCGTACTAGGTGTGCTATCGAAAAATTATGCTAGCGATGAAGCAGCAATCGAAGATATGAAAAGGTACCAAGACGCAACCAATAATGCGTTGTCAGTTGGATTAGGCGCTGGAGATCCAAACCAAAGTCAGATGGTTTCGCGTTTATCTAGGGTTTTACAACCACAACATGTCAATCAAGTATTTACTGGCGTGGGGACTTCTCGTGCTTTATTGGGCCAAAATGATACGGTCATCAATGGATTGGTTTCACCAACAGGTAAGATCGGCTATGTCAATATTGCTACAGGTCCGTTAAGTTCACAAGCGCCAGCAGCTGAAGTGCCTATTGAAACTGCCATTCAAATGCTGCAAGACATGGGAGGTACTTCAATCAAGTATTTCCCGATGGAAGGCTTAGCACATAGGGAAGAATTTAAAGCAGTTGCGGAAGCTTGCGCAAAATATGATTTCTATTTAGAGCCAACAGGAGGAATTGATCTTTCAAACTTTGAAGAAATTCTGAAAATTGCAATCGATGCAGGTGTAAAAAAAGTGATTCCTCATGTTTACAGTTCAATTATAGATAAAGAAACAGGAGATACGCGTATAGGAGACGTAAGGATACTATTAAGCATGGTAAAAAAAATTATTCACTAACTCATTAGAAAATAAGAAGCTTATTCCAGAATGAAATTAAATGGAATAAGCTTTTTATAATTAATTACGGAAATTGTTAATGTAGATAATAATTTAGATGTACGTAAGCAGAAGTACAGAAATGTAAGATTTTCCAATAGTATTTTATTCAACATAATAAATTGTGTATCAATTTATTTAGCGAAATTTCTATTTATTCCAAAAATTTCAGTTATTACGGAATCATTTTGTGCTTAATAAAAAGAAACCGTTTTTATATACTGTAAGTGTAGAAAGAAAGGCGGTAGGAAAATGAAAAAAATTATTGCAATTACATCCTGTCCAGTTGGCATTGCCCATACATACATGGCAGCAGAAAACTTAGAGAAAGCGGGGAAAGCAGTTGGCGCCGAGGTAAAAGTCGAAACACATGGTTCTATCGGTATCGAAAATGAATTGACTGCAAAAGATATCGAAGAAGCAGCTGGTGTAATCATCGCAGCGGATACTAAAATAGATAAATCACGATTTGGCGGCAAACCATTGATAACCGTAGGCGTGCAAGAAGGAATTCATCATGCAGATGAATTGGTAGGAGAGATTTTAGCAGGAAAAGCGCCAATCTATAAAAGTACAGAGACCACTATTTCTGCCGAAAATAAAAGTGAATCAGAAAATTTAGGTAAGAAAATCTATAAGAGTTTGATGAATGGTGTTTCATATATGGTGCCATTCGTAGTTACAGGAGGATTATTGATCGCGATTTCATTAACATTGGGTGGAACAGCGACACCTGAAGGAATCAAGATACCAGAAGGAACGATTTGGGCAACGATGAATAGTATCGGAAGTATTGCTATGGGGTTGATGGTTCCAATCTTGTCTGCATTTATTGCGCAAAGCATTGCAGATCGTCCAGGACTTGTTCCTGGATTTGTTGGTGGGATGTTAGCAGCAAATGGTGCATTATATGGTAGTGATGCGAATGCGGGGTTCTTAGGCGGAATCATCACTGGATTTTTAGCAGGTTTCATTGCTTTAGGAATCAAGAAAGTACGAGTACCGAAAGCTTTACAATCGATCATGCCAATTATCGTTATCCCAATTTTAGGGTCATTGGCAGTTGGTTTTGTGTTTATCTATGTTATTGGAGAACCAGTAGCTCTTCTATTTAGTTCATTGACTCACTTTTTAGCAGGGATGAAAGGAGGAAGTGAAATTGTTTTAGCTATGATCTTAGGAGCAATGATTGCTTTTGATATGGGTGGACCGTTCAATAAAGTAGCCTTTCTGTTTGGATCTGGATTGATTGCAGAAGGAAATTATTCCATCATGGGTCCAATTGCTGTAGCTATCTGTATTCCTCCGTTAGCATTAGGGTTGGCATCATTGATTTTGAAAACCAAATTCACAAAAACAGAACGAGAAGCTGGTAAGGCATCCTTAGCCATGGGGCTGTTCGGGATCACAGAAGGTGCGATTCCGTTTGCTTCAACAGATCCATTACGAGTGATTCCAAGCATTGTAGTCGGAGCGATGACAGGAAGTGTGATCGCGATGCTTTCAGGAGTGACAGATCATGTCGCTCATGGCGGTCCAATCGTAGCAGTTTTAGGAGCAGTCGATCATGTAGCCATGTTTTTTGTAGCAGTGATTGCAGGTATTGCTGTCACCGTGTTAATGTTAAGAATCTTGAAACCAACATTACAACATACTGCAGTTGCTGCAGCAAATGGGGTAGCGGTAGCGGATTTATCAGAATCTGAAACAAGGGGTGTTTATACAAAACCTGAAACTTTTGATTCTATTACGGAGATTATGTCAGATGAAGCCATCGTTCTAGGAGAAACAGCAACAACAAAAGACGGAGTAATCGAAGATTTAGTCCAACGTTTAGAAAAAACAGCGGCGATCACAGATAAAAACGGGTTTAAAGAAGTCATCTATGATAGAGAAAAGGAAAGTACGACGGGAATCGGCATGGGAATCGCTATTCCACACGGAAAATCAGCTTATGTTCGTAAACCAACAGTGGCTTTTGCCAGAAGTCAAGATGGAGTAGAGTGGCATTCTTTAGATGGAAAACTTGCACATATGATCTTTATGATTGCTGTACCTGAAAACAGCCAAGGAGATATGCACTTGAAAATACTGCAACGTCTTTCACGTAAATTGATGGATGATGATTTCCGTCAAGCATTGATGGATGCGCCAGATAAAGCAGCGGTTCACCAATTATTAAGTGAAATGTAATAACATAAGATGAAAAATCGACCGTGATGAGACATAATAGATGTGTTATCATGATCGATTTTTTATTTGGAAGGGAGTTTCTGCTTATTATGAATCAGCGTCAGCAATCTTTGATTTACCAATTAATTGAAACGAATAATTATATCACAATAAAAAAGCTAGCAGAGCATTTCCGTGTGTCGGAAAGAACGGTTCATAGCGATTTGAATGTCATTGAAACTTGGTTCAGAGACAAACAGCTGCCTTTGATGATTGAAAGAAAAAAGGGGACAGGGATCTTGTTGAATGGTCTGCCTCACGAAAAGGAACAATTGAAACGAGCACTTAATGAAGAGGCACAAACAGAAATGGATAAAAACCAGCTTCGTCAATTATTGATTTTCCATCTGCTAGTAGCAAAAGACGGATTTAGTCTTGAAGAGCTTTCAGAAAAACTATATGTTGGAAAACGTACGATTCGTAAAGAATTGACAGAGCTGAAAAGCTTTTTTGAGTACCATCATTTACAGCTAGTATCCAAAACAAAACTTGGCACTTTTCTTAAAGGCGATGAACAAGAAAAAAGACAGCTGCTTGTTAAGACGCTACGCAATATGCAGAAAGAAGATCCGCAAAGTCCTTCGTTGAAAGAGTTTTTTGCCAAAGATACATTAAAAGTCATCCAACATACATTAAAAGAAGTTTTCTATGAAAATCATCTAGAACAGCCAGGAGGACTGGCTAGTGTGGAGATTCATATCTATTTTATGCTTGAGCGAATGAAACAGTACCAGAAAGTGAAATTAAGTAAAGACGAAAATGAAGTCGTTGAGCATACCCAAGCACAGCAGTTAAGTAGTCAGATCTTAGCAAAACTAGCCACTATTTACCCAATTGAATTTTCTCCTGATGAAATCAATTATCTGGCTTTGCGTATCGCCAATCTTTTTACAAACTCACAAGCAGCCACACGATTTCAAAAGGAATCTAGTACACTTGCTGATCATTTGATTGTACAAGTGGAGCAGTTTTTAGGTTATTCATTGAAAGAAGATCAGTTACTGAAACAAAACTTAAGGTCTCATTTATCTTCGACCTATTTTCGACTCCATTATGGCTTGCAGATTTCTAATCCACTGACGAAAAATGTATTTAGTACGTACACACAGCTTTTTTTAGTTTTACAGTTGATTCTAGAAGATTATTTTGAGAAAGAAAATTTTTATGTTCCGCAAGATGAGACAGCTTATTTAACGATCCATTTCCAAGCGGCGATCGAGCGACACAAACATCAGAAAAGTAAAAGATACCAAACAGTTCTAGTCAGTGAATATTCAAAAGCTATGGCTACTTTTCTTGAAGCACGGCTGAACAGAGAACTTCCGGAATTAACGATTATAGATTTAATTGAATATAAGCCAGAACTAGAGAGGGAAGATTTTCCACCTGTTGATTTTATTTTGACTACATTACCGTTTAAATATGAAAATATTCCAGTAATCGAGATTTCACCAATGATCACAGAAACTGATCTGGCCTATTTGACAAAATATATGCTGGAACATGTACCTATCAAGAAGAAAAAAACGTTTGATCTAGCAAGCTTTACTCATCCATTTTTGATCTTTCCTCAGCTTGAATGGACTGACCCAGTAGATATTTTAAATTTTATGGGGAATGTCTTAGTAGAACATCATTATGTGGAGCCGGAATTCGTCGATTCTGTCTTGGAACGAGACCGTCACGCCAGTACTAGAGTGGCACCATTTGTAACGATTCCTCACGGTAATCCGCTGTATGTAAAACATTCGATGATTTCTATTGCTACAATGAAAGAACCAATCCTATGGCATGGGGAACAGATACGTATCGTACTGCTGTTGGCAATAAAGAGAAAGGATTTGAAACATGCAGAGTTCAAAAAAATTTTTTCTGTTATTCACTATTTAGAAAAGCAGCCAGAACAAATGGCACAGTTGATGCAATCCAATCATCCACTAGAGATTTTAACCTTGTTGTCTAGTTATGAATAGGCAGATATTAAAAAACTGCCTTTATATCTATAATAATTCTATCTATTTATTTGAAGTTGAAAAACTAAATACAAAGGGACTGTAACAAAAGTCTTGTTACAGTTCCTTCTTCCGAATAACGGTGTTCAAAAGCTTGCACCTGCGGTAATAAGTCCAGCCAATTCAAAAACATGAAACGCTGTTTTTGTTTGGCTGGACTTATTACTTGATGCAGAACAGCTTCTCCACAACCTCTATTTAATGAAATGGATTATAGAATCGTCCGTCATTTAGGATAACTAATAAAATCCCTATTGAACAAAAGAGGACAACGAGAAATAGTGCAAGATAATCATTCCGTTGCAATGGTTTTGCCGACAGCCATGTCCGTCCTTTTTTCTTTCCAAAACGCCGAAGTTCCATGGCAGAAGAAATCGTCTCAATACGTTCTAAACTAGAAAAAATCAATGGGATCGCAATCGTCAAATTTCCTCGTACCCGTTTCATGAGAGAGGCTTTACCAGAGAGTTCATTTCCTCGTGCTTGCTGGGCTTTGGAAATCGTTCGAAAATCCTCTTGGATATCTGGAATGTAGCGTAGCGCTAAAGAAAAGGCATAAGCAATTTTATAAGAGCCACCGATTCGATGGATACTAGAAGCTAATTCACTTGGATTCGTCGTTAAAATAAAAATCAAACCTGGAGGAATGGTAACGAAATATTTAATCAGTAAATTGAATTCATAAAAAACCTGTTCTTGAGTGAGCGTATATCTACCGATTCCATCAAAGATGACATGGCGAGTACCATAGATAGCTACTCCGTATTCTGGGGCAAATAAATAAACAGTCAATAAATTCAAAATGGAGAAAAAAGCAATGAACTTCAATACAAAAGAGATCTCAGAATAACTAATTCTGGCTATCCGAAAAATGAGAACCGAAAACACAGCAAGGCAAAGCAAAAATCGTGTGTCATAAGAGACCATCCCAATAATCGAAAGTAATAGAAAACAAAAAAGTTTGGTAAAACCGCTGAGTTGATGGATGATTGTTTTTTTCGGTACATAACCGATGAGATTATTCTCTGTCATAAGGGTCCCCCTTATGCTGAATAAAAGCCGAAACGAATCCGCTAGCATCTGTCAGCTGATTGCTTTTTGCCAAATGATACAAACTAGTTTTCCGCAAGCTTGCCGAGGTAACTAAATCGGTTGAAGATAGTACCTTCGAAGGTATTTCATCTGCAATAATTTGTCCTTCTTTCAAAACAATCGTCCGTTCTGTATATTCCAGCATCAAGTGCATATCATGAGTGATCATCAAAATCGTGAGGCCTTGCTGATTCAATTTTTTCAAAAATTTCATCATTTTAGTGTAGTGATAGTAATCTTGTCCAGCTGTCGGTTCATCAAGAATCAGCAATTCTGGTTCGAGTACCAATATAGATGCAACTGCTACCCGTCGTTTTTGTCCATAGCTCAGCGCTGAAATCGGCCAGTTACGAAATTCATACAATCCGCATACTTTCAAAGTTTCCAAGACTTTTTCTTGGATGTTTATCGGATCTTCACCGCGATTTTCTAAAGCCAAAGCAACTTCTTCAAAAACTATGTTTTTAGAAAGCATTTGGTTACTGTTTTGCAGTACATAGCCAATTTTGTCTGCGCGCTCTTTGATGCTTTCAGATATGATAGATTGGCCTTTCCACAACAGTTCGCCTTTTTGGAAAGGAAGGAAACCGGTGATGAGATTGGACAATGTGGATTTTCCTGCTCCATTATGTCCGACTAAACTAACCATTTCTCCTTGATGAAGAGTTATATCGATTCCTTTGATGATTGGTTCCTTACCGAAGTGGAAGGATACATCTTTCAATATCAATAGCGGCGTTTTCTTTTTAGAAGGAGAACAAAAAGTCCCTTGTTGTTTTGCTAAAGCAGCAGCAATCTCTGGGGAAACCAGCTGATCGACTTGTGTTAAATCTGGGAATTCTGTCAATGAGAGTCCAGATCGTTTTAATGCTGTGATGTATAAGGGTTCACGAATTCCGCACTTCGACAATAAATCACTTTTCAGCAATTCAGTAGGAGCTATATCCGCAATGATCTTTCCCTCATCAATCAAGATGATGCGATCGACTGGTGCAGCTAG
This sequence comes from Enterococcus sp. 2STP, assembly GCF_032465635.1. Lineage (NCBI taxonomy): Bacteria > Bacillati > Bacillota > Bacilli > Lactobacillales > Enterococcaceae > Enterococcus > Enterococcus sp. 2STP. The sequence continues at coordinate 14,520 of NZ_JAWDJH010000037.1, forward strand.
CACTTCCTCTAAACGATGTTCAATAATGATCGTCGTAAATTTTTGCGATTGATAGAGACGGTCAATCATCTGGATTGCTTCATAGCCTGTCTGTGGATCAAGATTAGCTAATGGTTCATCAAACAAGAGAATAGGTGTTTCATCGATCAAAACACCAGCCATTGCTACCCGCTGCTTTTGTCCGCCAGATAGATCTTGCGGACGTTTGTCTAATTGGGCCAGTAAATTTGTCTTTTTTGCCCAGAAATTGACTGCTTCTTGCATTTCTTTTTGTTCGATCATCTCATTTTCAAGAGAAAAAGCGATATCTTCAGCTACTGTTAATCCGACAAATTGGCTGTCAGTATCTTGTAAAACGGTGCCTACTTCTAATGAAAGATCATAGATAGAAGATTCACTGAAATTTTTACCATTGATCGTTAATTGACCAGTAAAACTTCCTTTTTCATTTTGTGGAATGATGCCATTCAAACATTTTCCCAAAGTTGATTTTCCTGAGCCGCTAGGTCCTATGATCAAAATTTTTTCCCCAGGATGGATAATCAAATCGATATTTTTTAATGTTGCTTCAGCTTGGCTGTCATATTGAAATGTAAAATTACGAAACTCAATCATTTTAGTTCCTCACGTTCTAAGCTTCTTTGTTCAAACTTCCTTTTTTGACTTTTGTCTGTGCATAAGCTTTCAATAAAATAATGCCGATAATTCCCGTCACAATAGCATTTGTGATTCCAGCAACGATTCCTTGCGTGAAGACTTTACTTGGGGCCTCTGCATAAATCAAAATATCTCCCACAGGCGCAATAATCACCCATGTCACTAAATTGGCAATCGTTTCACCCACGAGGAAGAGCGTGATTTCTTTTTTACCAAATATGCCTTCTTCAATCGGGATACGTTTGGTCAGTAAACCAAAAAACACACCTAAAATCCCAGATGCAATGATCCATGACCACCAAGCACCATAAGTAGTTAAATCACCCAGTGCATGGCCAATAAAACCAGCTAATCCTGCAACGACTGGCCCGTAAACTACGCCTAGCAGCGCTAGAAAAGGGTAAGCGGTCGCGATATCCGTATTTGGAACACCTGTTGGAATGGTGACGAAACGTTTTAAGATAAAGAAGACAGCTGCTCCGATACCGATAGCTACAATATGCTTTACTGTAAATTTTTTATTCATTCTATTTTCCCCCAATTGTTTATTTATGAATACGCATTTCCAATTTTTGACCACATCATGTCAAAATTTTGTTGGATGATTCGAAATTTTCCGAAAATTCACTTCCTTTCGATAGTATCCAAGGTCAAGTAGTGGATGGACTTTATTAGTATCGATAGTCGATTCAAAAGTGGGTACAAAAAAATGCCCTAGCAAAAAATTGCTAAGGGCATAGATATGCGTTACCACCTTTGGTTATAAAATCCTCACAGACTTTACCTCGATCAGTATCCAAAAAAATCATCTTTTGGAAACTGTGCCTTGTTAACGGTAGACATCCGTATTTCCTTAAATATTCGGGAAATCCGCTCAAAAGCCATTTTCAAGTAACAGATACGCATTCCTTTTCACCAAGCAGGAACTCTCTTTGGCGTCTAACATTACTTTACTTTCTTTGTCATCGCGTTTCATTGATTGCTAATAAAATAGCAGAGAAGTATCCATTTGTCAACGGGAGGAACGATTGATCTAGCAAAAAGAAGAGAAGAAGTTTTTGCTAGAGAACAATTCTATTTATCAGTTAATTGTAAAAACATTTTTGAGAATTCCTTTATAAACTTGGAGCATATTGATTTAAGTCAGAAACCTTTGTTTTGATTACTTCTCTGACTTTTCTGAATTCCGCTAATATTTCTTCTTCGCTCCCGACAGCTTGTGCAGGATCTTTTAGGTCCCAGTGAAGGTGTTCGTGATTGTTTGGAATGGCAGGGCACTTGTCTTTGGCATCACCACAAAGTGTAATGATCAAGTCTGCCTGAGCAAAGTAATCTCTATCAATCAAATCAGACGTCTGTTTGGAAATCTCGTATGCCGTCTTCTGCTTGAAAATAACAGCTCTTGGATTCAAACCATGTGTCTCGATCCCCGCACTTCTGATCTCAAACTTTGAAGGAGGCAGATATTTACGCGCGTAGCCTTCTGCTATTTGACTGCGGCAAGAATTACCCGTACATAAAAAATAGATTTTTTTCATTTGATTTCCTCCGTTATGGATTAGTAACTGTAATTGTTTATCTAAAGAAAACTCTATATGATGGAGCGAAAAAATAATGGGTTTCTTAGTTTATATATTTCTTGTTGTTCAGCGTATAAATTGATGTGTACAAAGAACTCATCCTGTCTTTTTTACCATAAATACACGTTAGAAACAATCATTTTGAGTCAAAAAACAACGATGGGAAAGACTATTAAAAGAGATTAAGACATGGCAGATGATGAAGGAAGTAGGGGTATAGTCAGCCGATAAATTTCTTGAATATAACGCGAGAACAATTATTCGTCTTTTAAGAAAAAAAGTAGTAGAATCAGTTCATATTAAAAATAAAAAACCTTCCATTTTTGTAGGGTTGGAGGAGGTCATTACCTTGAAAAAAATCGGCTTTTTAAGCTTTGGACATTGGATGGAGCAAGGATCACTCGTGAAAACAGCTCAAGATGCTTATTTGCAATCCATCGATTTAGCAGTGGAAGCAGAAAAAATTGGAGTAGACGGAGCGTTTTTCCGCGTACATCATTTTGCCCCTCAGATTGGGTCGCCGTTTCCTTTGCTAGCGGCAATCGGCGCAAAGACGAGTAAGATCGAAATCGGCACAGGACTTATCGATATGCGCTATGAAAACCCTTATTATATGGCAGAAAATGCCGGATTGACAGATATCATCACACAAGGAAGAGTGCAACTAGGAGTGGGTCGTGGTTCACCTGAACAAGTTCTAGATGGCTGGAAATACTTTGGGTATGATTACAGTGAAGAAGAAATCAAAGAGGTGACACGGGAACGCACCCTTGAATTCTTGGAATTACTTGAAGGAAAATCATTTGCAGAACCAAATCCTCAACCAATGTTCCCACAAGGATCAGGAAAATTACGGATCGAACCTTATTCAGAAGGATTACGACAAAGAATCTGGTGGGGAGCTGGTTCGCAGCAAACGGCAATCTGGGCAGCACAACATGGAATGAATCTGCAATCATCTACATTAGTCAATTACGAATCCCATGAGCCGTTCCATATCCAACAAGCAAACCAATTACGTACGTATAAAGAAGTGTGGAAGCAAGCAGGTCATGATTTTGAACCAAGAACATTGGTCACTCGCTCGATCCAGCCAATCACCACTGATTTGGATCGACGCTTATTTGGACAAGACGGTAGTCCGCAACAAGATGCTGTCGGCTATCTTGCTTATCACCGGAACCCGACGATTTTTGGAAAAACTTTTGCTGGTGAACCTGATCAATTAATCAAGGAGCTAGCTGAAGATGAAGCAATCAAAGAAGCAGACACAGTACTTGTCACGATTCCTAATACTTTGGGGGTAGAATATAACATGCATTTGCTTGAAACAATCGTAAAAGATATCGCTCCAGAATTAGGATGGCGGTAAAAAGGATATTTCTGTAAGTGCAGGATACTTGAGTGAAAAAATAAACACTTCTAACAATCAGTTAGAGGTGTTTATTCATGTTTTCATGAAGTTCATAGAGAAGGAAAGTGAGTTATCCGTTTGTTCAATGAGAATGTTCATAAGCTTCTTTTACATGTTGGGGTAAATCATCAGGAATCAGTTTCAATACGGCTTCTTCATTGCCGGTTTTTATTGCTTCTTCATAGTACCAGCTTTTGTAATTTAGCATAGCGAGTACTCTTTCTAATTTTGTTATTTCTTCTTCTACAACTTCTTTTTGCTTTTCAAATAGTTCTTTACGAACCGCAAATGTCTTACTGCCTTCTTTGCTCCATTTCATGAATTGCTTGATGTCTTTTATTTCTAAACCAGATTTTTTCAAACAATCAATGACTCTCAAAGCCTCTAATTCACTCTCTGAAAATTTTCTAATACCGGAAACACGCTGGATATCAGGAAATAATCCCTCTTTGTCGTAATAACGTAAAGTAGAAACAGGCAATCCAAACATTTCAGACACTTGTCCAATGGAATACATAAAAAAATCCTCCTAAATTAAAATTTTATCCTTGACCTAAAGTCAGGTTTAAGTTTTATCATGATAATACATTCAAAAACAAATGTCAATTTTGATCAAAGGAGCGTTTAGAATATGAGTAAAGAATTAAATATCACCCAAGAATGGGACAAAGTATTTCCAAAAAGCGAGCAAGTCAATCATCGAAAGGTGACCTTCCCCAATCGTTTCGGTATCACATTAGTCGCTGATTTATATGAACCAAAAGAAGTAAGTGAAGAGAAATTGCCAGCAATTGCTGTGAGCGGACCATTTGGCGCAGTAAAGGAACAATCGTCTGGTCTATATGCGCAGACGATGGCTGAAAGAGGCTTTTTAACGATTGCATTTGACCCATCGTTTACAGGAGAAAGCGGAGGAGTACCACGATATGTTGCTTCGCCTGATATCAATACGGAAGATTTTCAAGCGGCAGTAGACTTTTTATCTGTACAAAAAAATGTAAACCCTGAGAGAATCGGAATCATCGGTATTTGTGGATGGGGAGGTATGGCATTGAATGCGGCAGCGATCGATACACGGGTCAAAGCAACAGTCGTCTCAACAATGTACGATATGACTCGAGTAACAGCAAATGGCTACTTCGATGCTATGGATGAAGATGCCCGATATAAAATGCGTGAAGAATTAAATGCACAACGTATCATTGATTTCAAACAAGGGGACTACGCACGTGCTGGAGGAGTGGTTGACCCATTGCCTGAAGATGCTCCTCAGTTTGTTAAAGATTACCATGCGTATTATAAAACAGATCGCGGATACCATGTTCGTTCTTTAAATTCTAACGACGGTTGGAATAGGACATCAGGGTTATCACTTATGAATGCGAAACTATTGCATTATATTCCAGAAATCCGTCATGCAGTATTAGTCATTCACGGGGAAAAAGCTCACTCACGTTACTTTGGGGAGGATGCTTTCAATGAGCTGAAAGGCGATAACAAGGAACTCATGATCATTCCAGGAGCTTCCCATACAGATCTATACGACCAGACAGATATCATTCCATTTGAAAAAATGGCAACATTCTTTGAAGAGAACCTTGTGTAACCAAAAGAGGTTGTGAAAAAGCTGCCCTGCATCAAGTAATAAGGCCAGCCAAAAAAGCTCCTCATTTTTGACTTGGTTGAACTCATTACCGCAGATGCAAGCTTTTGAACACCGTTTATTCGACAAAAAACTACGACTTTCACACACTATGATCCAGATGGATATCTGCTTCAGGTTGTGTCATGTAAGTCGTAGTTCTTTTCTTTTATTTAGTTAGAAGATGCTCTGACCATTCCCTCGCTTGCTCGATTTCGTCCATCGTCAACTGATGACCTGTTACAGTTAGCTGAATCGTCACATTTGCTTGGCGTGTTTCGAATTGATCGGCCAATTCTTTAAAGGAAGCAGGGGAAACGATTGGATCGTTATCACCATAAGAAAGCCAGACGGTTTTATCCTCTAATGTGGAACGGCTTTGATGAACACCTAGAGACATCGGATGGAAAAACAACCCTTTATTTAGCTCGGTCTCACGCTCCAATAATAAATGAGCAGCGATGGTTGCGCCATTTGAATAGCCGACAAGTAGCCAATCGCTTAAAGGTATCTGTTCTTTTTCGCTGATTTCTTTGATTTTTTCATGGAGTTTATCTGTTTCTTTTTCCAAACTGTCCAGGTCGAATTGATTCAATCCATTACGCTTGAAAAAACGATTCATCCCATCTTCTTGGACCGTGCCACGAAAAGAAAGCAACGTACTGTTTGGTGCAAGAAAGTGAGCGATATCTAGTAAAGAATGTTCGTCGCCACCTGTGCCATGAAGTAAGATCAAATGCTTGCCACTTGTTCCTTTTTCAAAAATGTAGGTCATTTTGTTCCCTCTTTTCTGTTTCTATAGATGCAAATGAAGTAGCATGAAGAGATTATTCACGTTTTTTATTTGCATCACTTGTATCGAAAGGACGGACATAGGCTTCAATGGCTTCACGACGTTCTTCTAAGAATGGAGGAAGAGATAGTTTTTCTCCTGCTGATTCTGCTGGTTCATCTTCAAGGAATCCAGGACCATCAGTTGCTAGTTCAAACAGTACGTGATGAGCGGCTAGGAAGTACTCAGATTGGAAATAGAAACGATCGACGAAACCAGAATTTGGCAATTCGATCTTATTGATTACTTGAATCCAGTATTCCAATGCTTCTTTGTCTGCTACACGGAATGCTAAGTGATGGATATTTCCAAATCCTTCGATTGCTTTTGGCAAGTCTGTCCGATGTTCAATAATGATGCTTGCACCATTTCCGCCTTCACCGATTTCAAATAAGTAGAAATCTCCTGAATGATCTGTTTCTTTGAACCCTAAGATTTTTTCAAGAATCAAGCGGATATGCTCTAATTGACTGACACGGACAAAGACAGGTCCAAGTCCTGTGATCGCAAACTCTGTCGGTACATTGCTGTTTTTCCAAGGAATGCCAGCTGCTACACCTTGATTATCTTCGTCAGAGATCAATTGATAATATTGATTATCGAAATCTTCAAATTCGATATATTTTTTGCCGAAACGTTCGTTGATTGCTGAATGAGTAACGTCATATTTTTCAAATCGTTCTAACCAAAAGTCTAATGCAGCGTCACTTGGCACACGGAAAGAAGCACGGGAGATCGTATCTGTTCCTTTTTTTCCTTTTGGCTGATTTGGGAAATCAAAGAAAGTCATATCTGTTCCTGGCGCACCAGTATCATCTGTAAAGTAAAGATGGTAAGTTTCGATGTCATCTTGGTTAACGGTTTTTTTGATTAAGCGCATTCCTAAAATATCTGTAAAAAAGCGGTAGATTTTTGTTGCGCTAGATGTCATTGCTGTGACGTGGTGAATTCCTCTGATTTGTGTATCCATGATAAATTTCCTCCTGTTAACTTACAAAAAGTAAGTAGTTGATTTAGACATAGTATAGAGGGTGCATCTCTATTTTGCAATTAATTTGTCTTCTAAAGTATCAGGAAGGAATCTAGAATGGAAAAGAGGAGGAACGGATCAATAAAATAAAAAGACTTACGACTAGTTGCATCGATTTCAAAAAAATTAGCTTTAAAAAGCTAACTTTAGAATCATTGCGAGTGGTCATAAGTCTTTTTATGATTAGATGGAAACGAGCTTCTGAAAGTACTTAGTAAATGTTATTCAAAAGATTGTATCTGTGACAATCAGTCGACTTGAAACTAAGCGGCTTTTCCACAACCTCTGATTCACGGTGTTCAAAAGCCAGTTTCTCGGTAGTAAGTCAAATTTATGCAAAAATGAGGAAAGCCATTTTCACAAAATTTTTCTTACTACTCGAAACTAAGCGACTTTTTCACAACCTCTTTGGTTAAGTTGAACGCACATCCAGCACAGAATAGTTCCGAACATCAAATCGGTTTCGGCTGGAAGAATATTCAATCGGCTGGCCATCTTTGAGATAGACGACTTGCTGAACTTCCAGTACAGGATCGTTTTCTGCACAGTTCAAATATTGCTGATCATATTCATCACTTTTATCTGCAGAAATAGCACGATAAGCCCCTGCAAAATGGACATTCAATTCTTGATGAAGATGATCATAGATAGAGGCTAACAAATGTTCTTTTTTTAAACCCGGCACAAGATGGACTGGCATAAAGGTATGCTCTAAAACATAAGGCTCGCCATCTAAGATCCTTAACCGGTGAATATTGTAGACAGGTTGCTCGGCATCGATCATCAATCGTTCTTGGATATATTGATCAGGGAATTCAACATCAAAATGAATGATTTGACTTTTCAAAGAACGATGTCTGCGTTTCATTTGGAGACTCAAACCTTCATACTCGTTAGCGGGCGATGTGTCTTTTTGCATGAATGGATGATTCAAGATTTTCGTTCCTGATCCTCGTTGCGAATAGACAAGTCCTTCCATCGCTAAGATATTGATGGCTTTTTTGATTGTCATCCGGCTCGCACCAAATTCTTTGACCAAGTCCACTTGATTAGGCAAAAAACTATCGGGAGGATACTCTTTTGAACGGATTCGTTCCCTTAAAATATTTGCGATTTCTTCGTATTTCGGCACGTTATTCACCTCTTCTAAAGTATAACGAAAGATTATGCTTCCGACAACTCGAAGTAGCATCTGGAACATTGTTTATTCGAAAAAAGAGGATATGACAAGTTTCTTGTCACATCCCCTTAATGATCCATCAAGCAATATCTAAATCTGGTTGTTTATCTAATACTTTCAAGAACGGGTACCAGATAAAGGCAACGATGACAAAGTCGATGACTTGCAGCATACCGCCAAGCCATGAATTTGTTGCTAAGACACCGCTTGCAATGATTGGCACAGTCCATGGAACAGAGACGCCAGTTGGTGCAGGGACAAGTCCAGCAGCCATTACCAAATAATTGAACGTCGTTACGATTAGAGGCGCCACGACCCAAGGAATAAGGATTGTTGCATTCAATACGATCGGCAGACCAAAGATCGCTGGTTCATTTACATTGAAAATACCAGGTGCTAAAGCTAATCGACCAACATCACGATACTGTTTCTTTTTAAGAACAAAGGCCATCAATAAAACGACAGCTAAAGTCATTCCAGAGCCACCAATACCAACAGTGAAGGTTTCCATGAATGGTTTTGTGATGATGTGTGGTAATTCTTTTCCATGTTGATAAGCTTCTAAGTTATCAAGCATCAGTGTATTCCAAATCGGGTCCATTACAGAGTTGACGATGATTTGTCCGTGAAGTCCGAAGAACCATAAGAATTGGACAAAGAACAAAGCAATCAATGTTGCAGGTAAACTACTTCCCAAACCAGTTAATGGTTTTTGGATCACTTCATAAACGACATCATGTAAGTTAGCATTGAAAATACCAGTCATCACAGCGTTGATTACTAAGAAAATAGTTAGTGTCACTACAGCAGGGATCAAAGCGGCAAATGATTTTGTTACTGCAGGTGGAACTCCATCAGGCATCTTGATCTGCCAGCCGCGTTTCGTGATTCTGCAGTAAATTTCTCCAGCTAAGAAAGCAGCGATCATTCCAATGAACATTCCTTTTGCGCCAAGACGATCAAGTGAAAGAACACCAGTTACATCTTCACCACCAACGGTTTTCATTGCAAAAGGCGTAAGAATCAAGAAGCTGGCAAAAGACACGGCACCACCGAAAATACCTTCAACGTCATAAGATTTTGATAAATAATAGCCGATACCAAAAGTAACAAAAACCGACATGATGCTCATTGTTGCATTTTGCCCATTACCGAATAAGTTCGATAAAGTTCCCTTTGTTGCGTCACTGAAAAAAGGCAAGTTATTGATAACGACAACGATCGAACCGAACATCGTTAAAGGGAAGGAAAGCATAAACGCATCCCGTAAAACTGTAAGGTAACGATTTTGCCCTAATAAATTAGCTAAGGGCATGATTTTCTCAGAAAGCTTGTCCATAAAACCGTTCATTTTTATTCACCTCGAATTTATTTGCAATCGATTACATACAAAGTATAACGCCGAACATTTTAAATGTCTAGTCATTTTTATAAAAAGTATTGATTTATTTTTTTAGGTTCGTTATGATTACGATATCAAGAAGAAAAGAGAGGAAGTAAAAAATGAAAACCTACACATTTCCAGAAAATTTTTGGTGGGGTTCTGCTGCTAGCGGACCGCAAACAGAAGGAAGAGTAAGTAATGACGGGAAAGGAGAAAATATTTGGGATCATTGGTATGCATTAGAGCCTGAAAAATTCTTTGATCAAGTAGGACCTGAAAAAACTTCGCAAGTTTACACAAAATACAAAGAAGATGTTCAGTTAATGAAAGAAACTGGCCATAACACATTTCGTACATCTATCCAATGGAGTCGTTTGATTCCGGAAGGGACAGGTGAAATCAATCAAAAAGCTGTTTCTTTTTATCGAGATTATTTTACTGAATTGCTGAACAATGGTATCGAGCCTTTTGTAAATCTTTACCATTTTGATATGCCACAGTCCTTGCAAGAAAAAGGCGGATGGTTATCAAGAGAAACGGTTGACGCTTATGTTTCTTATGCAGCCGCGTGTTTTGAATTGTTTGGAGACCTAGTCAAAAAATGGTTTACTCATAATGAGCCAATCGTACCTGTAGAAGGAGGCTACTTGTATCAATTCCACTATCCAAATCATATCAATATGAAAGAAGCGGTCCAAGTAGGCTATCATGAGAATCTAGCAAGTGCAAAGGCAATCAAAGCCTACCATGAAGGCGGTCATGATGGTGAGATCGGAATCATCTTGAATCTGACACCAAGTTATCCGAGAGATGAAACGAACCCAGAAGATGTAAAAGCAGCACAAATCGCGGATGCATTCTTCAACAGATCATTCCTTGATCCTGCAGTGAAAGGCGAGTTTCCACAAGAGTTGATCGAGATTGTCAAAACATTGGGTATAATGCCTGACATTCATGAAGGAGACTTAGAACTCATCAGAGAAAACACGATTGACCTGTTAGGAATCAATTATTATCAGCCTCGTCGGATCAAAGCAAAAGAAACACCGATCAATCACGAACATAGCCCCATGCCAGATGATTATTTTGATAATTACGACATGCCCAATAAAAAAATGAATCCATATCGTGGATGGGAAATTTACGAAAAAGGCATCTATGATATTTTAACGAATACAAGAGAAAACTATGGTAATATCAAATGCTATATTTCTGAAAATGGGATGGGGGTCGAAGGAGAAGAACGATTTGTTAACAGCGAAGGCATGATTGAAGATGATTATCGGATCGAATTTGTGACGGATCATTTGAAATATGTCTATCAAGCAATCCAAGAAGGAACGAATTGTGTGGGGTACCACATGTGGACATGTATGGACAACTGGTCATGGACAAATGCCTACAAAAATCGCTATGGCTTTATCGCTGTTGATTTGGCACAAGACGGCAAACGCACGATCAAAAAATCAGGTCGCTGGTTTAAAATGGTCTCCGAAAAAAACGGATTTGATGCCTGATATTTTTTGATAAAACGTTCACAAAATGTTTGTCCTAACACTGTAATCGTGCTACACTAACAGTGAAGGAGGCGTTTACAATGGTAGACACTTATCGTAATATTTTAGTAGCAATTGATGGTTCTGAAAAGGCAGAAAAAGCATTTCTTGAGGCAATCACGATTGCCAAACGAAATCAAGCAACGTTGCACATCCTGTATGTCAATGAAGTAACAGGCAATTACTTTGGTGATTTTGCATTTGTTACAACAAGCCTACAGGAAGAATTGGATGAGGTTGCGGAAAACCAGATGAAAGAACATCGAAACTTGGCAATCGAAAAAGGCCTGACAGATATCGAGACATATGTTCTTTACGGTTATCCAAAGACACTGATTGCTAATTTCCATGAATCGAAAGAACCAATCGATCTGATTGTCATGGGGGCGACAGGTCTGAATGCGGTAGAACGTGCGCTAGTAGGTTCCACTACTTCCTATGTAGTCAACCACGCATCATGTAACGTCATGGTTGTAAAATAAATAAATTAAAGGAACAGAAAGCAAAAAAGCATAACGCTTCTCTTGCTTTCTGTTCCTTTTTATTTTTTGCAAAAAATTACTTTACCTGATGAAGTAATCATGCTATGCTGATTACAACGACAGATGGAGTAATATGGAGGAGAGAACATGATTTCAAGTGATGGAATACGCGGATACAATGATGCGATTATTTTATCGATCCTTAACAAAAACGATTCTTATGGATACGAAATTTCTAAAACGATCCGTGAGAGGACAAATGATTCCTATGTAATCAAAGAGACGACACTTTACTCCGTTTTTGCCCGTTTAGAAAAGAATCAATTGATTGTTTCGTACCCTGGTGAAGTGACCCATGGAAAAAAACGGACCTATTATAAAATCACTGAAATAGGACGTAATCTTTTAGAAGAAAAAAAGCAAGAGTGGCTGACGACGAAAGACGTGGTCGATCAATTTTTGGAGGGAAAGTAAATGGATACAATCCGTAATTATTTAGAAAGTCTTTTTATCGGAGTACCCCGAAGTAACGAGATAGAAAAGCTGAAAGCTGATCTGTTGGCAAATATGGAAGATCATTATCATGAATTAATGGGAGAAGGGAAAAATGAACAAGAGGCCATTGGTACAGTCATCTCGACATTTGGTTCAATCGACGAATTATTAGAAGAATTAGATGTCAAAAAAGAAAATCCAAGTCCCGAGACGGAATCAAATCCAGCTTCGATTTATTTAAGCGAAGCAGAAAATTATTGGAAAGAATACAGAGCAGCAAGTCTTCAAGTAGCGTCAGGTGTCCTATTCACTTGTTTATCCTTTGCAGGATTTCTGTTCTTCTGTTCAACAGGCTATGCATTCATGGGTGTTTCTTGTCTGATTTTCGGTATAGCATTAGCTGTCGGTTTTTTCATCGCTTCTGGTATGAAAATCACCCGCTTAAATCACTTTTTGTATAATAGAAAAATACCTGAAAAAGTATTAGCAGAAGCAAAAGAAAAAGAAGAAGCATATCAGCGAAGTTTTGGCTTCTCGTTGATTGCAGGAATCGGATTATGTATTTTTTCACTTTTCCCACTTTTTGCTTCGATTTTGTGGTATATGGATGGTAGTATCGGTGCCTCTGGATTTTTTGTTACAGTAGGAACGGGTGTCTTTTTGATTATTTATGGCAGTCTTGTTCGTCATTCTTATCGTCAGTTCACTCAAAGCACTTATTCGTGGTAAGTGTGCACAAATTTGAACGCCATGAATCAGAGGTTGTGACAGAAGTAGTTATCTTCAAGAATTAGCTTCAAGAAATTTCGGCTTATTTTTCGTAGAAGCTACTTCTGGAACACTAGTTATTCGAAAAAAAGGACGGTGACACTTTTTTGTCACCGTCCTTTTTATATATAATAATTTAAAAATTCATCATCTAATTCCATAGAATTGTCTAGATCGCTTACCCACGTGAAATCGTTATAGACAGATTTGAGCTGGCTTCTACGCCATTGTACAGGGATAAAAAGACGCATACTATCTTCATTGAACCCGACTAATAATTTTTTTCCGTCAGTAATGATGGGACGTTGCAACAAAGTAAAATGAGACACGATTAAATCGACAAGTTCTGAGGTCGTACATTGGTCAATTTGATCTTTCAAATTTTTATAATCAATCGAGCGTTTAGCTAATAGATCGTCAAATCCGTTTTCTGTTAATGATAATAAATAAAAGATTTCTTTTCTGGTTAAAGGCTGTTTAGGTGTGAAAATTCGTTCTCTGTAAGGCATTTGGTGGTCTTTCAGCCAATTTGCCATCAGATGGTAACTATGTGTACGAGAAGAATAGATCGTAAGCATAACAAAACTCCTTAAATTTTCCATTAATTTGTTCGATCTGTTGAGATAAATAATAGGTAAGGAGCTGTGTATAAGCGTGAAACAACCCAAACATCAATAGAAATAACTTTCTAAAGTCTTAAATTTGCGACGAGAAACAACTAGACTAATAGAAGGAATGTCTCAGCCATTTGGCTTCCTGTTTGTTTTTCTTGCTTATGCTGCAGCTCCTCGGGAAAGGGTTCTAACAATTTGAAGAAGGTTGATGATTCATCTAGTTTCAATTGTGTGAAATTTGAAATCTGGTGTTTTTACTAGATGAATCATCTAACAACTATGATTATAACTTATAGAACCGTCGTTTTGTATTCTGTTTTGTTATAGTTGTTATAAAGTTTTATTTTATTACAGAGCATATTTAATTAAGAGCGTATAGTTAAAAGTTAAAATTGCTGATGCACATAGAGTTTATGACTTCTTGGAAATTCTTTTTCAATCAGTTTTTTCATCTGTTTATGAAATTCTTTTTTTTCAGTAAACATAAAGGTTTGGGTATCGTAACCTTCTTCATTTAGGAAATAGATTATTCCTTTTTCTGTGTTTTGCGTATAAGCTTTTATACTCCTGTCTTTTTTGAAAGAACAGATCGTATAGTTTTCTATTTGGTCTGGGAGACGTTTGATTTTCTTCAAAATGACTTTTTTATTCTCAAGTTTCATTTTTTCACCTGACTTTATTTTTTATCATATGGAAATCATAGCGCCATTGGTTATATGAAAACAAGAAGGATACTGAAATATATACAAAACGAATAGCAGGTATTTGTTATTAGAATAATTAGTTCAAATAAATGACAACTATTTTCTGATTTATTACAAATGTTTTTTCAAATAAGTTTGATTACCAAGAAAAGGTAGTGGTATATTTACTGAGGGATACTTTGAAAAACATATGATAGAAACAGTAACAGCATCATGAAAAAAATTTTTTATAAAAATGGAGGGATCGATTTAATGGAAGAGCAGTATGTACAAGCAATGACGATCGCAGGATCAGATAGCGATGGAAGCGCAGGGATGCAAGCAGATATGCATACATTCTTTACAAGAAGTGTTTACGGTGTTTCTGTCATGACCGCATGTGTTGCAGGAAATTCTTACGGAATCGGAGCAAGTGTGACCTTGCCAACCGATTTTATCGATAAAGAATTTGAACTGATTGCAGAGGATTTTCAAATACGTGCAGCTAAAACAGGTATGCTAGCAGATTCAAATTTGATTGAGACAGTTGTAAAAAATTATCAAAAATATGATTTTGGGCCATTAGTCGTGGACCCCGTGATCGTAACGAAACATGGAAATCTTTTACTAGAAGAATCTGCTTTGCAAAGCTTGAAAGAAAAACTTGTCCCTTTGGCCGAAGTACTGACACCTAATTTTTACGAAGCAGAAAAGCTGACTGGACGGACATTAGCAACTGAAGAAGATTTTGTGCAAGCAGCAAAAGAACTGCAAGAGATGGGTGCGAAAAACGTCATGATCAAAGGACATCATGCAAAAGATGCGCAACAAGAAACAGTCAACGACTACGTATTGCTTGAATCAGGAAAATCATTTTGGCTAAATGCGCCATTTTATCCTACTGACCGGATCAATGGAACTGGCGATTCGTTATCTGCATGTATTGCAGCCGAATTAGCTAAAGGAAAAACAGTAGAACAAGCGATCCGATTGGCAAAAGACTATGTAAACCGTGCGATTCGTGAAGAAATAAACGTAGGGCATAAATATGGACCAATCAATCATTGGGCAGCCGGTGAATTAGAGTAAAAGAAAGAGGTTGTGAAATCAGCGTCCTGACCTGAGTATTAGAGAAACAAACGGAAAAATAGTTCCTCATATTTTGCCGTTTGTTGAGCTAATACCGAAGGTCAGCTGATTGAACACCGTTTATTCAGAAAAAGAGGTTGTGACACGTTTTGTCACAGCCTCTTTTCTCTACTTGAATGGAAAAATTATAAGATTGGAGAAAATAATCGAGAAATTTGTTGCTTGAATAACAGCCAATTAGACATTTCCTTCACTGTTTCAGTCGTCATTGGTGAACAATGTGTCTCATCTTCTTTAAACTGAGTAGCAAGTTCTTCTAAAAACTCAGGATCGTAGATGACAGCACTTGTTTCAAAATTCAATCGGTAGCTACGAATATCTTGATTTGCTGAACCTACCATGCAGATTTCATCATCCATTATCAATGTTTTTGCATGGAGGAAGCCATTCTCATAGACAAGAATTTGTACGTTTTCCTTGATGAGCTGACGCGCATAATATTGTGTTGCTCGATAAATAAAAGGATGATCCGGTTTATTGGGGATCATGATTTTCACATCGACACCAGAAGCAGTTGCGATTTTCAAAGCAGCAATGACACTTTCATCAGGAACGAGGTAAGGTGTCTGTATCCAAACACGTTTTTTAGCAGAAGTAATCAATTTGATAAACGAAAGCTTGATTTGTTCGCGTTCGTTATTTGGTCCGCTTGAGACAAGCTGGATGGACGTATCAGCAAGTTTGGATTCGTCTCGATCGGCTTTTTTAAAGAAATAATTCAAATGATAGCCGACCTTTTTTTCTTCAGGAACTGAGACGTTCCAGTCTGTTAAAAAACGAAGTTGAAGCAAAGAAGAAGCGGCACCGAAAATCCGTATATGCGTATCACGCCAATAGCCGAATTTTTTTGTCGTATTTACATATTGATTGGCAATGTTGAAGCCACCGGTGTAACTGATCTTTCCATCGATCACAACGATTTTCCGGTGATCATGGTAGTTCAATCGGAAACGAAGCAATGCTTTTTGCGAGGTAACAAATGTATGGACATGTCCACCATTTTTGATTAGACGATTGAAATCTTTTGCTTTTGTGCCGTGGGAGCCAAATGCATCATATAATATACGAACTTCTACGCCTTCTGCGGCTTTTTCTTCTAAAACGCGTAAGACTTGCTGACCGATAGTATCTGTCACAAATGCGTAATATTCGATATGGATCGAATGTTTGGCTTTTTTTAGATCTTGAAGCAGTGAATCTAATTTTTTTTGTCCGTCTGTGAGAAGAGTGACAGAATTCATTCTTGTCAGCGGCATACGATTTAATGAAGAGAAGAAGTCGACAAATTGTTGTTTGTCTTTGTCGCCCATGTCAGGATCGTAATGTTCAATGGTATCTCCTCTAAAAGACTGAAAGTTTTCTAATTCTTTCAAGTCACTTTGTCGGAGATAGAATTTTTTCTTATCCGTTAATCCACGTCCGAAAAATAAATATAATACAAAACCCACCCCAGGAAGGGCAAATAATACTAAGAGCCATGCCCAAATAGCTGCTACATCTCGGGGTTTGATCAAGATAGCCACTAAAGCAATAAGTGCATTCAATAGATAAAGGGCGGTTATAATACTAGATACCACAAAAATGTTCCTCCTTACATACAATAACATTAGTATAGCATGATAGAAGAAAGAAGCCTACCAAGGTGAATATACTTTTCACTCTTTTCATGAAAATGTAGGTAAATCGGGCTAAAGTAGTTGCTTTTTGTAGCTTAATAAGGTAGGATATTAGTACAGTTGAATATCTCCTTAGGGGAGTAACCGGCAACATTTTGTTGCGATAATATCAACAGTAAGTTAACCAAATGGTTTTCTGGTATTGTATGAAATGGTGAGACCTAAGACAAATGCGTATTTGTCTTAGGTCTCTTTTTTTTCAGACAGGACTAGGACCGAGATCAAAAAATGGGGGATGAAATTTGGAAAACAAGGAACAAGCACAACAAGCGGTCTATAAAGAAACGATCGACTCGTTGATGCAGCAAACGCAGAGCTCAACCGATGGATTGAGCACCACGCAAGCGAAGGAAAAATTAGAAAGAGATGGCTTGAACCAGCTAAAAGAAAAGCCGAAGAAGCCAACTTGGAAATTGTTCTTAGAAACCTTCAAAGATGCAATGGTTATCGTATTGCTGATTGTCGCACTGATTCAGATGGTCATGGGAGACTACATCGAATTCTTAGTTATTTTTGCAGTGTTGATGTTGAATTCTATCATCAGTGTTATCCAAACAAAAAAAGCAGAAGGTTCTTTAGAGGCATTGAAAAATCTTTCAGCACCTGATGCTCGAGTGATTCGTGACGGTAAAGAAAAAACGATTCCGGCAAACGAACTTGTCGTAGGGGATATCGTGTTGTTAGACGCAGGCGATTATGTACCTGCTGATGGACGATTACTAGATGCGGGTTCATTAAAAGTAGATGAAGGCATGCTGACAGGAGAGTCGACTTCCGCAGAAAAAGAAGTAATGGATATCACAAGTACTGTTCCAATCGGTGATCGTACGAATATGGTATTCAGTGGAACGATCGTAACTTACGGACGCGGTAAATTCTTAGTGACTTCAACTGGGAACAATACGGAGATCGGACAAGTTGCTGGTCTTTTGGAATCAACAACTGAGCAAGTCACTCCGTTACAACGAGGTCTGGATAAATTCAGTAAAAAATTAAGTCTGGCTATTTTGGCATTATCTCTACTGATTTTAGGTATCCAATTGTTCCGTATTTATCTTGGAGAAGGTACAGGAGATATGACTGCAGATATCGTCAGCGCAGTGATGTTTGCCGTAGCCGTAGCCGTAGCTGCTATTCCAGAAGCATTACAGTCTATCGTAACAATCGTGTTATCTTTGGGAACGAATAAAATGGCGAAACGTCATGCCATTATCCGAAAACTTCCAGCAGTTGAGACACTTGGTTCGACAAGTATCATCTGTACAGATAAAACGGGTACATTGACACAAAACAAAATGACAGTTGTTGACTACTTTTTAGGAAATGGCGATACTGGAGATTTCACAAACGATCCTTCAAAGTGGACAGCTGACGAACGTCGTTTGATTGAAATCAGTGTCTTAGCGAATGATGCATCAATCAGTGAAGATGGGACTAAATTGGGCGACCCTACGGAAGTAGCGTTTATCGATTTTAGTGAAAAACTAAACCAGCCTTATCAGGAAATTCGAAACAACTACCCAAGACAAGCAGAACTTCCTTTTGACTCAGATCGAAAATTGATGTCTACTGGACACACGATCGATAACGAAAATTACTTATTTGTCAAAGGGGGACCAGATATCGTCTTCCAACGCAGTAAAAAGGTATTACTGAATGGCGAAGTTGTTCCGATGACGGATGAATTGATGAAAAAATTCCAAGAGCAAAATGAAGCTTTTTCAACACGAGCATTACGTGTACTAGCTTTTGCGTACCGTCCACTTGATAATTTTGATTTGTCATTTGAAGATGAAGATGATTTGATCCTTGTTGGTTTGCTTGCTATGATCGATCCTCCACGTGCTGAAGTCACTCAAGCGGTGACAGAAGCAAGAAGTGCAGGAATCAAAACGATCATGATTACTGGTGATCACAAAACAACAGCTGTTGCTATCGCAAAACAAATCGGGATTTTTGAAGAAGGAAACTTAGCTCTGACTGGAACGGAATTAGATGAATTAACAGAAGAGCAACTAAACGAAGTTTTAGAAAAAGTCACCGTTTATGCACGTGTTTCTCCTGAAAATAAAATCCGTATCGTTCGTGCTTGGCAAAATAAAGGTCATATCTCCGCTATGACAGGTGACGGCGTAAATGATGCACCAGCATTGAAACAAGCAGACATTGGGATTGCTATGGGAACTGGTACAGATGTGGCAAAAGATGCAGCAGCGATGGTATTGACGGATGACAACTTTGCTTCTATTGTCAGCGCAGTAGAAGTAGGACGTAACGTGTTTGATAATATCAAGAAAGCTATTTCTTATCTATTTGCCGGAAACTTAGGTGCGATCATTGCGATCATCTTTGCCTTAGTTGCTGACTGGTCCAATCCATTTACAGCATTACAACTGCTGTTCATCAATTTAGTCAATGACTCACTACCAGCGATTGCATTAGGTACAGAAAAAGCAGAACCCGCTACGATGAACCGTCCGCCAAGAGATCCAAATTCAGGAATCTTTACGGACAAAACATTGATTTCTGTAACGTATCGTGGTGTGCTGATTGGGATTGCTGTTATCTTCGCTCAATGGCTTGGTATGCAGCATTCACCTGAATTCGGTGTAGCTATGTCATTTTCAACATTGATTTGGTGTCGGACATTGCAAACATTCCCAGCACGTTCAAATACACAAACAGCTATCCAAGCAGGGTTCTTCTCTAACAGAAGTGTCTTACTAGCTGTAGTTGTATGTAGCGCGCTTTACTGCTTAACAATGATTCCAGGACTGAAAGAAGTCTTCTCTATCCCATCAGCATTTGGATTGACAGAAGTCTTTACATGTATGGGAATCGCCCTTGTGACAATCATCTTGATGGAAATCACGAAATTGATCATTGTACGAGTACAAGGAAATAAATAAAACGAATCAAGGAGGTTGTGAAATCAGCGTTCTGATCTGAGTATTAGAGAAACAAACGGAAAAATAGTTCCTCATATTTTGCCGTTTGTTGAGCTAATACCGAAGGTCAGCTGATTGAACACCGTTTATTCGGAATAAGGGACTGTGACACGACGTTTGTCACAGTCTTTTTTTATTTATAATAGACGGAAAGCAAAACATTTTTTTATTCATCAAAAGAGATATAATAGATAAAAGAGGAGAGTTATTTATTCCGAAAAGTGAAAATATCTAACAAAAATCAAAAAGTAAGAGGGATTCAAATGAATGAAAAAGAATGGGATGATTTTGCGGAAGAATATTATGAAATCCAGCAAGAATCACAAACAACTATTGCAGAAGATGTAAGAGAATATCTGAAGTCGGAGAAAGTCCTGCCTGCTGAAATAGTAGCAGACGTTGCCGGAGGATCTGGCAGATTTCTTTCTTTAGCAAAAGAAGTTAATCACTACGATTTGATTGATTTTTCTTCAGGAATGTTAGCAAATGCAAAAAAAGAAGCAGAAAAAATTGACTTATCAAATGTTTCCTTTATCAAACGATCATTAGAAGAATTTATCCAATCCAGTGAGACATATGAAGTGGTTTTTACAGCAGCAAACCCAGCTTTGACACATCCCAATCAATTAGAAAAACTGATGAAAAAGTCAAGCAAATGGTGCGTGATAATGAGAGTAGTGGAATCAATCGATGATGTTTTTTATCCTATCGAAAAGCAACTAGGAATGATAGAAGATCCTAATACAACCCCATTTATCATGGATCAATTTGAATCATATTTAATTGATAAAGGATTCAAAGTAAAGAAAAAAGATTTTACTTATTTTGCACAGGAATCAATTACTGAAGAGTGGATGAAGATGTACTATGAAGAGTACGCAAAAGATCCTGTTATGACTAGATATATTCGCAAACTATTCAGTGAAAAACAAGAAATCATCAGTACGACTAGGTTGACCTATCGATTGCTTCTCTGGTCCAAGGACAAAAAAAGATCCCCTCACATTTCGTGAAAGGGTCTTTTTTATGCGTGTATTATATTTTGTAATAACGAATATCATTTTCAATTTTTGTAATCGAGAAAGGTACGTCTGATGTATATTCTGCGCTTTCTCCATGTTCAGGAAGCGATTCGCTGAAAATCGTTTCATATTCGTCAACAGAGATTCGTTTTCGAGAATCCAGCATCTCTTGATGAGATTGCGCGAAGAGATATTCTTGATAGTTTTCCTCCAGATAACCTGTAAAAAATTCACTTACTGCACCAGAACCGTAGCTGAATAAACCAATGCGGTCTCCTGGCTGCAATGATTTCGAATTTTCCAGTAGAGAAGTTAGTCCAAGGTATAATGAACCAGTGTAAAGATTACCGATTCGTCGGCTGTAACGAATGCTTTCTTCATAGCGAGCCAGTAGCCGTTCTTGATTCCCTTCATCTGTTTGGTCTAATACGCTTTGCAATGCCTTTTTTCCCATCTTCGTATATGGGATATGGAAAGCAATCGCTTGATAATCTTCGAGTCCTCGACCCGATAATTCTTTATGTCGATTCCAAACTTTTTGGAACGATTCGATATACGTAGAATTAGATAAAGGTCCATCGACAACAGGAAATTCACTGTAATCTGGACGCCAGAAATCATAGATATCTTCTGTCAGAAATACGCTGTCGTCTTCAATCGATAAAATACGCGGATTTTGAGTGATCATCATCGCAACAGCACCGACACCTTGCGTCACTTCCCCCCCGCTTGCCAAGCCGTAACGAGCAATATCACTTGCTATGACTAGTACTTTTCGTTCTGGATGATTTTTGACATATTCTTTTGCCATGTGTAAAGCTGCGGTGCCACCGTAGCAAGCTTCTTTTACTTCAAAAGAACGAGCAAAAGATTGGATTTTTAGTAAATGGTGGATAATTACCGCACTCGCTTTTGAATGGTCAATCCCGGATTCTGTTCCGACGATGACCATGTCGATTTGCTCACGGTCTTTTTCTGTCACGATCTTGCTGGCAGCATTTGCCCCTAGTGTAATGATATCTTCATTCGCACGATTGACTGCCATTTGGTCTTGACCAATACCGATATGATATTTTGCAGGGTCATCTCCACGGCTTTCTGCTAATTCTGTCATATCTAAATATAAATTAGGAATAAAAAAGGAAAGACGATCAATCCCTATTTTCATTTCAACACCTCTTTACTCATGATAAAAAACTTACTTTACTAAAGTATCATAAAAAGATTAAAAGAAATATAAAAAAGCGAATATTTAAGGATTGTTAAAATTTAATCTTAGAAAAAACTAACTGGAACAAGAGTTATTTGTTTTTATAGCAAAGAATGGTATATTTTTGTAGGAGGTGGCTTACTTGAAAGAAGTCGTAATGATAGATGCTGCAAGAACGCCGATAGGAAAGTATCGCGGAAGTTTAAGTCCATTTACTGCAGTTGAATTAGGCACACTTGTGACCAAAGAATTATTAGATAAAACAAAACTGAAAAAAGATAAAATAGATCAAGTAATATTCGGGAATGTCCTGCAGGCTGGTAATGGTCAAAATGTTGCTAGACAAATTGCTTTGAACAGCGGTATCTCAGTGGATGTCCCTGCAATGACAATCAATGAAGTTTGTGGATCTGGTATGAAAGCAGTGATTTTAGCACGTCAACTGATCCAATTAGGTGAAGCAGAGCTTGTGGTAGCAGGCGGAACAGAGAGTATGTCACAAGCACCTATGCTGAAACCCTATCAGTCAGAAACAAATGAATATGGCGAACCAATTTCCAGTATGGTCAACGACGGATTGACTGACGCATTTTCAAATGCACATATGGGATTAACCGCAGAGAATGTGGCAACCCAATTTTCTGTGAGCAGAGAAGAACAGGATCGTTATGCCTTGGCATCCCAATTGAAAGCAGCTCAAGCTGTTGAAGCTGGCATGTTTTCTGAGGAGATCATTCCGCTCAAGATTTCTGCTGAAGACGTGTTATCTGAGGATGAAGCAGTTCGTGGAAATAGTACATTGGAAAAATTGGGTACATTACGTACAGTATTTTCGGAAGAAGGAACAGTAACAGCAGGCAATGCTTCTCCATTGAATGACGGTGCCTCAGTGGTGATCCTTGCATCCAAAGAATACGCAGAGAATAATAATCTGCCTTATTTGGCAACCATCAAAGAAGTAGCGGAAGTTGGTATTGATCCAAGCATCATGGGAATCGCTCCAATCACAGCCATTCAAAAATTGACAGATAAAGCAGGAATAGCTTTACCAACGATCGATCTTTTTGAAATCAATGAAGCATTTGCGGCTTCATCTATCGTGGTCAATCGAGAACTACAGTTAGATGAAGAAAAGGTCAATATCTATGGAGGAGCAATCGCATTAGGACATCCAATTGGGGCAAGCGGTGCACGGATTTTGACCACGTTAGCTTACGGATTGCTTCGTGAGCAGAAGAGATACGGGATTGCTTCATTATGTGTTGGCGGAGGTTTAGGCTTGGCAGTCTTGTTAGAAGCGAATACGGAGCAAACACGTGAGGATTTGCAAAAAAAAAAGTTCTATCAGCTCACGCCATCTGAACGGCGCAGTCAATTAGTTGAAAAAGGTGTATTGACACAGGAAAATGCACTGATTTTTGAGGAACAAACACTTTCTGAAGAGCTCTCAGATCATATGATTGAAAACCAAGTGAGCGAAGTGGAAATCCCAATGGGCATTGCACAAAATTTCCAAATCAATGGCAAGAAAAAATGGATCCCGATGGCTACAGAAGAACCATCTGTTATTGCAGCTGCAAGCAATGGCGCAAAAATCTGCGGAAATATCTGTGCAGAAACACCTCAACGGCTGATGCGCGGACAAATCGTTCTATCAGGAAAATCGGAGTATCAAGCAGTGATCAATGCAGTGAATCATCGAAAAGAAGAACTGATTCTTTGTGCAAATGAAAGCTATCCTTCCATCGTGAAACGCGGGGGCGGTGTTCAAGATATCTCTACACGGGAATTTATGGGAAGTTTCCATGCCTACCTATCTATTGATTTTTTAGTGGATGTAAAAGATGCAATGGGTGCCAACATGATCAACTCGATTCTTGAGAGCGTAGCAAACAAATTACGGGAATGGTTCCCTGAGGAGGAGATTCTATTCAGTATTTTAAGTAATTTTGCTACAGAATCGTTGGCTTCTGCCTGTTGTGAAATCCCCTTTGAACGCTTAGGAAGAAGTAAAGAAATTGGTGAACAAATTGCTAAAAAAATCCAGCAAGCAGGGGAATACGCGAAGCTTGATCCGTATCGTGCAGCGACGCATAATAAAGGAATCATGAATGGTATAGAAGCTGTAATAGCAGCTACAGGAAATGATACACGTGCGGTAAGTGCTTCGATCCATGCCTATGCGGCAAGAAACGGATTATACCAAGGATTAACAGACTGGCAGATTAAAGAAAATAAACTAGTTGGGAAGTTAACAGTGCCTTTGGCTGTGGCTACAGTGGGCGGAGCTTCTAATATCCTGCCAAAAGCTAAAGTATCCTTAGCTATGCTAGATGTCGATTCAGCCAAGGAACTAGCGCAAGTAATGGCTGCTGTAGGGTTAGCTCAAAATCTTGCTGCTTTGCGAGCATTAGTTACAGAAGGAATCCAAAAAGGACACATGGGGCTTCAAGCTCGTTCATTAGCGATCTCAATTGGGGCAGTTGGTGAGGAAATCGAGCAAGTTGCGCAAAAATTACGTGAAGCAGAAAAGATGAATCAGCAGACAGCTATACAGCTATTGGAAAAAATCCGAGAAAAATAAAAAAGTATCTTTAGAGGAAGAAAGCAAGATTTGCAGTTATTTTATTTACTGCAGATCTTGCCTTTTTTTCTTTTACGAGAAAAATGCGTCCATTGTTAGAATATTTTTCTAGCTATAATTAAGTGTGCGCACAAAATAAAAAAGAATGGAGAACTTATGAATAAGAAAAAACTTACCGTACTACTGAGCATCTGTTTTGGGGTGTTTTTACTAGGTTATAAAGTCCCAATCTCTTATGCCAATATGACTACCGAATCTTGGACAGCTCGTACATATAATCGGAATTGGATGAGTCAGTTAAGAGATGATGTACGTCTATCAGAATTATCTATTCCAGGGACACACAATTCAGCGACAGCAACTTATAGAGGAGGACTCAGTGATTATGTGAGAACACAAAGTATCGACATCCGCAAGCAACTTGACAATGGAATACGTTTTTTAGATATACGTGCACGTGCCATTGATGGTGTTTTTACGATGCATCACGACAGGTACTATCTAAACCAGAATTTCGGTGATGTACTTAATAAAACAGTGGCCTTTCTTCGTGACAATCCTGAAGAAGTAGTCTATATGAGATTGAAACAAGAATACAGTAGTGAAAATGACCATACATTCAACCATATTCTTAATACACGATATTTACAAGATAGTCGCTGGAGAGATTACTTTTATTATGGAAACGCTAATCCGACTCTTAGCGAGACACGAGGAAAAATCGTCATTTTTCGTAATTTCTTGGGAAATAATGTCGGAATCCCATATCCGTCAAGTTTTGATATACAAGACTATTGGAATCCAGTGAATCCAAATGATAAACGATGGGCTGTCGAGCAGCAAATTGATAGAGCAAATCAAAGTAGAGGGACGAATGGTGTTAAATATATCAATTTTTTAAGTGCAAACGGATTTTGGAGCGGCGTACAGGGGTAGGCAGCAGTAACCAATCCTTTTACCTATTGTCGTATATTACATAGAAATATCAGACACATAGGAATCGTTCCTAGCGATTACCCAAGCGAAAAGCTCGTCAATGCGATTATTGACATCAATCATCGCTTATTAAAAGATACTGAAAGCAGAGGCAAATACCATGGCTATATCGCTTCTATTCAATGTCAAGCAGATGTTTGGAAAGTAGTAGACTGGAATCAGAGTAACAATACTGGGATCATATTTAGAAATCGAGGTCATTCAAATCAAAAATGGATTTTCGAATATGATGAACAGACAAGATCATATATCCTAAGAAGTCTGGCAAATCCAAGATATCTTCTAGCAGAAGATATCTCATCTCGTGACGTAGAGATGATCGGTGGTTTCTTGACTCGGGCAAGATGGCGATTGATACCAGCTAGGGAAGAGCATGTAAATGGGGATGTTTATTATCTACAAAGTGTTCGGAGCCAACGAGTCTTAACTGTGCAAAACGACATATATTTAGATAATCGTCCTTTGCGTATGCAACCTTTGGAACATGCGCAAAGACAACGCTTTGTCATTCACAGAGAGGACATGCAATAGACAAGAAAAACAAATTGAAAAAAGCACGAATCTATTGTTATATTCGGATATATATTTTTAATATTAACTATTTATTATATGACTAAAAAGGCTGGAATCTTCGATTCCAGCCTTTTGTGACAAATAGAATTTTTATCTATCGGTAATCGCTGTCGCTGCAAATTGTTCAATTAAAGGAATCAAAGTCAATTTGACTTTGTATTTTCGTTCAAGTGCTTTTTCGATGACAAATTCATTTTCAGCAGTCATAGAAATAGTTGCTAACTTACGAGGTTCATCCGCATTTTTTTCATAAATAACTACTTCTTGTTCATTTTGTTCTGTGTAAAATTTAGGATACTCAGCAACAGCTTTTGAAAAATCAGCAAAACTTAAAGCGGCATTCGTATCAGTTGAGCGTGTATTTTCAGTTGTGTCCGCTTTTGGTTCTTCCACTTTTTCTTCTGGCACACTGACTGTTTCTTCTGTCACTGGTGTTGCAACGGTTTGTGCAGTTGGTTCATCGTTTTTCAATCGTTGATCATTCCAGTAAGATACGATCTCAATAAGAAGATTGTCACGGAATCGTTCGAAAATACCGTTTTCTCCCGAACGGATCCGCTTTAATACAGTATTGAAATTATCATCGATAGGCACGTTGATTCGTGTATCTTCATTTGTTTTTCCAGCTAATCCGATCGTTAAGATTTGACGGTTTTTGGGATCAAGCATGACTTGTAATGGCAAACCATAACGTCTCAAGCTTTCATCTTCTAGAGAACGGAATAACTGTCCTCTTACACCATCCAATGAAGGACGGAATTGATTTAATAATTTTTGTTTCTGTTTTTTCTTCATATGTTCTCTCCTTCGCTCATACCCTTTCGATTATAAGAAAAAAAAAGCCAAATGAAAAGGAGTAATGCAAAAAAACTTGCGTATACGCAAATTACAACAGAAAAATTTGCTTATTTTTCCATTTTTTGAAAGAAAAATAAAAAAAGGAACAGGTTATCTATTCACATAACCTGTTCCAATCTTTTTATCTTTTCGGTATCAAGGCAAAAACAGGTAACTCAGGTGAATAAATGACTTCATGTTCGTGCCAAGTTGTGACCATTAGTGAATGATCGAACCGTTTTTTTAGCTCTTCGATAATTTGATTATGTGTCCAGTTTCTTGCAGGAAAATGTTGGATCTTCTCTGCATCGATCAAAAAGACAAAATCGGAATGAAAAGTCTGAATGACTTCTTCCGAGAGAGAATTCAAGCGTTCGATTGGATCCATAAAATCACCTTTCGACTTAGAATTGGGTAGTATCTGGGTCTTTTGCCTTGCCAACTACACCATCTAACTGATCAATTTGTTTCATTTCTTCTTCTGTCAATTCAAAATCAAACAGTTCAGTATTTTCTTTGATTCTGCTTGGTGTGACTGACTTAGGAAGAGGAAGGAATCCGTGTTGCAATGACCAACGTAAAGCAACTTGTGCGATCGTCTTGTCATGCGCTTCAGCGATTTGTTTCATTTCAGGTACATCGAAGATTTTCCCAGTGCCTAATGGGCTGTATGCTTCAAGGATCATCTCATGTTTTTTTGCATACTCAACTACAGCTGGCTGTAATTCACCTGGTGCAAGGAAAACTTGATTGACCATTGGCATGATTTTTGCTGTTTTAGCAAGTGTATCTAGATGGTGGGGCAAGAAATTGCTGACACCAATTGCTTTGATTTTACCTGCTTCATACAGTTCTTCAAATGCCCGCCATGTATCTGCGTTTGCTTGTTCCCAATTATCACGAAAAGCAACTGGATTTGGCCAGTGAATCAAGAACAGATCTACGTAATCTGTTTGGAGTTTCTTTAATGATTCCTCAAAAGAAGACATCACAAGTTCATAACTGTGATTGGCATTCCATAACTTTGTTGTTAGGAAGATCTCTTCTCTAGGAATGCCACTTTCCTTAATCGCTTGGCCGACACTTTCTTCATTCTTGTATCCTTGGGCAGTATCGATATGGCGATAACCTGCAGCCAGTGCTTCTTTAACAGAGGAAACAGCGACATCCCCGTCAGGTGTTTGCCATGTGCCGAATCCTACTATTGGAATTTCGTAACCATTTGATAGACGATACGTGCTTGTTAATGAATTCATACTTTCAGCTCCTTTTTTATTCGTTCATCTATAAGTTTAGCGCATTTTCCAAAAAAAAGAATCCATTTTGTTTCTACTATTGAAATTTTTGTTTAAAAGAAAATGATTTTGATTCTGGCATTTTTGATTTTTTTTCCGTAAACTAGGACAGAAGGGAATGAGGAAATGGATATCTATTTAAAAAAAGCAATCCTGCATATTATTGACAGAGAAACGGGTTCGCCGGTCTTTTCACAAAAAGAGCTGGATCTGACAAAAGAATATATTCGTGATTTTCTTCAAAAGAAAATCCAAAAAATCTCTTCTGCCCAAACGAAAACTGGACAATTGGCAGAAGAAAGCATGATCGTTGAATCACTTAAAATCGCTCAAGAAAATTTTGTGGAAGCAAGTGAAGCAATCGTTCAGCGATGGTTCGATATTTACCAAGAAAGTGAAGAGGCGCCAAGTGCAGATGTATTTGTTGTTTTGTATGAATTAGATACAGTGATGTACCTATCTTTATTGAAAGTCAATTATCGTGAGGCTTATACGCATTTTGTTGAAGCAGACGAAGTAGGGATTGACAACCGTTTGATTTTGAACCGAGCAATACTAGGCGCGAAAACACAAAAAGCAGATGAAGCCTTCGCGGTGAACTTGTCCGATTGGACCTACGAATTGATTGAAAAAAAATATGAGTTTTCCGGTAAAAAAGAGCTTTATTTTTCTGGAAGAGTGATCGAAAGTGTTCCTGCACCTTCTTTAGAGGAAAACGTAAAAGTGATCCAAAAAGTAGCCAAGCATCTCGGAAAAAAATTCGAGACAGAAGAATTTGATATCATGGCTGATTTAAAAGAAGCTGTCTATGACACGATAGAAGAAAAAGGACGGTTGGATCATGAGATGATCGCAGAAAAAGTCTTCAAGGAAAACATTACGGCAAAACTGGCTTTTAAAGAAGAAGTACAGGAGCAAGGGTTTGTCCCAGAAGCCCCCCCTGTAAAAGAAGTACAAGAAATTTCTGAGAAAAAATTTGGAAAACAAAAATTTAAACTATCAAACGGAATCGAACTGATTGTACCAGTCGATGTATATCGCAACCCAGATTTGATTGAATTTGTGAATAATCCGGATGGTACGATATCTGTGATGATCAAAAATGTGGATGAAGTATTGAATCGTTTATAAAAGTGACTGGAACATTAGATGTTCAACTACCGATGTTTAGTTGAATGAATGGTCCATGAGAAGGATCTGAAAAGACGAATATAACAAAAAAAGAGCGTGAGACAAAAGTAAAGAACACTTTTGTCTCACGCTCTAAACACGTATAAACGGCGGAAGCAGAAGCAACTCCTTCGGAAATAAGCTGAAATTCACAAGAATTTGAAAAGCAAGTTTCATGAATTTCTTCTTATTTCTTGGAGTTAAACGCTCGTGTCCCAGCCTCTTTTTATCTAATAAAATTTTAAGACCACCGATTATTGATCGATTTTTTCTGCCGCATTTTTAGGGACTTCAGAAGCTTTTATTTCTTCCCAGCTTAATACACCTTTACGAGGATTGACTTTGAGTTGGAGATACGCATTCATCTTTAATGGATGTTCTCTTACTTCATGAAGCGTCACTTGTTTTTTTTCTCCATCTTTGTTATAAGCCGCTTGCTTGTAGGTATAAGTCGTAAATTTTTCTCCATTATCTGTTCGGAAAGCTGACATTTCGCCATTCGTCGTGATTTTTGTATAATAGGCTTCGCCGCCGTAAAAATAATGATAGGCTGCAAAACTTCCGCCGAGAAAGATGCCTAAAACGACAAGTACGCCAATTAATTTTTTCATGTACTTCACCTCTCTTCTTATTATTAACGAAATAGAAGATTTCGTCTATTGAAAGTTGTTGGCGACAGCTGAATTTTAAACTTTTCCTCATTTTGTTCTTATTGCTTCAAAAGAAAGTTAAAGAAGAGCTTGAAGTTTTTCTCAAAAACATAATTTTTTATTTATAAAAGGTACTTTTTTCGCGTATAAGACAGGCGAGTGCTCTTAGTTGACTTTGACCAATTTTGACGTATAATAAGCTTAGTTCGAATCTTACAAAAAGTAAGCCGGACGTATTCTTTTTGATTTATTCAAAAAAGGACTATAATAAAAAAGTGAGAGCTGAAATCCTTCAGTGATCTATATTATTTAGGAGGTTTGTAAATTATGGCAAAAGAACATTACGACAGAAGTAAACCACACGTTAATATTGGTACAATTGGACACGTTGACCATGGGAAAACTACTTTAACTGCTGCGATCACTACAGTATTAGGCAAAAAAGGCCTAGCAAATCCTCAAGACTATGCTAGTATTGATGCAGCTCCAGAAGAACGTGAACGCGGGATTACGATCAATACCGCACACGTAGAATATGAAACAGAAAAACGCCACTATGCGCATATCGATGCACCAGGACACGCGGACTATGTGAAAAACATGATTACAGGGGCAGCCCAAATGGATGGTGCCATCTTAGTCGTTTCTGCAACTGATGGTCCGATGCCTCAAACACGTGAACACATTTTGTTGTCACGTCAAGTTGGTGTAAAATACCTAATTGTTTTCTTGAACAAAGTAGATTTAGTCGATGATGAAGAATTGATCGATTTGGTAGAAATGGAAGTTCGCGAGTTATTGAGCGAATATGGTTTCCCAGGCGATGATACTCCTGTGATCAAAGGTTCCGCATTAAAAGCATTGCAAGGCGATCCTGATGCTGAAGCTGCTATTATGGAACTGATGGATACAGTGGATGAATATATCCCAACACCAGAACGTGATACAGATAAACCATTACTATTACCAGTGGAAGATGTTTTCTCCATTACAGGACGAGGAACTGTTGCCTCAGGTCGTATTGACCGCGGTGCTGTTCGTGTCGGTGATGAAGTAGAGATCGTAGGGATCAAACCTGAAACACAAAAAGCAGTTGTCACAGGTGTAGAAATGTTCCGTAAAACGTTAGATTACGGGGAAGCTGGGGATAACGTAGGCGTACTGTTACGTGGTATCCAACGTGACGATATCGAACGTGGACAAGTACTTGCTAAACCAGGTTCCATTACTCCACATACAAAATTCAAAGCTGAAGTGTACGTGTTGACAAAAGAAGAAGGTGGACGTCATACACCATTCTTTAACAACTACCGCCCACAATTCTACTTCCGTACAACTGACGTTACTGGAACAATCACGTTACCAGAAGATACAGAAATGGTCATGCCTGGTGACAATGTGACGATTGATGTTGACTTGATCCACCCAATCGCTGTTGAAAACGGAACGACCTTCTCCATTCGTGAAGGTGGCCGTACAGTAGGTTCAGGTATCGTTACAGAAATCGAAGCATAAGAAACGTGACTCGAATATTTTGGTAATGAAAAATGTTTAAAATGAAAAGCGGTCAAAACAGAAATCTTGTTTTGACCGCTTTTTTTGTTCTTCAATTGTACAATAAGAGAGGGCAGGAGCCGTACCTCACGCTTTGGTTCAGTCTCTTTTATTTATATTGTGAGTGTTTCCTTACTAACTACGCAGTTTTTAGTACTTTCTTCGTATCCATTTTTTCAAACCATTTATTCTACCTTGTGTCTGCTCAACTGGCGCATTATCAATAATCAGCAAAGCAATCATAACATATGCAATCCAACTATCTCGCGAATATAGGGTGTAGCGTGAGACCCAGTTCGTAGCGTACTTGCTTTTGTATTCTCTTAATCCATGGAAAGAATAAAAATGAGAGCCAAACTCGTAAACCAAGTAAGCAATTCTTTCCTGTAAAAAACTCTTTCTGGAAGTTCCAACATTTGAAAGAGGTGCCATCCCTAAATTGAACCATTGGATATGTTCTTCTTTCATATAAGCAAATAAATGCAGGAACAAGAAATCCATACTGCCGGAAGGGGCTTTTTTGGGATCATATCGCATCAAATCGATCGTTCCTACTTTGTTGTTCGTGTAAGTAGGCATGATCGTCGCAAAAGCGACAATTTCTTCTTGAGTATTTTTGACTACAGCAATAGGCGCTCTTTGTAAATAATCTTCCGAGAAAAAGCCTAAAGAAAAACCTTTTTCTTTTCGTGAACCCAACCAATTATCAGAAATATTTTTGAAAATACTCATTTGCTCAGCAGAAAACGGCGGTTGTAAGACATCAAATGTAAATCCTTCTCGTTCAATTCGGTTCAAGACAGCCCGAGTGCCCTTCATTTTTTTCCCTGATGTTGTAAAACTATTCAGGTCTACATAAGCTTCTTCCCCCATTTTAATGAAGTCATAGCCGAATTCATGCAAAATCATAACGATCTCTTCGCTTGTTTCGTAGAAAACAGGTAAATAACATAATCGGTCTGTCTCTTCGATGAAAGCTTCAATTGCTTCTGGAAAATCTTCTTTCTTACCAGAAGGATCGCCCATTACGATGCATTTATTATTGAAGCAAGCGAATTGGAGAAGCACAGTTGGTTCACCGTCTTTTTCGTAGGCAAACATCCGCTTGTCTTTTAAGAAGATCAATTGACTGTCGGAGTTTCCTCCATAAGTTGTGAGGATCTTCAGTGCCTTTTCTTCATTAAAGGCTTCGCCAATCTGTTTCTTTTCTCCTTGAAGAAAATGGACAAATAGAACGATCATGAAGCTAACGGCGATAATGGCCAACAACCCTGAAAACCAAATCTTTTCAGAAGGGAATAAGAAAAAGGAAATAAAATGGTGACGCCGATGTGGAAAGTCAGGCAGATTGTATACACCAATAACGATATAAAGCAATGTCAATGCACCGATAATGATTCCGTCGATCGTACGCCATTCCCACGAATAGATGAGTTGTTCCCGAAACAGTTCGTTTTTGGACGCAAGAATGATCAGAAGCAGAATAGACAAGAAAATCACCGGTGTGAAGCTAAAATCGCTTAATAAAACATAAAACAAAGCGAGTGCGATCAAGAAAATTGTAGGCAGATAGGCTCGTTTTACGCGTGCAGCGATCCCTCTCCCCATAACAATCAAAAGAAATCCTAATAATATACTAGGAAATTGGATAATAAAGTGGAATTTCAATGGGTTCAAACTATGAAGCCAGCGAAACTCTGTAAAAGCTTGCGGAATAGTGGCAGAAAGTACCAACATGATTCCAGAAAAGTATAAGAGGACAACCACGATTTTATGCGCGATTTCTGTTGCTAACTGCTTAGGGATCCCTGAATAACGTTGATCAAAAGTGGAACCGATATTTTTGAAGAAAAAGACGATTCCAATCAAAAACGGAATGATGTAGTAGAACAGACGATAAAGCAAGATCCACACAACGACTGTTTCTCTTGGCACACCAATAGCAGATAATCCGATAATCATCATCACATCGAAACTGCCGATCTCGCCAGGAATCATAGACACAATCCCTATCACTGAAGCAGCAATGAATAACGGAATCGTTTGCCACAGATCGATTCGGATTTCCATTAGGTAACCAACAGAAAGGAAACTGAACAGAACACCAGACCATTCCAATAATGAAACAAGCAAGAGCTGTCCTTGCGTTTTAAGTGAGGTACCACCAAGGAATCCTTTCTTTTTGAAAGTAGTGAATAAAAAGACAACAGGGAAATACAGACCGCCGCCAATTAGCCATATCCAATATTGCTTCAAAAAAGGAGCAACTGGCGTGAAGACTACAAGTAAAAAAGAAAGCAGACTGTAAATAGAAAGTCCAGCCATCAAAAACAAGAAAACTTTCGATAATGCCTGGATCACGTTTCTGCTCTCTTTCTTTTGTCCATATAGCTCAGAGCGAAGCCCCACACTGACAAACCCGCCGAAACCGGCAATATTGTTGATTGTATTGATCAGCCAGCTTGTCTCAAACAAGTAACGAGGATTCTGCTTTTGTTCAAGCATCCGATTTAAAATAATATCATAACCAATCATAGGTAACACAGAGACAAGACCAATCAACAGCATAAGTCCGCTTTTCCAAATAGGTATAGTGGCAAACGTTTCTCCTAATTGCTGGATAGATAGAGTCTTACCGATGGACATCAATTCACCGACAATAATGACAATGACAGAAATCAAAAAGATTGTTTTGAACAGTCCTAGATGGTTTTTCAGCCATTGTATGGTAGTTTTTAACAAATAAATCACCTTCTATTCCTAATAATTATGTTTCAGAAAGAAATTGAAGAACTTCTCGGTTGAAGCGTTCAGGATCTTTTCTAGCTAATTCATGTCCTTGTTCTTTTACAAGTACAAAAGAAGCTTTTGGTATAGTTTTAGCTATATACAGAGAATGTTTCAGTTTGATCACATCTTTTTTTCCTACAATAATCAAAGTTGGGGAGTTGATTTTTTTTAAATCATTTTCTGTAAGGCCGATATCATGCAGCAATAGTTTAATAACTAACAGATTTTTGCGAAGGCTTGGGCGAAATAAAGAGAGCAACCATACCCATGCATAATGAAAATTGCTGATGACTCTGGCAGAAAAACGAACGCCTTTAACTAGCGTGTTTCCAGAATTTAAAATCAGTCGATGAACTTTTTGGGGAAAGCTGCTGGCAAATACCAATGCCAGATTTGCGCCATCACTAAATCCAAGAAAATCTGCCTGATTGATTTTTTCTAGCAACATAATCGTATTCAGATCCTCAGCCATCAAATGAAAATTCAATATAGATGCTTCATTTGTTGAACGGCCATGTCCTCTGCTGTCTACTAGATAAACGGTATAGTAGCGTTCAAGTACGGGAACCTGTTCTGAAAAAAAGCGGCCGCTGCCATCATTGCCATGCAGTAAAAAGAGTGGGAAGCCTTGACCACTCTTTTCATAATAAATTTCGCTCCCGTCTGACATTTTTGCATATTTCTTTTCTTTTTTCACATAATCACCTACTGTGTAAAGTATAACGATTATAACAGTCATTGGGCAATCGTTTTTACTGAAAAACAACGATCATTTTCGTAAGATGATAAAAAACACAGGAAAATTCATTTTTTCTTAAGGTGTGCACAGAATTTAAGGAAGAAATAGCCAAGAAGATAAAGAAATAGTAAGATAAAAAAGATGTCAAAATAACTAGGTGATGAAATGAAGCGAAAACGATTATCTATTATCCGTATTCTTTTTTACATGATCCTTCTAACGGTCATTGGTGCGGTGTTGTTTTTAGGAGGAAGAACTTATCGCTCAGTAAAACGGGTGGAAAGCTATCAAATAGAAATAACGACAGCTGCAAAAAATTATCATATGGAAGCATACGAAAAATTGATCAAGGCAATAATCTTGACCGAATCAAAAGGAAAAGGCACAGATCTCATGCAGAGTTCAGAGAGTTTGCATGGAGAAGCCGATATCATTGATAATCCAGCTGACAGTATTGATCAAGGGGTCAAATATTTGGCGGAGATGATAATGGAAGCAAAAAAACAAGGATGTGATCTGTGGACCGCTGTCCAAGCGTATAATTTTGGGAAAGATTATATTGCCTATGTAAAAAATCATGGCGGAGAAAACACAGTAGAACTAGCAGAAGCATATTCTAAAGATGTGTTAAGCCCACTTTTAGGAAATGAAGAAGGAAAACAGTACCGATATTGGCGGATCCAGTCCTTGCTTTACAACGGTGGCTATCTCTATCATAATGGAGGTAACATGTTTTATCCTGATATTGTCAAAATGAATGAAAAAATAATAGAGACTTACGAAAAAGTCTTTAAATAAACGAGTAGGAAATATCCAAACATAATAAAATGAGTTGAAAGAAGGAGTGCGCAAATAGTGGAAAAAAGGCAAAAAATGGAAAATCAAAAAGTGGGGTACACAACCAAAGATTGGATGTTGCGGTTTGTGAAGGGAATGTTTATCGGTTCAGGATTTATCTTGCCGGGGGTCAGCGGTGGTGCATTAGCAGCTGTTTTTGGCATGTATGAGCGACTGATTTCTTTTCTAGCCCATATCACAAAAAATTTCAAAGAAAATGTTTTGTTTTTCCTGCCTGTTGGTCTAGGCGGAGTGACAGGCATCTTTTTACTTTCTTTTTTAGTCAGTTTTTTATTAGGGGCGTATGAAACAACAATATTGTGGTTTTTTGTTGGGTGTATCGTCGGAACTGTTCCTGCGTTATGGAAAGAAGCAGGAAAAAAAGGACGAGATACTTCTGATGTAATCATCATGGTTGTTACTTTTGTTCTGGCTTATTTGTTTTTATTATACGGTGCTCGATTATTTGATGGACAAGTCGATCAGAATTTTGGGACTTGGCTGATCGCCGGTGGATTGATTGGTTTAGGGATGATTGTCCCAGGATTGAGTCCTTCTAATTTTTTGGTATATATGGGATTGTACAAAGCGATGGCTGACGGATTTAAAGAAGTTCGGTTTGAAGTCATCTTGCCGATCGGAATTGGTGGGATTCTTTGTGTCCTTGGCTTGTCAAAAATCATGGATTATATTTTCTCAAAGGCATACAGTAAGCTATTCCATTTTATTTTAGGCGTCGTTTTTGCTTCAACGATTATGATCATCCCTACTGATTACGCGGGATTGGGAGTCGCTGGCGTGCTAGCTTGTCCTGTTCTTTTTGTAGCTGGTACAGCACTAGGATGGTGGATGAGCCGTTTGGAAGAACAATATAAGTAAAGATAGTTCGATAATAAAAAAACAACACACGGGTGATTCATACAAAAAAGATCAGCATCTTTTTCGTAAGAATCATTCGTGTGTTTTTCTATAAATTTTATAAAAACAAGTTGTTTTTAATCTTGGAACACGCTAGACTTAAACACGTGATTATTTTTGAAAGTTGGCGGAAAATGGAGAAAAAGAAAATGAATGGACTTACACAGCAAGAAGTAGTTCAGAAAATGGCTTCTGGCCAGCAAAATGACTACCAGGAAGATGCATCAAAAAGTACAAAGCAAATATTCAGCGATAATATATTGACGTTATTCAATTTTCTGAACTTCGGTATCGGGATTTGCCTGTTATTTGTAGGTGCTTATTCCAACATGGCGTATTTAGCAATTATTATCGTGAATATCGTTATTGGAATTTATCAAGAAATACATGCAAGAAATCTTGTACGGAAATTATCGATTGTTTCCCAATCAGAAGTACTAGTGATTCGGGACGGTAAAGAACAATCGATTTCTACTAAAGAGCTGGTATTAGGAGATTTGGTAAAAATCGGAGCAGGAGAACAGATACCAGCCGATTTGCAGGTCATATCAGGACGGGCAGAAGCAAATGAAGCTCTTTTGACAGGTGAATCTGACTTGATTGTCAAAGAAGCTGGAGCTGAATTGCTTTCTGGGAGCTTTTTGACAAGTGGTTCTGTCATGGCTGAAGTCATCCGAGTAGGGGCAGATAATTATGCTGTCCGCTTGACTAGCGAGGCAAAAACCCACAAAGCTATTCATTCTGAACTTGTAGATTCGATTCGTAAAGTATCCAAGTTCACTAGTTTCGTGATTATTCCTTTAGGGATCATACTATTTTTGGAGGCACTGTTCATTCGCGATGCTTCTATCAAGATTTCAGTTATTGCCTCTGCAGCAGCTTTGTTAGGGATGCTTCCAAAGGGATTAGTATTGCTGATAAGTATTGCGTTAACGACAGGTGTAACAAAACTGGCAAAAAAACGGATTCTTGTTCAAGACATGTATTCCATTGAAACACTTGCTCACGTCGATACATTATGTTTGGATAAAACAGGAACCATTACTGAAGGGAAAATGAGTATCCAGCGTGTAGAAGCATTACATCCGCTGTATGAAAAAGCTATTCCAGAAATTATGGGAACGTATCTTGCAGAAAGCAGTGATAACAACATCACCATGCGGGCGATGAGAGAGTATTTTGAGCTTTCTAATCGTTATGATGTAACAAACAAAGTCGCATTTTCTTCTGATCGCAAATGGGGTGCGATGGAGTTTCCAGAATTAGGAGTCGTATACGTAGGAGCACCTGAACGCTTGGTGGAAGAAGATCGGCTGCCAGATAGTCTAAAAACAGCTCAAGCGAATGGCTATCGCGTACTTATGTTGGGGATTGCTCCAAATCAGCAATTAAACGAAGAAAACCCCGCGTTTGTTGAGCCAGTTGCTCTGTTTGAAATCGATGATCCAATCCGAAAAAATGCGCCAGAAACACTAGCTTATCTTCATGAGGAAGGCGTTGACCTGAAAGTAATCTCTGGAGATAATCCATTTACTGTCTCCAATATTGCTAGACGTGCAGGATTACCGAATTATGATGCGTATATCGACCTTTCTCAGGTTACTGAAGAATCGGACGTGCGAGAAGCTGCACATCAATATACCGTTTTTGGTCGAGTGAGTCCTCAGCAAAAGAAATTACTGGTAAATGAATTGAAAGATAGCGGCAGAACGGTTGCGATGACAGGTGACGGCGTAAATGATGTTTTGGCATTAAGAGAAGCAGATTGTAGTATCGCCATGGCAGAAGGTGACGGAGCGACACGTCAAATTGCTAATCTGGTATTGTTGGACTCTGATTTTACGACATTGCCAGAAGTCCTGTTTGAAGGACGTCGGGTAGTCAACAATGTGACGAAAGTCTCCGGTATCTTTTTCATCAAAACGATTTATTCTTTTATTTTATCGATTATCTGTGCCGTTACAGCTATTGGATTTCCATTTATCCCTATCCAGATTACGCTGATTGATTTGGCGATTGAAGGGTATCCTTCCTTCTTTTTATCATTTGAACAAGATAAACGCAAAATCACTTACCGTTACTTGCCTACTGCACTTATCAACGCGTTGCCGAATGCCTTGCTTGTAGTAGTGAATATCATAGCAGTGTATCTACTTGGAAAAACGTTCGCGTGGGGAAGTAGTGAAACCACTACGTTGATGTATTACTTGCTAATTGGAATCAGCTGCATGGCAGTTGTAAAAGCTTGTTATCCTTTCAACCCGTTGCGAATATTCTTAGCAGTAACGACAATCGTAGGGATATATGTAGCTGCGATGCTGTTCCACGGAATTTTGGAAGTAAACTTAGGTTTAGGAGAAACCATAGGATACTTCGTTATGTTCATGATCATAAATATTGTCCTTCGATTATTGTACTGGAAGGCTGATATTCAAAATCAGCTACTGAAAAGAGTAGCAAATTGATGCTTAATTAAATAGAAATGTGTTATACTTGAAAAAGAATTGAAATATGATACAATCAAACATGTATAATTGTGTCCTTTAAAATCGCACTGATTTCAGTTAGTGCGATTTTTTACCGGTTATTCTCCTGAAATATCTTTTGTTAAAACGAAAAGATATCAATAAAGCAGGGGGTGGAAAAATGGCTCAACGGATTCCTCAAGAAGTTATCGAAACGGTACGCAGTCAAACGAATATCGTTGAGGTGATTGGACAATATGTCCAATTGAAAAAGTCTGGTAAAAACTACTTAGGGCTGTGTCCTTTTCATGAAGAACGCACACCATCCTTCTCTGTTGCAGAAGACAAGCAGATCTTTCATTGCTTTGGTTGCGGCAAAGGCGGAAACGTGTTTACTTTTCTTCAAGAACTAGAAGGACTGAGTTTTCCAGAAGCAGTGATAAAAGTAGCAGATTTCGAACAGATTCCGTTGGAAGATCAATGGCGTCAGCGAACGGTAGCTGTACAAAATCCTGAATCTGCTACAGGAAAATTGATTGCTGCTCATGAAAAAGCAGCGGAAATCTATCATCACATGCTGTTGCATACAAAAGCGGGACAGCCAGCCCTAGAATATTTGCAAAGTCGTGGGTTGTCTTTAGAATTGATTGAAGAATTCAATATCGGGTTTGCGCCTAATGAACGCTCGTTTCTTCAGCAAGTCTTCAAGAATGAATCATTCTCAAATGAATTGTTAGAACGTTCTGGATTGTTTGTCACACATGATGATGGCCGTCTGTCGGACCGTTTTTACCAAAGGGTGATGTTTCCCCTTCGTAATCCTCAAGGCCAGACAATCGGGTTTTCAGGACGCTGGCTTGCACCTGAAAAAGGGCAGGAAAAAGATCAGCCCAAATATTTGAACAGTCCGGAAACAGAATTGTTTAATAAAAGACAAGTTTTATTTAATCTTGATAAAGCAAGAAGCGATATCCGAAAAAATGGAGAAATCTTGTTGTTCGAAGGTTTTATGGATGTGATTGCTGCATGGCAGGCTGGTATCAAAACTGGATTAGCTTCCATGGGAACAAGTCTGACAGCTCAACAGATCCAGCAAATGGAAAAACTGACGAAAGAACTGGTTTTTTGTTATGACGGAGATAACGCAGGTTTTGAAGCAACCAATCGAGGGATTGAATTGCTTCGGCAAAATAGTCGCTTAGGACTTTCGGTCGTAGTCGTTCCAGAAAAGCTTGATCCTGATGAATATCTCCGTAAGTATGGGGAAGCATCTTTTCAAGAATTAGTGGCTCATGGGCGTGAAACAGTTTTTACTTTTAAATCACGTTATTTGAAACAAGGGAAAAATTTAGAGAATGAAAAAGACAAAATCGAGTACCTTGAAGAATTATTAGTTGAACTTAGCCGAGTCGTTTCACCAATTGAACAAGATATGTATTTATCGCAGCTGTCCACAGAGTTTCAGGTCAGCAGAGAGACGATACAAAAACAATTGCGTGAGCTCCGAAGAACAAATCAGCAAAATCGTCAAGAACCTCAGGAAAACCAACATACGCAGACCAAGAGACAAGAAACTGCACGGAAGAAGAGACCGTTGACGCAGGTAGAAAAGGCAGAGCAGATTCTGTTGTACCGCGCATTTAAAGAAGTTTCTGTCCGCAATATTCTAAAAGAACGAGAATTTCAGTTTATCCACGACGCATATGCAGAAGTTTATTTTTTATTCGATGCATATGTCTCACAACATTATGAATTCAACCTTGCAGAGTTTTTAGACTTTTTGCAAGATGAAAATTTAAGGCGGTTGGTGGTGGAGATCGAATATCTACCGGTGGCAGAAGAAAGTTCGCCACGGGAAATCCAAGACTTGCTAGATGTGATCAGCAAATCTGGCTTAGCTGATGAAATAACATTAAAAAAACAAATGCAGCAAGAAGCCAGACGTACTGGGAACAAACAGCTTGAGCTTGAATTGACGATCGAAATCATCAATTTAACGAAACAGTTAAAACAAGCCAAATAGCTACTCAAGGGGGGCCTTCTTTTATGGCAAATGGAACAGATAAAAAAAAGTATGAAGCAGCAGTAGCAGCTTTCATCAAAGAAAACAAACCCAAACGACAAGTTGTATATGATGATTTATCCAATCAGCTTGCTACACCATTCACTTTGAATGCAGATGAAATGGACAAATTGATCCAAAAGATTGAAGACGCAGGTATCAGTGTGGTGGATGAAAATGGTGATCCATCAATTCACAGCTTGAAAAGTGCTGAGAAAAAAGCTGAACAGGCAAAAACAGAAGATCTCTCTGCGCCAACCGGTGTAAAAATCAATGACCCGGTTCGTATGTATCTGAAAGAAATTGGCCGTGTCTCCCTTTTAACTGCGGAAGAAGAAGTAGCGTTAGCATTGAAAATCGAAGAAGGCGACCAAGAAGCAAAACAGCGTTTAGCAGAAGCAAACCTTCGTTTAGTAGTAAGTATCGCTAAACGTTATGTAGGGCGAGGCATGCAGTTCCTTGACTTGATCCAAGAAGGAAATATGGGGCTGATGAAGGCAGTTGAAAAATTCGATTATCGCAAAGGATTCAAGTTTTCTACTTATGCTACATGGTGGATTCGTCAAGCAATTACTCGTGCAATCGCCGACCAAGCACGTACGATCCGTATTCCAGTTCACATGGTAGAAACAATCAATAAATTGATTCGTATCCAGCGTCAATTGTTGCAAGACCTTGGAAGAGAACCTACGCCGGAAGAAATCGGTGCAGAAATGGACCTTCCGACAGAAAAAGTCCGCGAAATCTTGAAAATCGCGCAGGAACCTGTTTCCCTTGAAACGCCAATCGGTGAAGAAGATGATTCTCATTTAGGTGATTTCATCGAAGACCAAGAAGCAACAAGTCCAGCAGAACACGCAGCATATGAACTACTAAAAGAACAATTGGAAGATGTACTAGATACATTGACTGATCGGGAAGAGAATGTCCTTCGCTTACGTTTTGGCCTAGACGATGGACGTACGAGAACACTGGAAGAAGTAGGAAAAGTATTTGGTGTTACTCGGGAACGTATTCGTCAGATCGAGGCTAAAGCATTGAGAAAATTACGCCATCCTTCTCGTTCGAAACAATTAAAAGACTTCTTAGAATAAGCACGAACTATTGACCAGAAGAGAAATCAGTCAAATGGTTTGGTTTATTTTAAAAGAAAAAAAGCTTGGGACTACGCGGTCTCAAGCTTTTTTTTCTATAGGAAGAAAATTTATTCATTATTTTTAAGTAAATCCTAAAAATAAGCTATTGGCGTGACGTATAGAATATGATAGATTAAATGGTAGCGTAAACCTAGTAAAGGAGCCGATCGCTAAGTGATGAAAAAATGTCCAAATTGCGGATCGAAAAAAATGGATGAGAACAATATCTGTCCAGACTGCGGTCATCAACTAACTGCAGAAGATCAGCAAACAAAAGAAACAATCGAAGAAATAAATGCAGATGAAACTATGCAGGATAAATCAACTGAAGACGCAGTCTTTCCTGATACAGAATTAAACGATCCAATCGAATGGTCGGAATTGAAAGATCTACCTCTCGAATCTGTGATGGAATTATTCGAAAAAACAGAATTAGAAGACGATGTATCATCTACTCACGATAAAGTAGCCAATAAAGAAAAAATGGAACAGAAGAAAGCAACTGTTCGTGAGACTTTGGAAAAATCAGGAAAGAATCAAGAAGAAACCCTTGAATCAAAACAAAAAAGAAGAGTAGCTG
Source organism: Enterococcus sp. 2STP (assembly GCF_032465635.1). NCBI lineage: Bacteria > Bacillati > Bacillota > Bacilli > Lactobacillales > Enterococcaceae > Enterococcus > Enterococcus sp. 2STP. The sequence goes on from NZ_JAWDJH010000037.1 coordinate 58,028, forward strand.
AACTAAAAGAAATCGTCGATAATGAGGAAGAAAATTCGATACTATCCGCCTATATCAAAGCACATCGTGAAGATACAAAGGAAGAGCACGCGGAAGAGCTGCTCAAAATGATCAGTGAAAAAATTGCACAGGAAAACAAAGTAGAACCAGAACATGAAGCTGAAAAAGACGCTGAAAAAGCCATTAGTAGAGTAAACGCTGCAGGTAAAGAATCATTAAAAACGAATGATCTAAAAACGGATGTCCCGGAAAAAACTGAAACATTGTCTGAAAAACAATCAGAAGACGAGAAATCGAATGGATTGCCGGAAGCAGAGAAAAAAGAAATGCTCGAAAAAGCAGACAAGAAGTCAACAGAGTCAGATGAAATAAATAATGAAGCCGATGCTGAAAGTCAATCTGCAAGTGAAGATAGCACTGTTCTTGAAGCTAAAATAGAAAAAGAAGAGAACCAGCCTGAGCTGATTGAAGCAGAAACAGAACCAATAACAATCGTGCCAAATACTGAAAAAACGCCTCAAGAATCAAACCTAGAAAAAAAAGATCTAGATAAGACACAAAAGAAAAAATCAAAAAAAGTGCCTTATCTCGCTTTAGCAGCGGTTCTTCTACTAGGTGGGGGAGGCTGGGCTTATTATGACCATCATCAAAAAGTAGAAGCCGAAGTAGCAGCAGAAGCAAAAAGACAGCAACAAATGGAAGACCTTCATGGGAAACTTGCTGCCTTTTATACAGATGATCACCATCAATTTATTCGTGCAGATATGATTCATCAAGATCTATCAAAACTAAAAAATGATTTATCAAGTCTTAAGAATGAAAAAGGATATTCAGCGTTAGAAACAACTTATCAAGATATCCAATCTAAGATCCAAGATATCCAGAAAGTGAATGAATGGTTCGTAGCACCTGTGATCGTCGATGATCATCTAGCAGATGACATCAAGTTGAAAGCAGATAAAGAGATACAAACGATCGAAACGGATAACACAGATTTTGGAAAATTGATTCAACAAGCACAAACAGAAGCTAAAAATCAATATGCTGAATTGCAAACAGCTAAAGAAAAAACAGCTATAGTCTTTAAAGACGGAAAAGTAGTGGGTTCAGCGACACGCGACCAATACAAGACGGCAAAAGAAGCAGTAGAAAAGGTGAAAAATACAGATCTATCTGCTCAGTTGAATGAACAATTGAAACAAGTAGACAAGATGCTCACTGATAAAGAGAAAAAAGAAGAAGAGGAAAAGAAAAAAGCAGAAGAAGCGAAAAAAGCAGCTGAAGAACAAGCAAAACAAGCCGCTCAAGCAGCAGCTGTAGCTCAAGCCGCTCAACAAGCTGCGGTCGCACAAGCAGCACAGCAAGAAGCGGCCTCATCGACTCCTTCCTCTTCAAACTCAGCGAATCAGCCAATCAAATCTGCCAGAGCAAGTGATATTGCCGATGCATCTAATCCAGCATGGACGTGGGCACCAGGTGTCCAAAGCAAAGTGATTGCTACATGTATCCAACGTGGATATATTGTTGAAGGAGGTTACAGATTAGAAAAAGCCAGAATCGAAAATGGGGAAGGCTATTACAATCTATATGCCACTTCAACAAAATCTGCATTGATGAAAGGCATTGGAGAAAGTGCTTTGCCATTTTATATCGTAACGATCAACTGTAAAACTGGGTGGTTCGGAGGAAATGGGAGCAATTAGTTTTAGCTAAACGAAAGAGGTTGTGAGCCTGCCGTTTCACTCTGAGTCACAAGGAACAATTTCAAAAAACAGCTTCTCATGTTTGATGAATAGTGTGACTTGAAACCGAGGAGTTGGCAGGTAAACACCGTTTATTCAAAAAAGGGGAGTATGACACAACTGTTGTCATACTCCTTTTTTCACCTTTCCAAAGCAAGGCTCAGCTATTCAAGTAGATAACATTATGTTATGATAGCAAAGAAATGTATTAAGAAAACCTTTCACTATAGAGGGAGAAAAAAATGAACGATTTATTAGCAACTATATTTACAGGTATTATTATTGATGAAAATGAAAAAAATTACTTTGTCCAAAAAAATGGGCAAACCTTTGGCTTAAGCAAATCAGAAGGCGAGCACAAAATCGGTGAGGCAGTGGAAGGATTCGGCTACCAAAATCAAAAACATGAAAACCGGATCACTACACAAATTCCAAAAAGTCGCATCGGTCACTATGCATTTGGGATCGTTACTGCTACACGAAAAGATTTAGGCGCATTTGTCGATATCGGTCTTCCAGATAAAGACTTTGTCGTATCTCTTGATGAATTACCGACCATGACAGAGCTGTGGCCTAAAAAGGGAGATCGTTTGATGATTTCCCTTAGAGTTGATGCAAAGGATCGTGTTTGGGGTAGTTTAGCAGACGAAAAAATATTCAAATCTTTAAGCAAGTATGGAACAGAAGAAATGAAAAACAAAGATGTGATAGGAACAGCCTACCGTTTGAAATTAACAGGTACGTATGTTTTGACTGAAGATTTCTATCTTGGGTTTATCCATCCTTCTGAACGATATAACGAACCTCGACTAGGCGAGCAGGTAAAAGGGCGTGTGATCGGTGTCCGACCAGATGGTGTACTGAATCTTTCATTGAAACCAAGAGCGTATGAAGCAATATCAGATGATGCACAAATGATTTTAACCATTTTAGAACGTTCTGCAGATCAGCAAATCAACTTTACAGATAAATCAGATCCAGAAGACATCATGAAAGCTTTCGGCATCAGCAAAGGTGCTTTTAAGCGAGCATTAGGCAATCTTTTGAAACAAGGACTGATTAAACAAGAAAACGGTGTGACAAAATTAGTCAAAAAATCTAATTGAGAATCCCTTGCATGTTTTTCTTAACTAGCTTATAATAATTTTAATTAACACAGTGTTATTGTTTTTCTAAATTGTAATTATTATAAATTGTTGGGGTTGAGTAAATGGTCATGAATGCTATTTCGGCGATGAAAAAAACAAAACAGCAGCTACATGAATCGGGGTTCAAGCTGACACCGCAAAGAGAAGCTACCCTGCTTGTGCTTTTGGAGAATGAGAAAGAGCATTTGTCTGCAGAAGAGATCTTCTTTTTAGTGAAAAAAAAGAGTCCAGAAATTGGACTTGCTACTGTTTATCGAACCCTTGAAATCTTGACAGAATTAAAAATTGTCGATAAAGTAAGTTTTAATGATGGATTAGCCCGTTATGATTTGAGAAAAGAGGGCGCTAAACATTTCCATCATCATTTACTATGCTTGAACTGCGGCACGATCGAGGAAGTAGAAGAGGATCTTTTACTTGAAGTGGAGCAAGTAGTAGAAGAACGTTATCATTTTTTAGTAAAAGATCATCGGCTGACGTTCCATGGAATCTGTCAGGAATGTTATGAAAAAGAAAAAAGAAACCAGTCCGTCTGAGTGTCTAGACGGCTTTTTCTTTGCTCAGATTATGGAAAAAGACTATCAGAATGAAGCGGTATCTGATATGATAGAGAGGCATGAGGGGGATTATTATGAAAGAGCAAATCAACGATTATCTCCACTACTTGAATATTGAACGGGGATTATCCGCCAATACACGTCAAAGCTATGAACGTGATTTGGAACAATACTTGCATTTTCTAGAAGAGCAGAAAGTTGCTTCATGGCAAGATGTCGATCGCTTTTTAGTCATCCGTTTTCTGGAAAAAATGCATGAAGAAAAAAAAGCGACAGCAACCGTTACGCGGATGATCTCAAGCCTCAGAAGATTCCATCAGTTTTTACGACAAGAGCGTATCACGGATCATGATCCAATGCAACATATCGATACGCCAAAGAAAGCGCAGAAATTACCAAGCACATTGACGCTGGCAGAAGTAGAAAAGCTGATTGAAGCACCTGATACGACAAAAACGTTAGGAATAAGAGATCGTGCAATCTTAGAAGTCATGTATGCTACTGGGATGCGCGTCAGTGAATTGATTGGATTGAAATTGGGAGATCTTCATCTTTCTCTTGGGCTGGTACAGACAGTCGGTAAAGGAGATAAAGAGCGGATTATTCCTTTAGGTGATTATGCGATCCAATGGCTGGAACGCTACTTAGACGAAGCACGTCCGTTACTTGTAAAGGACGCATCTGAAATGCATGTATTTGTCAATAATCATGGAAAAGGTCTTTCCCGGCAAGGAATCTGGAAAAATCTGAAACAGCTAGTAAGAGAGGCTGGGATATACAAAGAAGTAACGCCGCATACGCTACGGCACAGCTTCGCCACCCATTTGCTAGAAAACGGAGCAGATTTGCGGACAGTACAGGAATTGTTAGGTCACGCGGATATCTCTACGACACAGATTTATACACATATCACGAAAAAAAGGATGACAGATGTTTATAAGCAGCATTTTCCAAGGGCTTAGTCATAGGAAGGTGAGAAGATGTTAACACATTACCGAAAAGAAAACCGTAAAATTGCTATGGGACTGTTGAGTTTCCATAAGAAGCTGACAGGTAAGTCTTCTTTGTTGAAGGAGATAGATACGTACGAATCTGAAGATGATTATGAACTTTTTTTCTTTACGCCGGAAGGTTCGACCAACATTCAAGGAATCATTGGTGTTTATTGGGCAACGAACGATCAGCTGATTATCCATGACATTTCTTTGAATCCATCTTATCGCGGTGAGAATATGGGCTTCCAAATGTTAGATGAATTACAAGAAAAGTATCCGGATGTCTCCATCCGTGCAACTGAAATCACAGAGCCTTATATTGGAAAGTGGCTAGCAAAGAAAAAGAAGAAAGAGTGAATGAGTTGACGGAGATCAATATTAAATTAGATGTATTCGAGGGACCTCTCGATCTGCTGCTTCATCTGATTCAGCAAATGGAAATCGATATATATGATATACCAATCGCTACGATCACAGAGCAATATATGAATTATATCCATACAATGAAGACACTAGAGCTAGCTGTTGCAGGAGAATACCTAGTGATGGCTGCTACATTGATGGCAATCAAAAGTAAGACGTTGCTCCCTATCCAAGAGTTTGTTACAGATGATGAAGAACTATGGGAAGAAGATCCTCGAGAAGAATTGGTCACTCAGCTTTTAGAATACCGTAAGTATAAGTATGCGGCTGAAAAATTAACAGAAAAAGCAGAGGAACGAAGTCTTTATTACACAAAAGACCCTATGAACATCGATGGATTGGCGGATGTTGAAAAACCGTTGAAGCGAGGACAAGTCAAAAAAATCGATCTAATCCATGCCATGCAGAAAATTTTGGAACGTAAGAAATTTTCTCAAAAAGTGGAAAAAACGATCACGCCCGATGATACAACGATCGAAGAACGAATGATCTTTATCGAAGAGCGTATAAAAAGAAATACGCATGGCTGTACCTTCGACTCTTTTTTTGAGTCGCCTTCCAAAAGTGAAGTTGTCACTACTTTTATGGCTTTGCTAGAGTTGATGAAAAAAGGACAGATTATTGCGCAACAAAAAGAAAACTATGAATCAATTATGCTTTATCCAGCAGTAGGAGATACCGAACATGACGAAATTAAGTGAACTTGAAGCCCTTCTTTTTATTGTTGGCGAGGAAGGAATCAGTAATGAAGAATTAAGCGGACTGTTGAATCTCAGTGAAGCAGAAGTCGCAAATTTAGTGAAAGAATTAAAAGACTCTTACGCTCAAAACCCGCACTCAGCTTTGCATATTTTTGAAACGGAAAGCCATTATGTATTAACGACTAAAAAAGAGCTAGCGCCATTGCTCAAGCGATATGCACAAGGAACATCGAACACGTTATCTCAAGCCGCTGTCGAGACTTTAGCAATCATTGCCTATAAACAACCGATCACACGAGCTGAGATCGAGCAGATTCGAGGCGTTCAGGTTTCAGGAGCGGTACAGCGTCTGGCTGCTCATAAACTGATTGAAGAAAAAGGCAGAGTAGAAGGACCAGGTCGCCCGATATTATATGGAACAACTGGTTACTTCTTGGATTATTTTGGGCTGAAATCATTAGAGGAACTGCCTGATACACAAGAAATGGAAATTTCACTTGAAGAAGATGTGTCACCAGATCTATTCTTTGATGGAATGAATAAAGGAGAACAATTGTAAATGGAGAGATTACAAAAAGTAATTGCCCACGCTGGCATCACTTCCCGTCGAAAAGCAGAAGAATTTATCCTTGCAGGACGTGTAAAAGTAAACGGACAAGTTGTAAGAGAATTAGGGATAAAAGTTGGAAAACATGACACTGTGGAAGTGGATGAAGTGCCAATTTATCAAGAAGAATACGGTTATTATTTATTGTACAAACCTAAAGGAGTCATTTCTGCTGTAGCAGATGACAAAGGAAGAAAAGTCGTTACGGACCTTCTGCCGATGGTAAAAGAACGAATTTACCCCGTAGGTCGACTGGACTACGATACTTCGGGCATCTTACTGCTGACAAATGATGGAGATTTTGCCCAGCGCCTGACACATCCAAAACATGAAGTGGATAAAGTTTATGTCGCAAAAGTAAAAGGGATTGCGACAAAATCGATGCTTGCACCTTTGGCAAAAGGAATAAAGATCGAAGGACGAAAAACGTCTCCAGCTAAATTCCAAATTTTATCAGTGGATCCTAAGACAAATCACAGTATCGTGGAATTGACGATCCACGAAGGACGGAATCATCAAGTGAAAAATATGCTTCAAGCAGTTGGGCTCCCTGTGCAAAAGTTGAAACGTGAAAAATACGGTGATTTGACATTACAAGGTCTACGCCCTGGGGATTATCGTGAACTGAACAAAAAAGAAGTCAGCAGCTTATTGAATCATTCAAAATAAACACTTACTTTTTATAAGTGTTAAATGTTGCGTTTTTTGAAGAGATATGTATAATGAACATGTAAACAAAAATTATATAAGGTTCGTCTTCAGGGGCAGGGTGAAATTCCCGACCGGTGGTTATAGTCCACGACCTATTTTGCAAAAAATAGCTGAATCGGTGAAATTCCGATACCGACAGTACAGTCTGGATAAAGAAGATAGGGCTTATTTGACGCACACTTGATCAAATAACTCTAACTCTATTTTCCCTGGAAAATAGAGTTTTTTCATTTGGAGAGAAACGTCAAAAAGTTCGCTGAAGAGGAGTCCTAACAGGAGGATTTCAAATGAAGAACACCCGTGTACAGAAAATGGTTGCAGTAGCGATGTTTGCTGCGATCGCGTTAGTTTTACAGTATTTTGCTTTTCCGATCATGCCGGCTTTTAGTTTTTTGAAGATTGATTTTAGTGATATCCCGGTATTGATCAGTATGTTCTTATTCGGTCCAGCGGCCGGAGTAGCAACAGCGTTCTTGCGTTCAGTATTACATCTGCTGACTACAGGTTTTTCTCCAGATAACCTAGTGGGAGACACAGCTAGTTTCTTATCAACAACGATCTTTACCTTTCCGATTTATTACTTCTTTAGTGTAAAGAAACAGCATAAAGGAAGAAATAAATTTTTAGGTGTGATTACAGGAACGATTGCTCTGACTATTTTCATGAGTATCGCGAATTATTTCGTTATTACGCCTCTTTACTTAATGTTTTTAGGACTGAACGCGACACAGATGTTGGGGATGTCTTTAGCAAATTATGTATTGATTGGGATTGTTCCTTTCAACTTGATCAAAGGCTTCATCGTGAGTGCTGTCTTTTTAGTGCTACATGCGCAACTTCTTCCATGGTTAAGTCGAAAACAACATCAGATGGAACAACGTCATACAGCAGTTAAATAAATGTCAAAAAGATCAAGAAATTTCTTGATCTTTTTTTTGGAAAAAAATACAATACATGCAATATTGTAAACGTTTTATTTGTTTGTTTTGAGTATTTTTTTTATTTATGCATAAAAATCAATTAGTTCTTTTGGAATGTGAAATCCTTCTCCTTTTAAAAGACGGAAATGTTTGTTTATATAAAAAAGGAAACGCTACAATGAAAATGAAGAAAGCTTTAAAAACCTAAGAAAAGGGGGAGAAAATAGGAAAAAACGAACTTTTTGAACAAAAGTTTTATAAAATGCGTGTTATTATTTTTGTTCTGATACTCTTTTTGATAAAATAACATTAGAGCCAAAAATGATGTCTCTAACGGAAAAGAAAGGAAGAAGAAGATGGAACAAACAAAGAAGAAAAAATTTCAAATGCCTTCAGCGTATACGGTCTTATTCATTATTATTGCAGTAATCGCTGTACTTACTTGGTTTATACCAGCTGGGCACTATAGTGTAGACGATGCAGGCAACATTGTCGCTGGATCATATGAACGAGTACAACAAAATCCTCAAGGGCTGTGGGATATTTTCATGGCGCCAATCAATGGCATGCTAGGTGTACCAGCGGGGGAGCTAACTAAAGAAACACCTGCTGCAATCCCAATCTCTTTCTTCATTTTAGTTGTTGGTGGATTTTTAGGTATTATCAACAAAACAGGTGCACTAGATGCCGGAATCGCTTCAGTTGTGAAGAAATTCAAAGGAAAAGAAAAAATGCTTATTCCAGTATTGATGCTGTTATTTGCATTAGGCGGATCTACTTACGGAATGGCAGAAGAAACGATTCCGTTCTATGCTTTACTGATCCCAGTTATGATGGCAGTAGGCTTTGATACAGTGGTAGCAGTAGCCATCGTATTAGTAGGGTCTCAAGTAGGCTGTTTAGCTTCAACGGTCAATCCTTTCGCAACCGGCGTAGCTTCGCAAGCTGTTGGGATTTCGATGGGTGAAGGGATTGGTCTTCGATTCTTGATGTTCGTTATTTTGTTAGCTATTTCTATTGTATATGTGTATCGCTATGCATCAAAAATCGAAAAAGATCCAACAAAATCATTAGTATACAATCAACGTAAAGAAGATATGAAACATTTCGATATCGAAGCAATCGGTCGTCAAGAAGTAATCACGAAAAAACAAAAACATGTAAATGTATTGTTCTTCATTACTTTTGGTATCATGATCATCAGTTTGATTCCTTGGACAACCTTGAATGCGAATTTCACAATTTTTGAATCATTGACAAACTGGTTAACAAATCTTCCGGTGCTAGGAACTGTTTTAGGTAAAAGCATGCTTCCACTAGGTGACTGGTACTTCCCAGAAATTACTATGTTGTTCTTAGTCATGTCAATCGTCGTAGCAATCACGTATGGTATGAAAGAATCTGAATTCGTCTCTGAATTTTTAGCTGGTGCTTCTGACTTGATTGGTGTAGCTATCGTAGTAGCTGTTGCTCGTGGTATTCAAGTGGTTATGAACAACGGTTTGATTACAGATACTATCTTACACTGGGGCGAACAAGGATTAAGTTCATTATCTTCAAGCGTATTTATCATCATTACATTTATTTTCTATATTCCTATGTCATTCTTGATTCCTTCAACTTCTGGCTTAGCTGCTGCAACAATGGGAATCATGGGACCTATGGGTGAATTTGCCGGTGTAGGGAAGGATTTAGTTATCACTGCTTATCAATCTGCGTCTGGCTTAGTAAACTTGATTACGCCAACATCTGCTATCGTAATGGGTGCTGTAGCGATTGCTCGTTTCGATGTTTCAGTGTGGTGGAAATTTACTGGTAAATTAATTGCGATATTATTTGTAGCCATCTGTGTGATCCTAGGTGTAGCAGCAATGTTCTAAACCTAGACCAATACAGGTACAAGGTCTATCATAAGAGTGAAGAAACCGATATACGGCTATCAATAAGCACGTGGATAAGTCGATTGCTCCATTCAGTGAGTGTTTTTTCTTTCATCATTAAGAACATTCTGCTTGCTGATGGAGCAGGCTTAAAACGTCATTATTAGAGAAGAAGAGGTTGTGTCGGAGGCATTTGACATAACCCTTTTTAACATATTAGGAGGTTAAAAACATGAAACAATTTGTGACAGAACAACATCATGAACAAGCATTAGAATCATTGAGCGAATTGATCCGAATCCCTTCCGTACTAGATGAAGCAGATTCAGGGCAAGGACACCCCTTCGGTAAAAAAGTGATTGAAGCTTTGGACAAAGTATTGGAAATCAGTGAAAAGCTAGGATTTAGAACATTTAAAGATCCAGAAGGCTATTACGGTTATTCAGAGATTGGCTCAGGAGATGAATTATTCGGTATCTTGTGTCATATGGACGTTGTTCCGGCAGGCGACGAAAACAATTGGGAAACGAAACCATTCGATCCAACCGTAAAAGACGGCTGGTTAGTTGGTCGCGGCTCTCAAGATGACAAAGGTCCTTCCATTGCAGCAATGTATGCTGTAAAAGCTTTGATGGACGCTGGCGTGGAATTCAAAACACGTATTCGTTTTATCTTTGGTACAGATGAAGAAAATTTGTGGCGTTGTTTAGAAAAATATAACGAGAAAGAAGAAGGCATTACGCAAGGATTTGCACCAGACGCTGAATTCCCTTTAATTTATGCGGAAAAAGGCTTACTACAAGCTTACTTGACAGGTCCTGGAACGAACGATTTTTCTGTAAAAGCTGGCGGAGCGCTGAATGTTGTTCCTGATGCAGCTCCTTATTCTGGTGAAAAGATTTCTGAAGTAAAAGAAGCATTGAAAAAACACGGATTCGATTTCGAAGAACAAGGCGAAGGAATCGTCGTTCTTGGTAAAAGTATCCACGCGAAAGATGCCGCACAAGGAGTGAATGCTATTTCTCGTCTGGCAATCGCTCTTTCAGAAGTATTCGATTTTGGCCCAATCAATTTCTTAGGAAAATTAGTTCAAGAAAATGCAACTGGTGAAGCAGTCGTGGGCAAGACAGAAGATGAACAATCTGGTGAGTTAACGATGAACTTTGCAAGTTTGGAAATCACACCAGAACAAACAAAAATCGGTGTAGATATGAGAATTCCTGTGACATTCAAAAAAGAGGATTTAGTAGCTAAATTAACTAAAACAGTAGAAAAATATGAGTTGTCTTATGAAGAGTTTGACTTCCTAGATTCATTATACGTGCCATTGGACAGTGAATTAGTGAAAAACCTATTGGGGACATATCGCGAGATTACTGGAGACATGACTGAACCATTTGTATCAGGTGGCGCTACGTTTGCCCGTACGATGAACCAGTGTGTGGCATTCGGTGCGATGTTCCCTGATACTCCTGACTTCATGCATCAGGCAAATGAACGATGGGAATTAAGCAGTATGTATAAAGCAATGGAAATTTATGCAGAAGCAGTGTATCGTTTGTGCGCTAAATAAAAAATAATCATATAAAAAAGGCGGATATTCGAATGGATATTCCGTCTTTTTTATTTGGTGCTGGAAAGTTTGCATTTTTCTCTTATTTTTTTTAAGGTATAATCATACTTGATTGAGAAGAAGGTATAAACTCAGATAGAAAAGGTGGGAGAAATTGAAAATATTTAGACGAATACTAATTAGCTTAGTCATTATTTTAGGATTACTTGGCGGAGGCGGTTATTACTATATACAGCAAAATACGTACGAACCATCGTCAGAAGCACAAAAGGTGGTAAAAGAAGGAAGAAACAAAGAAGATTACTTGTTTTTTGAAGGAGAGAAAAAGAATCAGGCAAAGTCTCCATTACTTATTTTTTATCCTGGTGCTCTCGTAGAACCAGAAAGTTATAGTATTTGGGCGCAAGATTTAGCAAAAAACGGCTACTCAGTTGCTATTGTCAAAATGCCTCTTGATCTAGCAGTGATAGGTGGAAACAAAGCGGATAAGATCAAAGAAGATTTTCCAGATTCCGATTATGTGATCGGTGGTCACTCTTTAGGCGGTGTCATGGCAAGTCGATATGCGAATAAGAATCATTCAGACAGTCATTTAAAGGGGGTATTCTTCATGGCAAGCTATCCCGATAAAAAAGGAACATTGAAAGAATCAGCTGTCCCAGTTTTATCCATTACAGCAACTAAAGATAAAGTATTGAATCAGAAAGCTTATGAAGAAGCCAAGCAGTACTTACCAGAAAGAACAGAGTATGTATCAATCAACGGCGGGAACCATGGAGGTTTTGGTAGCTATGGTGAGCAAAAAGGAGATGGAGAAGCAGAAATTTCTAACGCAGATCAGCAAACTGTGATTGTCAATACATTGGAAAACTGGCTGAAAAAGTTGAAATAACCGAAATGGGACCTATAGGGTCTATGAAAAAAACAAGTCAAATAAATAGATAGTAAATATAACTTTCAAAATAAGTCGGGATTTCACGGAACGGGAGAAACAGATCCCGGCTTATCTTTAAGTTTAGAAAATCTAGTATCCATTTTTAAAGCTTAGTTTGACTTACATTTTATTTTCTAATAAAATCGCCCGGACTGGACACTTCTGATACGCTTTTCTTACATACGCTTCTTCTTCCGGCATGACGAACTGTTGATGAGCCTCTGGTTCTTGGGCAAATAAAACGATTCCTTCTTCATCATAATCGAAAATATCCGGCGCTTCGATTTGGCAAAGACCGCATGCAATACAGCGTTCAGGTACAAGTTTACATAGTAGTGACATTTCTAACCATCCTAACTTAAGGAGAATAATATGATTGTTTTTATTTTATCGCTATTTTCATCAAGAAACAAGCTGCGAGTCAGCTCTCTTTACCAGCTCCTTGTGGGAAAACGAACGACTTCAGTACTTATTTTCGGATTTACTCACGAACTTTTATTTGCTCATAACAGTTTTCCAGATTTGAAGCAAGACAAGTTTTATCAGATTATGCAAAAACTTGCACAGCAAGGCTGGATCGAAATAAATGAAAATGAAGCAAAACTAACGTCTGCAGGAGCAGATAGGTTGTCTGAACTTCACACAGAATATACTGGTTTGCGTTTTGACCGATATGGACGAACTGGGGAAACTAGTTGGCGGCTCATCAAATTTGCTGTTCAAGTGATTTCTAATCTGGCATCTGGGAACCAAGATTATCTTCCAGCAGAGACAAGTCCTTTTTATACTTTCCAACTGAAAAAATGGCTTAGTGGAAGCAGATTGCCACGTGGAATTTTGATTGATAGCGCGTATGAAAGTTTAGCGCAGCTGTTTTCGGAGATACCAGAAGGAGCAGCCGATTTTTTAGCTAACCAATTCTCTGGAAATGATCGAACAGGACTTCTGCCGTATCAGCTAGCAAAAACCAATGATGAGGCAGCTGTTTATTTACAACAAAGCAGATGTATCCATCTTTTGCTCGCACAAATAGAAGAACGGCCAGATTCGCTATGGTATGTGTTGATTGATCCGTTATTACAGCAAAATTTCAATCAAAGCATGATGATCACCAAGCAGATGTTTATGAATGGTCAGACAATTGACCAGATCATGGCAATCCGTCATTTAAAAAAAGGGACGGTAACAGATCATCTTATTGAGTGGGCCTTGTTTTTTGATGATTTTCCATACGAGCGGGTTCTCTCTCAAGAAACGGTCGAACGATTGGAACCAAATAAGGATTCCGTGCGAGAGTGGCGCTTCAGCGAATGGAATGTAGATGGACAATTAGATTATGGAGAATTTCGTTTGTATCAAATCTATCTATTGAGAAAGGAAGCGATACAGAATGTTAATAAATGAATTAAAAAAATATTTTGGATTCGATTCATTTCGACCCGGCCAAGAAGAAATTATTCAGGCGTTGCTTGATGGAGAAGATACTCTCGCTATTTTGCCTACAGGAACGGGGAAAAGCCTGTGCTATCAATTAACAGGGTATTTAACGGATGGGATGGTTCTCATCGTGTCACCGCTACTTTCTCTCATGGAAGATCAAGTGACACAACTGCAAAAACGAGGGGAAAAACGAGTAGCTGCTTTCAATAGCTTGCTTTCGCGAGCTGAAAGAGGATACGTTCTCCGTCATCTGTCGCAATATAAATTTTTATTTTTGAGTCCGGAAATGTTGACTAACCCTTCTCTTTTAGAGCAGCTGAAAAAACAGGATATAGCGCTATATGTAGTGGACGAGGCACATTGTGTATCACAATGGGGAGTTGATTTTCGGCCAGAATATCAACAGTTAGGAAAAATCCGCGAGCATTTAGGAAACCCGGTCACATTGGCTCTAACCGCGACAGCGACAGATTTAGTAGCGAAAGATATACGTCAGGTGCTATTTGATCGACAGCCAAAAGAGGTTAGACAATCAGTCAATCGACAAAACATCTCGCTTTTTGTTCGAAAAACGCAGCAAAAAGAACAAGAACTTGAACAATTCATGGAAAGTGCACATGGTGCGGCAATTATTTATTGTGCAACAAAAAAAGAAGTCGAACGTTTGTATCATTTATTCAGGGAGCGCTTTTCAGTTGGATATTATCACGGTGGCCTTGACACAGCTCAAAGAAGGCAGCTTCAGCAACAGTTTGTAAAAAATCAGCTGCAGTTTCTCATTGCTACGAACGCATTTGGTATGGGGATCGATAAATCTGATATTCGTTATGTGATCCATTACGATTTGCCAGACAGTCTGGAAAACTATGTACAAGAAATCGGTCGAGCAGGCAGAGATCAGGAAGAAAGTGCAGCAATCCTTTTATATCAAAGTGGAGATGAACGTATTCATTATTTCTTTAATCAACTTTCTAGAGAACAGCGACAAAGTTTTGAGCTTTATTTGGAATATGCAGCAGAGCAAGCGCCATTTGATGAGCTGCAAAAAAAATGGATGGAGTTGATCCAGCAGTCTGAAAAACCAGAAAATTGGGTGGAACGGCTCAAACGTCAGGAAAAAGAAAAAGAATTCCGCCTGCAGCAGATGCTTCGTTATATCCATGAAGAAGACTGCCGCAGAAAATTCATCTTGGCTTATTTTGGGGAAGAACTTTCCGAAAAGCCGCAGAATTGTTGTGATATTGATGGCGCAAAAGTAGAACTTCTACCAAAGAAAAAGGCTTTTTCTAAGACTGAACCGCTTCATTGGGAATCGATTTTACTAAATTTATTTAAAAAAAACATGGAACATTGATTTTTTAGGACAAGACACTTTTTCCTATGGTATAATACACACGATAGAGTTTAGGAGGTAAAACAGTGAGCAGAAAAGATAGACATCAATCTACAGAAAATAACGAAACACAAGAACCATGGGAACAACCAATCTATGATACAGATGATGAGGTTTCATCAAGAAGTTCTCAGAGACAACAAAAGAAAGGAAATACATTATTTCTTTCGCTATTTTTGATTTTACTAGTCTTATGTATCGCTATTCCAGCAGGTGCTTATTTCTGGATCAGAAACGGATCAAGCAACAATGCAACAGCAGCATCTTCTTCTGAAACTTCGACATCAGTAGTAGAAAGTTCCACAAGTACAACAAAAGAGGAGTCAACTGAGACTTCAACAGTAGAATCTAGTACAATGGCGGAAGAATCTACTGTTTCTCAAGATACAGGGGTAACGTCAGAAAGCAGTATTGCAGCAGAGACAACACCTTCTTCTTCAAGTGACACAACTTATCAAGCAGGGGATTCAAGCAGCAATGCAGCAGAAACTACACCTTCTTCCTCAGCTGTAGCCGGTACGACAACGACTGTTCAAGCAGGCGAAGGTCCAAAACAAGTGGCTGAGCGTGCAGGAATCACCACTGACCAATTGTTTGAATTGAATGGCTTAGATCCAAACAACTTTATGCTTTACCCTGGTCAAGAACTAAGAATTAAATAATAATAGCCGCGCTTTGCGGCTTTTTTTTTGAGAAAAAGGAGTTATATCATGACACAAATCAGTATTGCGATCGACGGACCTGCTTCATCTGGAAAAAGCACCGTTGCCAAAATCTTAGCAAAAGAATTGAATTATATTTATACGGATACCGGTGCCATGTATCGCGCAGTAACTTATCTAGCTATTACGAACAATGTATCTTTTTCAGATGAGGAAGGACTAGTTTCACTGATCAAAAAGTATCCTATCTCTTTTTCACAACAAGAAGATGGGCAGCATGTATTCACAGCATCAAAAGACGTCACACTAGAAATCCGTCAGCCAGATGTCACAAAAGCTGTTTCAGAAGTCTCTGCTCATGGGAAAGTCAGAGAAGAACTAGTTGCTATCCAGCGGAAAATAGGCGAACGCGGTGGCGTTGTGATGGACGGAAGAGACATCGGGACAGCTGTATTGCCGAATGCAGAAGTAAAAATCTTTTTAGTAGCAAGCGTAAGTGAGCGTGCAGAAAGACGATTCAAAGAGAACCAAGAAAAGGGGATTCCGACTGATCTTGAAACACTAACAAAAGAGATACAGGCAAGAGACCATTATGATTCAACAAGGGAAGTTTCTCCGCTGCAGCAAGCAGAGGACGCTGTTCGTATCGATACTACCGGCAAATCCATTCCAGAAGTCGTTGCAGCGATAAAAGCCGTCGTTTTAGAAAAGGGATATCTTCTTTTTTAAATGAAGAAAAAAACTGAAAAACAATTGTTTTTTCAAGGAAAACGAACGAAATCGCTTTATTTTTTTTGAATAATCAATTAAACTAAAAACAGTACCGTACTTACGGCAGAATGTTGGTTAGGAGGACAAGTGTTATGACAGAATTTGATCAAAATCAAGAGAACAACCAGTCAATGGAAGACGCAATGAAAAGCGTCCAAGAAGTAAAAGTTGGCGATGTTGTTAAGGGCGAAGTTTTGGTTATCGAAGACAAACAAGTAATTGTCGGAATCGAAGGGGCCGGAGTTGAAGGCGTCGTTCCGGCAAAAGAATTATCAACTTTACCAGTAGAAGATATCAACGAAGTAGTGAAAGTCGGCGATGTATTAGACTTAGTCGTTATCAGTACAATCGGCAAAGATAAAGAAAACGGCAGCTATCTTCTTTCAAAACGCCGTTTAGATGCTAAAAAAGTTTGGGAAGACATTGAAAGAGATTTCCAAGACGGCAAGGTAATTGAAGCACCTGTTACAAATGTTGTCAAAGGCGGTTTAGTCGTTGACGTCGGTGTGCGTGGCTTTGTCCCTGCATCAATGGTGGAAGATCATTTTGTTGCGGATTTTTCAGATTATAAAGGCAAAACATTGAGCTTTAAAATCATTGAAATCGAACCATCAGAAAATCGTTTGATCTTATCGCACAAAGCGGTAGTTGAAAATGAAAGAGAAGAAAAGAAAAAAGAAATCCTTTCAACGATTCATGAGGGAGATGTTCTCAGCGGACGTGTCGCACGTCTTACTGATTTCGGGGCATTTGTCGACCTAGGCGGAATTGACGGTCTAGTCCATGTCTCAGAGATTTCTCATAGTCATGTAGCAAAACCAAGTGACGTGTTAGCTGTTAATGACGAAGTAAACGTCAAAGTGTTGTCTATCAACCCTGAACAAGAACGTGTTTCCTTGTCAATCAAAGATACACAGCCTGGACCTTGGTCAGAAATCGATACAAAAGCCCCAGTTGGAGCAGTATTGGACGGAACTGTTAAACGTCTAACAAGTTTCGGTGCCTTTGTTGAAGTATTCCCTGGAGTAGAAGGACTAGTCCATATCTCTCAAATCTCACATAAACATATCGCCACACCTCACGAAGTACTTCATGAAGGCGACGAAGTGAAAGTGAAAGTACTGGAGATCCATCCAGAAGAACATCGTATTGCATTGAGCATCAAAGCTTTAGAAGAAAAACCAGCTTCAGAAGAAGAACCAAAAAATGTGGAGTCTTATGAATTACCAGAAGAAAATACTGGATTCACTATGGGAGACATTTTAGGGGATGCGTTGAAAGAAGAAGTAGAAGAAAAAGCAACCGATGATTCTGAAAAATAATTGATTTTGTATCTGTGACTGAGATGAAAGCAGCTGCTTTTGTCTCAGTTTTTCTTTTGAAAAGCGGTGAGTATTTCATTAAGAAATAAAAATACTTCGTTTAATTGACAATCTATGCTTGAAAGTTGGCATTGCATTCGTTAAACTAAGTGAGATTGGAAACTTGTGAGGAGGAAATAATATGGCAAATCCAACAATTGCAATCGTTGGCCGCCCGAACGTCGGTAAGTCTACGATTTTTAACCGCATCGCTGGTGAGCGTATCTCGATTGTCGAAGATACTCCTGGAGTAACTCGTGATCGTATTTATGCAAAAGGCGAATGGTTAGGTCGAGAATTTAGCGTGATCGACACAGGCGGAATTGATCTTGGTGATGAACCTTTTATGGATCAGATCAAACATCAAGCAGAAATCGCGATTGAAGAAGCAGATGTGATCATCTGTGTCGTCAGCGGACGCGAAGGCGTGACAGACGCAGATGAGATGGTTGCGAAAATTTTATACAGAAGTAATAAACCAGTGATTTTAGCAGTCAATAAAGTAGATAATCCGGAAATGAGAAATGATATCTATGAATTTTATTCTTTAGGACTAGGCGATCCTTATCCTGTTTCAGGAAGCCACGGACTAGGAATTGGCGATATTTTAGATGAAGCAGTGAAGTATTTCTCTGAAGAGACTGAAGAAGAGGATGACGACACGATCAAGTTTAGTTTGATTGGTCGCCCAAATGTTGGTAAATCTTCTTTGATCAACGCGATTTTAGGAGAAGAACGTGTGATTGTTTCGGATATTGAAGGAACGACAAGGGATGCAATCGATACTCACTTTGTTTCTGAAAGTGGACAGAAATTCTTGATGATCGATACAGCCGGCATGCGTAAACGCGGAAAAGTATATGAAAATACTGAGAAATACAGCGTGATGCGTGCGATGCGTGCGATCGACCGTTCTGACATCGTTTTGATGGTACTGAACGCGGAAGAAGGGATTCGAGAACAAGACAAGCGAGTAGCGGGTTACGCTCATGAAGCTGGTCGTGGTGTCATTATCGTTGTGAATAAATGGGATCTTGTGAAGAAAGAAACCAATACGATGCGTGATTTCGAACAAGAGATCCGTGATGAATTCCGATATTTAGATTACGCACCGATCGTCTTTGTTTCTGCAGTGACTAAACAACGGTTGGAACGTCTTCCTGAAATGATCGAACAAGTAAGTATGAACCAGAATCTTCGTATCTCTTCTGCTGTTTTGAATGATATCATTATGGATGCTGTAGCCATCAATCCAACACCGACAGATAAAGGAAAACGGCTGAAGATTTTTTATGCTACACAAGTTGCTGTCAAACCGCCTACATTTGTTGTTTTTGTCAATGAAGAGGAATTGATGCACTTTTCTTATGAGCGTTTCTTAGAAAATCAAATCAGAAAAGCATTTACTTTTGAAGGGACATCCATTCGAATCATCCCTCGTAGAAGAAAATAGGCATTTTACCATATCAACGTTTTTTTTTCAAAAGAAAAAGACAGTTTTGTTTGTTACGTTTCTATGACTAAAAAAAGCATATGAAAATTGGTAAAAACCTTGCTATTAAGCGGTTCATATGATATCGTGATAACAGAATATTGAAGTTAATCAATATTTCTTTTTAAACTTCTGGACCACTCAGAAAGTTTTAACTAAATGATATTTCTATCATATCTCTTGTGGAGGAGGTGAATCTATCCATGGCAAACAAAGCAGAATTAATCGAAAAAGTTGCTTCAGCTACTGATTTAACTAAAAAAGATGCAACTGCAGCAGTAGATGCTGTATTTTCAACTATTCAAGATGCTTTAGCTAACGGCGAAAAAGTTCAATTAATCGGTTTTGGTAACTTTGAAGTTCGCGAACGCGCAGCTCGCAAAGGTCGCAACCCACAAACTGGTGAAGAAATCGAAATTCCAGCTAGCAAAGTACCTGCATTCAAACCAGGTAAAGCATTAAAAGACGCTGTTAAATAAGACAGTAAAAAAGCGCTTGTGGCTCTAGGGCTACAAGTGCTTTTCTTTTTATTTCCTAGCAGAAAAAGTCAATTAAGAGACAAAGATTTCGAATCCGTATGTCATACATAAAAAACACATGTATTTTATTTAATTTTTATTTATTTCCAAGTTAAGAGGTGGACTTTGCCCTTATCTTTTCTAGATTTTGCTTACTAATGGTAAAATAAAAATAAGAAGAGGAGGGATGCGCATGGAACTTGATTATCAAGTAGAAGAAGCATTGACGAAAGTGTTCTACGGAGAAACGCTTGTCAGTCAACTAAGAGCACTTTCGATCGATCAACCCATCTTGTTTTTAACAAATCAGCGTTATTATGATTTGTTTGCAGATAAGATTAACCCATTATTTGCAAATCAGGCAAATAATGACTGGTACATTTGTGCCAATACTCAATGTAATCATTTAACAGAATTGAAGAACTTGCTTGATTTCACCAAACGCTATCCCGAAAATCAATCCATGTTTGTTATCGGATTTGGAAATGAAGGGATCATGGATCTGGCAGGTTTTTTTCAAAAACATACAATCCTTGATTCATCACTTTGGCTGATTCCTGTGTCGATCCGTTCGCTGAGCCGAGCATTAACTCCACAGCGAACGATTTTGCAGCTACCGAATCGTGTCGTGCTGCAAACCATCAACATGCCAGAACGCATCGTTTATGATCAAACGATCAGCGAGCGGCAAGTGGACGGAAAACAGATTGACTTTTTGACTTTTATCTGTTGCGGAATGATTTGTGATCACCGTTTTTTACAAAATTTGTATAAAAACTATCCAAATAAAAAGCAATTAACGACCCGGCCATTTGCCGGGATGATCGAAGAAATGATTTATTTTTATCAATTAGAGGCAGAAAATCTGTCAAATTATGGTAAACTGTTTGAACAAGCTTTTTATCTGACTGAAAATGGGCACTTGCTTTCTGCTAGTATGAAAAAATTCTTAGGGATGATGTTTCATTTCGTGTGGAATCTCCAAGCCTATCCTTTTGATTTCCAACTAAAAAATTTTTTTGTATGGCTAGACTTGCTTGGCTATCCTATCCAATGGTTGGAACAGATTTCAAAGATGGAGTATTTGGAAAAAGTCCTTTTCTTGGCAGAAAAAAGCAAAAAAATACTTGTTTTAGAAAAAATAGGTATAATAGACGGATACCAACGACCAAACGAAAAAGAATTGTTGAGAACAATGACGGTATTTCAACAAATCGTCAGCGAGATAAGAGGGAATTGAAATGAATACAAATAGCGAAAAAATGTTGCAAGCTTTATCAGATGAAGATCTGGCACAAGCACAACTCTTTTTAGAAAAAGCATTAAAAGAAGATCCAGCAGATATATTAGCTGAACTAGGGGAAGAATTGCTAGCTATTGGCTTTTTGATCGAAGCAAAACAGATTTTTGAACAATTAATCAACCAATATCCAGAAAATGACGGACTAAACATCCCCCTAGCAGAAATTGCAATCGAAGACAATGAGATTGACCTAGCTTTTGAATACTTGGAAAAAGTGGATAAGGAAAGTGATTACTATCCGCAAAGCTTATTGGCGATAGCTGATTTGTACCAAGTCATCGGGATTCCTGAAGTAAGTGAAGCAAAATTGAAAGAAGCGGCAGGGTTGCTACCGGATGAACCATTGATCCAGTTTGCACTAGCTGAATTGTATTTTTCAGTCGATCGTTTCAAAGAGGCAGCAGTGATTTATGAAACATTGTTGGCAAGTGGGATAAACGAGATGTCAGGAATCTCGATGCAAGAACGTTTAGGGCAATCCTTAAGCATGCAAGGTGAATTTGAAGCAGCTATCGCACCTTTAGAAGAAGCATTGAAAGAAGAAAAGACAGATGATCGACTGTTCCAGCTAGCCTTTACGAATCTCCAATTAAAAGAAAATCAGCAGGCAATCAACTATCTGGAAGAACTTCGAGAAGTCAATCCGCATTATCAATCGTTATATCTATATCTAGGACAAGCTCTTCAAGAAGAAGAAATGGTTGAAGAAGCGCAAACAGTGTTAGAAGAAGGAATCAAAGAAAATCCTTACCAAGTTGAACTTTATCATCTAGCCTCTGAAAATGCTTTTCGTCTCCACGACAAACAGCGAGCAGAGGAACTCTTGCTGAAAGCTTTAGAAGTAGGAGACAAACAAGATGAAACATTACTTACTTTAAGCAATCTTTACTTGGATGATGAAAGATATGAAGATGTGATACAAGTGAT
Source organism: Enterococcus sp. 2STP (assembly GCF_032465635.1). NCBI lineage: Bacteria > Bacillati > Bacillota > Bacilli > Lactobacillales > Enterococcaceae > Enterococcus > Enterococcus sp. 2STP. The sequence continues at coordinate 80,086 of NZ_JAWDJH010000037.1, forward strand.
CAATCAGATGGAAGAAACTGCTAATCCGTATGCGGAATGGAATCTAGCGCATGCTTATAATGAATTAGAAGACTTCACAGTTGCAGCTGTACACTATGAACAAGCTTATCATGAACTATCTCATGAACCAGATTTCTTGAAAGAATATGCCTTTTTCTTAAGAGAAGAAGGACAGCTAAAAAGAGCGCAAGAATTATTGACTCATTATTTAAAACTTGAACCAGGAGATATGGAGGCACTGTCATTATTAGATGATCTAACAGAGAGGTGAGAAAAATGCTAATTGATGTACGGGAAAAGAAGAATTTTTTAACGTGGATGGTCAATCATGTATCTTTTAGCCGAAGAGAAGTTTTTTGGATCTTGAATTATCTTGCCAATCATGAAGCGATTTTAAGTAATGTCCACTTTGTAGAAGGGGCAAATTTTGCGGATCGAGGTCTGCAAATCAGTGATCTATCTGTTGAAGGGGAACCAATGAAATTGTTTTTGCAGGGAAAAGAATTTACGGATACAGATCAGATTTTTCATGAGATCCGATTGAATTGGAAGAAACCCTTATATGTGGAATGTCTATTTGAGAATGCTTGGCAGACAAGAGAATATCTATCGATCTTAGAAGATAATCCATTTTCTTCTTGGGATGCTTCTGTTAGTGAAGAAGATACTGAATTGATCGAGCGATATTTTCAAGAAAAAGAAGAAGCAGCAAAACTAAATATGCTTTATGCTCAAATCGATCAAGCGCTAGAAGATGGAGACAGGGATGCATTTTTGAAATTGTCTGATGAAGTCAACCGAAAAATCCTTTTGCAGACGCAAAAGAAAAATAATCGAGTAAGCGAACATAATAATTAGCTAAAAATGAATCATACCAAAAAAGACAAGGGGCAGCTGGATTTGGAATCTTTCCTCACAGCTACCCCTTGTCTTTTTTATCGTTTTTTCAGTAATCTTGTTTGTGGCTTCAAATAGGTAAACCCTTGCCCTTCAACTTCATGCACATTAATGATCGACAGAAAAGCTTTTTCGTCAATCTCGTGGACAATTCTCTTGGCTTCCGTTAATTCACTAGAACTAACGACCATGTAGATGATCTTTTTTGAATTTCCAGAGAATGCGCCTTCGCCAGAGAGGAAGGTGACACCTCTTTGCAGACCGGTCATCAGCAGCGGTGCAATTTCTTCGCTTTTGTTAGAGACGACAAGCAGACCTTTTGCAGAATACCCACCATCCAAGATTGAATCAATTACGCGACTGAAAACATAGGAAACGATCAATGTATACATCATGCGTTTCAAGTCGATATAGGTTAAGGAAGCAAGCAAGACGATGATATCGAATGCCAATAGAGAACGCCCCATGGAGATGCCGTAATTTTGTTCTAAAATCCGAGCGATAATATCGCTTCCGCCTGTTGTTCCACCCATCCGATAGACGATCCCGCTTCCTACCCCTGCAACCAAACCCGCAAGTAGAGAAACGATCAGTAGATCATGCTGTAAATTGATTTCTAGCGGAACCCGTTGCCAGATCCATAAAAAGAATGACAAAGAGAGTGTACCTAGAACAGTGTAGGCTAAAGAACGTTTTCCGAGGATCTTTCCCCCTAGTAAAATCAACGGGATATTGATTAATAAAGTCGTATAAGCTGGATCAATTCCGAATAAAGCTCTCAAGATCAAGGTGATCCCTGAGACGCCCCCTTCTGCTAAGTGATTAGCGATGTTCAAATAAACAAGTCCAAATGCGTAAATACTCGTTCCTATAATAATAAAAAGTACTTCTTTTACTGTTTTCCGTGTGGCCATATGAATCCCAGCTTTCAATTATGTATTTTCACAGAATCTCCATTTAGAAAATCCTTCCTAAATGTAGCATGGAAATTCGATTTTCTCAATTGCTCTTATCTAGGATTTGCGTTAAAGTTTTGGTAAGATAGTTTTGGAGGGAAAAAGATGGATGAAAAACGTTCTTTATACAGTATGCAGCAGGAAGTAGATGAATATATCCAACAATTCAAGGTCGGGTATTTCTCTCCATTAGCTCAGCTGGCTCGATTAACGGAAGAAGTAGGTGAATTGGCCAGAGAAGTCAACCACACTTATGGAGAAAAAAGCAAAAAAGCTTCGGAACCAGATAACTCGGTAGCAGAAGAACTTGGAGATGTTTTATTCGTTACGATGATCATGGCTAATTCATTGAATATCGACTTAACTGATGTTTTTGAAAAAAATATGGAAAAATTCAATCAAAGAGACCATAACCGCTTTGAACGGAAGGACAAGTAAAAAAGATGAAGTGGGTTGTGCTTTGAAGCCACTAAAACGGACGTATCAATCAGGCATCATGCAACTGATTGCTTATCTCAGTACAAGAAACACGCAGGAAAGGTTGGAAAAATGAAATTAAAACAATTACCTCTGGAATACCAAAAGGCAATTCCAGTTCTGAAAAAATTAGAAGATGCAGGATATGAAGCTTATTTTGTAGGTGGAAGTGTTCGTGATATCTTGTTGAACCAGCCGATCCATGATGTGGATATCGCAACAAGCGCATTTCCAGAAGAAATCAAACAGCTTTTTCCAAAAACGATAGATATCGGGATCGAACACGGGACTGTATTGGTATTAGAAAACGATGAACAATATGAAATCACCACATTTCGGACGGAATCAACTTATCAAGACTACCGCAGACCAGATCATGTAGAATTCGTTCGTTCGTTGGAAGAAGACTTAAAACGAAGAGATTTTACAATCAATGCCTTTGCTTTGAAAGAAGACGGCGAAATCATCGATTTGTTCGATGGTCTGCAAGATTTAGAAGAACAAATCTTGCGAGCTGTAGGCAATCCTCATGAGCGGTTCCATGAAGATGCCTTGCGAATGATGCGCGGGTTGCGTTTTGTCAGTCAATTAGGATTCAAATTAGAGGAAGAAACCTTCTACGCCATCAAAGAAAACCACGAGCTATTAAGCAAAATATCTGTAGAACGTATAAATGTGGAATTCATCAAGATGCTTTTGGGAAATGAACGGTCTGTAGGAATCCATGCATTCATTGAAACAGAATGTTATATTTGCTGCCCTGGTTTGAGAGAAGAAGGTGAAGCACTTTTACGCTTTGCTGAATTACCTTCGGTTCCATTGAAAGAAGAGAGTCAAGCATGGACATTATTAATCAGTCAACTGGATCTAAAAGAAAATGAAATCCGCTCCTTTTTGAAATCGTGGAAGTGTTCCAATCAAATGATCAAGGATGTCCAAGCACTTGTTCAAGGACTGCGTCAACGAAAAACTGGAGTTTTAGAACCGTTCGAATTATACTTCTTAGGCAAAGAGCATGCATTGCAAGTAGAAGAATTGATGACTTATTTTGATGAAACACCACAGATGGATGTCGTAGAAGAATCCTATGATCGTTTACCTATCAAGTCATTAAGCGAATTAGCTGTAGATGGTAAAATCTTGCTGGAAGAAAGTGGAAAAAAACCTGGCAAGTGGGTTAGTGAAGCTTTGCAATCAGCTGAAAAAGCTGTCGTAGAACAAAGAATAGAAAATGATAAAAAACAGGTTTTGGATTTTTTATCGAAAGAAAAATTGATTTAAAAAAAGCTAGACTGTATCTGCTCAGCTTGGCTAGCTACTTAAACTGGGCAGATACGTCATTAGAAGAAAAAACATAAAATGTGACCACTTACATAAATTTGTGCTAAACTGAGGAAGTACAAGAATAAATTACATCATAAAGGAGTCTTTTTAATGAGTAAAGAAATGACAGCGCTAAAATTTTATTTTAGAAATGGAGAAACATGGACGATTAACCGCCGCCACATCGGCGATCTTTGGATCAAACAAATCACAACAAGTTTTGGACGGATCAACGGCAGTGAATTTGTTGAAATCCATCCATGTGCCGGATTTAAAATCGAAATCTTCCATGAAGGGGACGCAGTTGCGACACATGATATCAACTTAGGTGGACTGGAAATGGGCATGTTTAATCGTGCATTGAAATACGAAGATATCGAACGAATGGAAATCCTTTATCGCAATGGAACACCTGATCTTGTATACTTCCCATATCTAGATAAAGGAACAGAAGGATTAGACAACCAATACCAATCTACAAAAATCAGCGAAAAAACAGGTAACTTGTACATCGTAATCAACCCAGACCAACGTGTAGAAGATGTATACGGAGAATTTTTCGAATAAATTGATTTTACGCAAAAAATGAGGTTGTGAAAGAGACATTCAGCCTTGAGCGATGATGAAAACTCTAACAAAAAAATTGCGACGAGTAACCGCAGGAGCGATAAGAAGTGATGTTGAAAAATAGCTTCTCATATTTTACAACATCGTGCCTTATGGCTGATAGGCTGTCTCTAGAACACCATTTATTCAGAATAAGGGGCTGTGACAAGATTTTTGTCACAGTCTTTTTTTTGTTATGACAAAGGAACAAGGAGGAAATGATAAAAAAACGGATATTATTTTTGTTAGAAACTTTTATCTTTCTTAAGTTTTACTTGATATCTGAGACTATTTGGAATAGAATGAGGCGTTGAAAAATTTATGGAAATTTCTAACTAGCAATAAACGATGAAACAATGAAATATTTTTCATTCAAAGAGAACTTTGCTATAATGATGGAAGTTTGTGTATAGGAGATCTAGAAAATGAGAGAAAGTTTTGAACAACAAAAAAAACTGTTGCATGATCGCTATGGCGCCCTTTCGATGGATGACCGCCGTCAAATACTTTGTAAGTTGCGTAAAAGAAATATATTGATGTATCGTCAGTTGGAACGTCTGAAACATGATCTGCTTCGTTTGGAGTCAAAACGTGTACAGTGTGAATTAGAGGGAAATCAAACACAAGTTGAAGTAGTGGAAACCAAAATTTTAAAGAAAAAAGAACAATTTTTAAAAATGCTTACACAAAATAAAAAATAAAGGGGATGAACGATGGAATTTGCTGAGTTAGTTATTGTATTTGCAGTAACGATCACCTTATCGAACATAGCTAGCCGCATTTTGCCAATGATCCCAGCTCCACTGATCCAAATTTTCCTTGGAGTGGTATTAGGTCTGACAGAGTGGGGACAATCAGTTGATTTTGAACCTGAATTGTTCTTGGTTATGATCATTGCACCATTATTATTTAGAGAAGGAGAAAAAGCAGATATTTCTTCGATTCTCAAAAATTTCGGGACGATTCTGTTCTTGGCATTTGGCGGAGTCATTTTGACCCTTGTCGGCGTAGGTGCGACGTTGTCATTCCTGTTGCCAAGTGTCCCTCTTGCTGCCTGCTTTGCTTTTGGAGCAGCGTTAGGTCCGACAGATGCGGTAGCAGTCAGTTCGCTTTCTGGACGGGTGAATATCCCTAAAAAAGCAATGCATATTTTAGAAGGAGAAGGCCTGTTGAATGACGCATCTGGTGTTACTGCCTTCCAGTTTGCTCTTGGTGCGCTGATCACCGGTTCTTTTTCCGCAGTAAATGCTGGGATGAGTTTAGTGGTCTCCAGTATTGGTGGAGCTTTGATCGGTTTTTTGCTTGTCTGGTTCAAACAAAAAATAATCCATTTGATTGAAAAAGCATCGGCACAAGATGTCACAGGGTATCTGCTGATCGAACTTTTGCTTCCTTTTCTAGCCTATGTATTGGCAGAGGCATTTGATGTATCTGGGATCATTGCTGCAGTGGCAGCAGGTATTCTCCAAGCTTCTGGTTTTAGGAGAATCACCGTGTTTGATGCAGAGTTATCGAGTTTGTCCCACAGTACATGGACAACTATTGCTTTTACACTGAATGCATTAGTGTTTATATTCTTAGGAATCGAACTGACACAAGTATTCTCGCCGGTATGGGGCGACGGTTTATATCCAAACGGTCTTTTGTTAGCAATTATCGTATTGATCTCTATTATGCTTTTTGTGATTAGATTCATTTCCATCAGTCTTTTTTATGTATTCAAAGATGGCAGTAAAAAGTTCAAAAAACAGTTGAACGAGATCTTGATTTTGACATTTGGCGGTGTAAAGGGAACAGTCAGTTTGGCTACGATCTTTATTTTGCCCTTTTCGATCAATAATATGATGTTTTACCAGCGATCTTTACTTTTGTTTCTGACGGCCGGTGTCATCTTAGTGACTTTGGTCATAGGGATCATTGTCTTGCCTATGCTGACGGAAACAGAGAAAGCGAAAAGCACGGATTTGAATGCTTTGATGATCTTAGAAGAGGTCGTTGAAGTTTTGCGAAAAGAAATAAAGGAAATTGATCGTGATACAAAAGAATTTTTAGCCACTGAAGCAGTGATAGAAAATTACCAGGAACGGATACGTGATCTGTACTTGGAAGATTTAACCGATGATGAAAAGCAAGAAGTACAAGAAATACAAGCGCTGATTTTGTCGATCGAACGCGACGGATTAGATGAAAGTTATCGTTCGGGTAAACTTTCTTCTAATGGTTATCGCTTTTATTCCCGTTTTCTTTCCCGGTTCGAACATTCGATCACCAGTCAATTTTTATCTTTTATCGGCTTTTGGTTCATTGTTGTCCGTAGGTTGATGCGAATCGTTCTCCATCCAAAAATGTTTTGGCAAAGAAGGTATGCGGATCGTCAGACATTTATTAGTGATGAAGATATCCAAGAAATCAGGGAGACATATCAAAAAAATACCCAATTGATTATTGAAAGTTTAGATAACTTGACTGACATTTATGATGAAACGATGCTTCAATTTTTTATCCAGCAACGCAAACTTGAGGGAATAAAAATGAGCTCGGGGAATTTGATTTCTTCGTGGATGATCCAGCAAGATAGCCTGTTTACGAAAAAAATGCTGAGAGGTTATTATCTTGAAAGAAAAATCATTGATGAATACGAAGTTGCTGAGAAAATCACGACGTTTTCTGCGAATAGCTACCGTAGGAATATCAATTTGTTAGAATCTTATACGATGAACAAACCGTCAGATAACTTTTCTTTCCGATTTGCGTTTCGAGCAAAGTCAAAAAAATCGAGCGCAACGAAATAAAAAAAATAGATTTTCAAGAACGATAAAAACAAAACATGTCAGAACAGGATCGGATCGGTCCTGTTCTTTTTTTGGAACACAAAAAGAACAAATTCGAAAAAATTTTTCCTGAAGTTCACTATTTTTATGATACAATATCCAAGATAAGGAGGGAACACGTTGAAAGAATTAAAAGTAACTGACCTCAAAAAAACTTATGGTGAAAAAGATTTGTTTGACCAGATTTCTTTTTTGATCCACGAAAAAGACCGTATCGGGTTGATTGGGACGAACGGGACGGGTAAAACAAGTCTCTTAAATATTATTGCTGGTATCGATAGCGGCGATGGCGATCGGCAAACAGTGTTTTATCCAACTGATTACCGTATAGGTTATCTTTCTCAAGCAGCTGAATTTTCTGATGAACTAACTGTTCTCCAAGCAGTCTTTCAGGGAAACAGTCCCTTGATCCAAACTGTTCGAGCATATGAGGAAGCATTGATCGAACTAGGGGAAAATGGAGAAGACCCTAATGTGCAAAAACGTTATGCTAAAGCAGAAGAACAAATGAATAAAGAAGATGCTTGGACCACAGATACCAATGCGAAGATTATTTTGCAAAAATTAGGAATCAGTGAATTAGATAAAAAAATCAATACGCTATCGGGTGGACAGAAAAAACGAGTTAGCTTAGCTCAAGTGCTGATTGATGAACCCGATTTATTATTACTAGATGAGCCAACAAACCATTTGGATTATCAAGCGATCGAGTGGTTGGAAAACTATTTGAAACAATACCGTGGCGCTCTACTGATGGTTACCCACGATCGGTATTTTCTAGATAGAGTAGCAAACCGGATCTTCGAACTTTCATTTGGGAAATTATACGAGTACAAAGGAAATTATGAAGCTTACGTCTTAGAAAAAGCAGAACGTGATCGTGTAGAAGTAGAACAAGAAGAAAAGCGCAAGCGGCTTTATAAGCAAGAACTAGCATGGATGAGGGCAGGAGTGCAGGCTCGCGGTACCAAGCAGCAAGCACGAATCAACCGTTTCGAAGATCTAAAGGAGAATTTATATCAAGTAAACCAAGAAGATGACTTAGAATTGAATCTAGCGACACAACGTTTAGGAAAAAAAGTACTGGAAATCAAAGATGGCAGTTACCGTATAAATGACCAAACACTGCTAGAACATTTAGATTTGCTGATCCAATCTCGGGAAAGGCTAGGAATTACTGGTAAAAATGGGGCAGGGAAATCGACATTGCTTAATATTCTAGCTGGCAGAATTCCTCTGGATAGCGGTACAATTTCTATCGGTGAAACGGTTCGGCTTGCGTATTATACACAAGAAAATGAAGAAATGGCACCAGATAAACGGATGATTGCTTACTTGCAAGAAGCTGCTGAAGAAGCAAAAACGGCTGATGGCAGTCAAATCGGGGTAGCAGAATTACTTGAACGATTTTTATTTCCGAGATTTATGCATGGGACACTGATTGGCAAACTTTCAGGCGGAGAAAAACGGCGATTGTTTTTGTTGAAACTGCTGATCCAACAACCCAATGTGTTATTATTGGATGAACCGACCAATGATTTGGACATAGCAACATTGACGATTTTGGAAGACTATTTCAGAAGTTTCCCAGGTGCTGTAATCACTGTTTCCCATGACCGTTATTTCTTGGATAAGGTAGCAGATAAGCTATTGGTATTCCAAGGAAACGGAAAACAAGAACTTTATTATGGAAACATGTCCAGTTATTTGCTGAAGCAAAAAGAACTCCAGCAGCCTGCTGAAAAAGTGAAGCCAAAAACACAGAGCAAGGAACCTGCTGGAAAGAAAAAATTATCTTATATGGAGCAAAAAGAATGGGAAACGATTGAAGAGGATATTGCAGAACTTGAAGAAAAAATCTCATTGCTCCAAGAAGAGATGAATCATCAAGGTGATGATTTCACTCGGTTACAGGAATTGCAAAACGACGTATCTGAGACAGAAGCACAACTTGAAGAAAAAATGGCACGTTGGGAATATTTGAGTGAATGGGCAGAAGATTAGGAGGAAAAGGGATGGAACAAGCGTATCTTGACTTAGGAAGAAAATTGTTGGAAGAAGGACATCGTAAAGAAGACAGAACGGGCACGGGCACGTTAAGTTTATTCGGGTACCAAATGCGGTTTGATCTGCAAAAAGGGTTTCCTTTGTTAACAACGAAACGAGTACCTTTTGGCTTGATCAAAAGCGAACTGCTTTGGTTTTTAAAAGGAGATACGAACATCCGCTATCTATTACAAAATAAAAACCATATTTGGGATGAGTGGGCATTTGAACGCTATATCAAAAGTACAGATTATAACGGACCAGATATGACTGATTTTGGACATAGAAGTTTGACAGATCCTGAATTCAATGAAGAATACAAAAAGCAGAGCAAACTTTTTTGCGAAAAGATCCTAACAGATGATTCCTTTGCTGAGAAATACGGTGATCTTGGTCACATCTACGGTTATCAATGGCGGCATTGGGAGACAAAAGACGGCGGTTTTATCGATCAAATCAAAGAAGTGATCGAAGCAATCAAAAAGACACCTGATTCTAGAAGATTGATTGTCTCTGCATGGAATCCAGAAGATGTTCCTAGCATGGCTTTGCCTCCTTGCCATACGATGTTTCAATTTTATGTGCAAGAGGGACGGTTAAGCTGCCAATTGTATCAACGTAGCGGGGATGTCTTTCTAGGTGTTCCGTTCAATATTGCAAGTTATGCGTTGCTGACTCACTTGATTGCACATGAAACAGGTTTAGAGGTGGGAGAATTTGTTCATACATTAGGAGATGCTCATCTTTATATCAACCATATCGAACAAATGAAAGAACAATTAAGCCGAGAAGTACGCGCATTTCCAACTTTAGCTTTGAATCAGGAAAAGCAGTCAGTATTTGATTTTGAGATGGAAGATATCCAGTTAGAAGGATATGACCCACATCCAACGATCAAAGCGCCTATCGCTGTTTAAAATCAGAAAGGATGAGAAAATGTTAGCTGCAATTTGGGCACAGGACGAAAACGGATTGATTGGAAAAGAAGACCGTCTTCCTTGGCGTTTGCCAAATGATCTGAAATTCTTTAAACAAATGACAGAAGCAAATACATTAGTGATGGGACGTAAAACTTTCGAAGGGATGGGTAGCCGTCCGTTGCCGAATCGTCAAACGATTGTTTTGACTAGAGATCCTTCCTATACAGCAGAAGGCGTGCATGTTATGCATAGTGTAGAAGAAGTGCTTGCCTTGGAAAAAGAAACAGACGGTATTTTTTTCATCGCTGGAGGTTCAGCTGTTTATCAAGAATTTCTACCATTTTGTACGATATTATACCGGACAGTCATCCATCATATATTTGATGGAGATGCTTATTTTCCACCTGTTGACTGGTCTGATTGGTCATTGATCAATACGAGTCAAGGAGAAATAGATGAAAAAAATCGTTACCCGCATCAATTTGAAACCTATCAGCGTAATGAGAATCCTTTAAAAAAAGGGACAGGCGAATAGACGATAAAAAAAACTATTGATGGAACAGCTTTTATTAGAGCTGACCCATCAATAGCTTTTTTATTAAGTAAAGAATAAAACAGAGAAGTACATAAAACCTGCACCTAACATAACAAACAAATGCCAAACAACATGCATATAGCGGATAGAATTCAAACTATAAAAGAATGCGCCTATCGTGTAAGAAAGGCCGCCTGCCACCATCAAAATAACACCAGTCATTCCAAGAGAATGATAAAGAGGAACAGCAGCCACGACACAGAGCCACCCCATAAAAATATAGATGATCGTAGATACTTTTGATACTCTCTCGCGTTTATGCAACGTCAACGCTTTATATATAATGCCAAGAATCGCAAACAACCAGATCAATACAAATAAAGTCCAACCTAGCCATCCTCGGATACTCAGCAAACAAAAAGGAGTATAACTTCCTGCAATCAAAAGAAAAATCGAACTATGATCGAATACTTGGAACACCTTTTTTGCTTTTGTAAAAATCAATGAATGAAACAACGTAGACGTTAAAAATAAAAGAATCATCATCGATCCATAGATAGCATAAGAGACAATATGGAGAGAGGAATGCAAGTGGGCACCCTTTATCAAAAGAATCACTAGTCCTGCGATACTCAATCCAGTCCCAATTCCATGGGTGATTGCATTAAACACTTCATTTAATATTTCATACGTTCGATTAAATTTCGTTTTTTCCATGAAAACGGCTCCTTTACTAGGTGTAATTAATGAAAAATCATTATTTGTCTGTTATACTAAAAATAGAAATTGTCTTACATGTAGTTTAACATGAATAAGGCATCTTGTTAAAGAAAGAGAGAGAAAATAATGACAAACGTAAAAATCGTAACAGATTCTTCATGTACGATGGAAAAAAACATACGCGACGCTTTAGGCATTCGTGTCATGCCGCTATCCATCATGATCGACGGAACAGTATATCCGGATGATGACCAATTAGACGGTGAAAGATTTATGGAAATGATGGCGAAAGCAAAAAATCTGCCAAAAACCAGCCAACCACCGATTGGAGAATTCATCTCAATGTATGATGAGTTAGGAGAAGACGGCAGTGAAGTGATTTCGATCCACATGACAAAAGGCTTGAGTGGAACAGTAGAAGCAGCAAGACAAGCTAGTAATTTAACAAAAACGAAAGTAACGGTTATCGACAGTGATACCACTGACCAAGGATTATCGTTTCAGGTAATTCGAGCAGCTGAATTAGCAAAAGAAGGTAAATCAGTAGAGGAAATCCTTGAAGAAGTCAAAAAAGTACAAGATCATACAAAATTATACATCGGAATTTCCACACTAGACAACTTGGTAAAAGGTGGAAGAATTAGCCGAACGACTGGTTTACTGTCTAGTGTTTTGAACATACGCGTGGTGATGAATTTCGCCCACTCTGAATTGATTCCTGTAACGAAGGGGCGAGGAAAGAAAACGTTCGACAAATGGTTCAATAATTTGAAAAACGAACTGAAAGAATTGCCAAATGTGCGGCAAATCGGCATCTCACATGCGGATGCAAAAGAATTGGCACAAGAATTCAAAGAAGGTCTGCAAGAATTGTTTCCTGATATGCATATCCCTGTACTGCATACGAATCCGGTTATCGCTACGCATACTGGGAAAGACGCGTTTGCAATCATGTATTACGTAGACTAGTCAAAAAGAGGATAAGCCCTCAGCCTGCAAGGCTTTTAGCTTATTCTCTTTTTCTTTGTAAAAATAGGAAAATAATTATTTTCTTTTTTCATAAAGACTACCTTTTTGATAAAATTTTTGATAACATTAGACCAATCGAATACAAGAGGTGAAAAGATGAAATTAACGAAACGACATTTGATCCTCGTTTTGTTCCCATTATTAATTGCGATCATCATCTATGCAGGTCTAGCTGCTTCCATACCGAAAGCTGGCCCTCTAATGAAACCAGTAACTACTGTGAGAGAAGATCCAAATAAAAAAGAAAAACTTCACTACATAGCTATCGGAGATTCGCTGACTGAAGGAGTAGGAGATCAAACCAAACAAGGAGGCTTCGTTCCCCTTGTCGCAAATGATCTAAAAGACCGTTATAATTTGACTGCGGTTGAAACAGAAAACTATGGTGTAAATGGTGAACGAAGTGACCAGATCTTAAAGCGAGTAAAAACAAAAGAAGAAATTCGAAACAATATCAAAACAGCTGATTTTATCACGCTGACTGTTGGCGGAAATGATTTGATGAAAGTTATCCAAAATAATTTGTTCGGGTTAACGGTCAATTCCTTTAAAAAACCGCTGAAAAACTATCAGGAAAATGTCACAGAACTATTGGAAGAATTTCGATCCCTCAATAAAACCGCGCCAATTTATATTTTAGGCATCTACAATCCATTTTATTTGAACTTTCCTGAAATCACTGACATGCAGACCATCGTTAATAATTGGAACAAAGGAACAGAAACGGTGACGAAAAAAATGCCGAACTGCTACTTTATCCCAATCAACGACTTGCTTTATCAAGGATTGAATCAAGAAGTAGGTGTCACAGAAGAAGGCACAGATCAAACAACTAGCACGACAGAAAATCTAAATGGTATCAAAAACAATGTGCTTTACGAAGAAGATCATTTCCATCCGAATAATTTAGGTTATCAATTAATGGCAAATGCAGTGAGAGATCAGCTGATCGAGACACAAAACCAATGGCTAGAGAAGGAGGACGATTAAAAAACATGAAAACAAGATCTGGAGCAACTTCAAACAAAGCAAAGAAAACGAATTACTGGAAAGTCGCCTTTCTTATCCTTCTTGGGTTAGTACTCGGTTCGACAGTATTTTTAGGTAGCCGTATTTTTGCTAATCGGGAACCAGAACTCCCAGAAATACCTGCCCTCACGGAAAGGCAAGGCGATCCTGTCCTCACGATCAATTCAAATAAAGAAAAAGTCAATCAAATCATTAGTTTTTTCCTTAGTGAGTATCAAAAAGATAGTGATATCGAATATAAATTCTATTTGGAAAATGAAGCACTGCTCAATGGTACTTTCGAAGTATTAGGTTTTCCTATCAATTTCTATTTATATTTTGATCCTTATGTGATGGAAAATGGAAATGTCCAACTAAAAGCTAGAAGTCTTTCTATTGGAACATTAAGTTTGCCAATCAAAGATGTGATGAATATGATCAAGAGAAACTATAAATTGCCAGATTGGATCGAAGTTAATACAGATGATTTGACTATCATGCTTAGATTAGATCAATTCCGAATGCAAAACGGGATGTATATTAAAGCAGATAAAATCGACTTAGTAAATGATGACATTCGATTTAGTTTATATTTGCCAAAAGATACCTCTGATGCTTCAAACAACTCAAATACAAACAAAACTAGCAACAGCAGTACTGAAAGCAAAACAAAAGAGAACAAAAAAACATCAAATGAATAGTATTAGAGGAGGAATAATAATGGAACGAGCAATATTTGCAGGAGGCTGCTTCTGGTGCATGATCCAACCTTTCGATACGCTTCCTGGTATTCATACAGTGATGTCAGGATATACTGGAGGACACGTACCAGATCCAACTTATGAACAAGTAAAAAGCCAAACGACTGGACATACGGAAGCAGTGGAGATTATCTATGATCCAACATTGATTTCATATGAACAGTTAGTAGAACTTTACTGGCAGCAAACGGATCCGACTGATGCTTTTGGACAATTTGAGGATCGCGGCGACAATTACCGTCCGGTCATCTTTTATTTGACAGAAGAACAACGGATCATTGCTGAAAAAAGTAAGAAACAGCTAGCTGAAAGTGGACGTTTCGAACAGCCAATCGTTACGAAAATCGAACCAGCCCAACCATTTTATCTAGCAGAAGAAGACCATCAAGAGTATTATAAAAAGCATCCTGAAAATTTTAAAAGAAACCATGCACGCCGGGCTGCCTTTATTGAAGAAAATTGGAGGAACGAAGGGTGAATCGAAGCTTTTTTCACTATTTAATGACACTGCGAGGCGGTGGTGCACATGATACTTTATCTATTTTTGCTACAGAAGCCGGTAAAGATATCCAATTCCCTAAGCACAGCTCTAGCTACGAAGAAATTTCTAGTTATCTAGAATTGAATGTCGACTATTTGCCATCCATGGATATTTTTGACGAAGCCTGGGAAAAATATTTAGAGAACAATCATGACTTATAAAAATTGGCTTTCCATTTATGATCCAAGCGCTTTTTGTCCAACAGTTTGATAGAAAGAATTATTTTTATTTCAGCTATCTAGTCGCATTTTTTTGATATTTTTCTTATAATAAAGAAAGAATGAAAAAACGAGGGATGGATTGATAGAGATTGACAAAAAAACAACGCTATATTGATCGCTTCTGGCTTATATTCAAATACTTACTTGTTTCTGTATTCATTGCGTTCATGTTGCGGGGATTTTTGTTCATCCCTGTACCAGTAGAAGGCAATTCAATGGAAAATGTCTTGAAACAAGGCGACATGGTTGTGATGGAAAAATTTTCGGAGATCAGACGATTTGATATTGTTGTTTTTCAATTAGCAGATGGGACGATTTATATCAAACGAGTAATTGGGCTTCCAGGAGAAAATGTTAGCTACCAAAATGATCAATTGAAGATCAATGGAAAAGTAGTGAAGGAGCCTTATCTAACTAAAAACATGAAGTCAGATCATGCAAATGCGTCCTATACGACGGACTTCACACTACAAGAACTGACGGGACAATCGAAGCTTCCCGAAGATAGTTACTTTGTACTTGGAGATAATCGAAGAGTTTCAAAAGATAGCCGCTCATTTGGTACGATCAATAAAACGGATATTTTAGGTAAAGCAAGATTCGTGTATTATCCGCTTGATGAAATAAAATGGATCCAGTGAGAAATAATAAAGAGGTTGTGACCATTCTTTTGTCACAACCTCTTTATCGTTTGGTCCAAAATCAGCATATTACCTTAGTACATAAAATCAAACAGCTCGTTTAAACACTTTTCTAGCCTCTAAAGCTTTGATAAATGAATAAACGACTGTTACTTGAATAGGAATCTGGATCATATTCCTGATAACCCTACCTAGAAAAATCACTTTGAAATCTGCACCAAACAAAACAGACATCAGCCAAGAATTGATAAAAAGGCTAACTGGAATCATAATCAATAGTTGGGCGGCGATGACGGAAAGCAGATTTATCTTTTTATGATATAAAAATAAGCCATTGATAAACCCACCAAGGAATGCTGTGATAAGAAAAGCAGCTTGAAACGTACCTGAACCAAATATTGTGAAATTCAAAGTGTTCGACAACATTTCAAGCAAACCAGCCCAGATCGGCCCATATAGATAACCCATAAGCGCCATACTTAAAAATCCGAATGTGACTTGAAAATAAGCAGGACCAATCGCTATCTTGTATAAGATGACATCAAGGGCTAATAAAAGGGCAGAGGTCGATAACAATCTTGCATTCATTTCAGGCAATCTAAAAACGTCTTTTGCAATCAAAGTGTTCAAAATATTCTCTCCTTTGTCAGTTAATAAGAAAAGGATACCATAAAATCGCCAATGTGTCATGACACCTTTGCAATTTACAAAAGTAACCATCCAACGACTAATAAAAGGAGAAGAAGACTGATTTTATAAACTGTAAAAAAGGTAATTGTACGATCGAAAAAAATAGAGGTGGAGAATACTTATCGTATCACCCATCTCTATTTTTTTGTTATAAAAACGTCAGTTTTGTTATCTGCTTACATCTTCATCCATACGGGTTCTAATGTGTTTCCATCCAAATCTTGGACTTCTAATGAAAACATTTCTTCTTCAGGTATTCCCATATCGACTTCGTGGAAAGTACCACCATTTTCTTTTGCAATTTGAGCGAATTTTTTTACTTTGTCCGCGTTGTCCATACTAAACGAAATCAAAGCACCACTTGTTTTTTTATTATCGGCTATTTCTTTATCTTTTATAAATTTTTTATAAAAATCATGAGAGAGGAGCATCACCCAAAAAGTGTCATCCCACACCATTGAACTAGCTTCTTCAGTAGAGAATTCTTCATTTTTTTTAAACCCAAGCTTTTCATAAAAAGCAACGGAACGATTGACATCGGCAACAGGAAAATTAACAAAAACCATACTATTCATTTGTTTCGTCTCCTTTCTGCTTTGTTCGTCCATCATCTCTTATTTAGGAAGCGCTGTCAAAAAATCAGGCTCGTATACAGAAATCAAAATAAAAAATTTACATCATCAAAAAAGAGAAGATGTGATAGAATGAGGACTGGTTCACTTTCACTTAACTAATAGATAGGATTTTTTTATAATAGAAAAAGTGAATATGTATTGAAAAATAAAAAACAAGTAAAGTCGGAGAATATTCCGATATGAAAGGAATGGAGAGAACAATGACCATCCAATGGTTTCCAGGACACATGGCAAAAGCCCGACGAGAAGTTTCTGAAAAAATGAAATATGTGGACATCGTATTTGAATTGGTAGATGCACGTTTACCTTTATCTTCTCGTAATCCAATGCTAGATCAGATCATTCAGCAAAAGCCTCGGCTTGTTTTGTTGAATAAAGCGGATCTGGCAGATCCACAACAGACAAAGCTGTGGCAAGAATATTTTCGTAAGCAAGGCCACCTTGCGTTAGCTATCACGGCACAAGAAAGTAAAGGAATCAAAGGGCTAGTACCTGCAGCTAAAGAAGCGTTGAAAGAAAAACGAGCAAGAGACGCTGCTCGTGGGATCAAGCCTCGCGCTATTCGGGCAATGGTGTTGGGTATTCCGAATGTTGGAAAGTCTACGTTGATGAATCGACTAGTAGGCAAAAAAATTGCTCAGACAGGAAATAAACCAGGTGTAACAAAAGGTCAGCAGTGGCTTCGTTTGGGTAACGAGTTGGAATTGTTAGACACACCAGGGATTTTATGGCCTAAATTTGAAGATGAAGAAATCGGCAAAAAACTAGCGCTGACAGGCGCCATCAAAGACCAACTTGTCCATTTAGATGATTTGGCGATTTACGGATTGGACTTTTTTGCCCGATATTATTCAGGAAGAATCAGCGATCGTTATGGTTTGCCAATCGAGCAAGAAGAAAAATTGGCACCGGAATTGCTGATGGATATCACAGCAAAACGTGGGTATAAAGAAGACTATGATCGCGGCAGCGAACTAGTCGTGCATGATATCCGTCAAGGAAAACTTGGTCGATACACATTGGATCGTTGCGAAGAAATGGAGCAAAAAAGCGATGACTGAATCCATCCAAAGTATCAAAGAACGATTGAAAAGCATACAGAGAATAGATGATCCTACACTAGAATCATTGAGAAACGATCCACGCAAAGGCGTACAGCAAGCGCTAGTTTCTTTTGAACGACGATTGAAAAAAGAGGCATTGATCAAGGAAAAATATGAAGAAATGTTTTGCTTTGAAAAACAAGGGTACGCACAAGGTCATCAATGGATTGCCGGCATTGATGAAGTAGGAAGAGGACCGTTAGCTGGACCTGTCGTGGCAGCTGCAGTTATCTTGCCGAAAAATGAGATCATATTAGGGCTGAATGATTCAAAACAGTTATCAGAGAAAAAACGAGAACTTCTTTCTCAACAAATTCAAGAAAAAGCTTTGGCCATCGGGATCGGAATCATTGATCAGCAGGCAATCGATGAAGTGAATATTTATGAAGCAAGTAAATTGGCGATGATCCAAGCAGTAGAAAACTTGTCTATTGCACCAAGCTATTTGTTGATCGATGCGATGACCTTGGATTTGCCTATACAGCAGGAAAAAATAATCAAAGGGGATGCACGATCTGTGTCGATTGCGGCTGCAAGTATCATTGCTAAAGTATATCGAGACCAATTGATGAAAGAATATGACGTGCTTTATCCTGGGTATGGTTTCTCGCATAATGCAGGCTATGGAACAAAGGAACACTTAGAAGGACTTGAAAGACAAGGGATTACGCCAATCCATCGCAAAAGTTTTGCACCTGTAAAAAAATATTTACAATAAAAAACAGCCGCTTTTACGTATCTTATTAAAAAGAGAGACGAAAGGCGGTTTTATGATGTATCAAATAGAAGAAAATTTATTGAAACTTGCTTATGCAAAAGGAATCAGTAGCCAAGGAAAATGGGCACTTGCTAACTGGATGATGCAGTATCCTTACAAGGAAATCGGATTTGAAGACATCGTTAAGATAGGAAAAATCACCGCACATCGGGAGCTGTTCCGTACAAGTTGGCAAGAAATTCACAATAATTGGGACAATATCCAATCGAAACAGTCGTTTGTTACTTGCTTTGATCCCAACTATCCCCCTCAGTTGCTTCACTTGACCTATCCGCCAATTGTCCTGTTTTACAGTGGTGACCTGTCTTTACTTTCTTGTAATATGTTGAGCGTTGTTGGTGGAAGACGTACTTCTGCTTTAGCAAAAAAAACAGTGTATTATTTACTAAAACCAGTGGTAGAAGCTGGATATGTGATCGTCAGTGGCTGCGCGAAAGGGATAGATACCTACAGTCACCAAGCAGCAATCTCTCATGGTGGACGGACAATCGCGGTCATTGGAACAGGGATAGAGCAAGTTTATCCTGCTGAAAATCGTGACCTGCAAGAGGTGATTGCAAATGATCATCTTCTTTTGAGTGAATATCCTCCTCAATCCGGCCCGAAAAAGCATCGTTTTCCAATGAGAAATCGTATTATCGCAGCTTTGTCTAAAGGAACATGTGTCTTTGAAGCCAAGAAAAAAAGCGGCTCTCTGATAACAGCACAGCAAGCATTGGATCTTGGAAGAACAGTTTTTTCTGTTCCAGGAAATATTTTAACAGAACATTCTATCGGATGTCATCATTTGATCCAAGACGGTGCAGTTTGCACGGTTTCGGGTGAAGATATCTTGGCAGAATTTAAAGAATAACACCATACTTTTCATTTGCTTTTCTTGACAAACGTTTTCTGAATGGATATGATTAGCTACGATTTGTATGAATCCTCTTTTAATAGTAGGAACACGACAATGGAAAGGAGTCCATTCAGTAATGGCGTATAAATATTTAGTGATTGTAGAATCACCTGCAAAAGCCAAGACGATTGAGAAATATCTTGGACGAAACTATAAAGTAATGGCCAGTGTTGGCCATATAAGAGATTTACCGAAAAGTAAAATGGGTATCGATTTTGAAAACAATTATGAACCCCATTATATTTCTATACGCGGAAAAGGCGATGTCATCAAAAGCCTGAAAGCCGCAGCAAAAAAAGCTCAAAAAGTTTACTTGGCAAGTGACCCGGATAGAGAAGGAGAAGCGATTGCTTGGCATTTAGCGTACCTACTTGGGTTGGATCTGAAAGAAAAAAATCGGGTGGTCTTCAATGAAATCACAAAAGATGCAGTCAAAGCAGCCTTTAAGGAACCAAGAACGATCGATGTAGATTTAGTAGATGCACAGCAAGCACGTCGTACCTTAGACAGAATCGTTGGTTATTCGATCAGCCCTATTCTTTGGCGCAAAGTCAAGAAAGGGTTAAGTGCAGGACGTGTCCAATCTGTCGCTTTAAAAATTATTATTGACCGTGAAAAAGAGATCCGAGAATTTGTTCCAGAAGAATATTGGAGCATCGACGGTAATTTTAAAAAAGCTCGCAAGAAATTCAAAGCAAATTTCTGGGGAATCGACGGTAAGAAAAAGAAATTACCAGATGCACAAAGTGTAAAAGAAGTCACTGCTAGAATTGATGGAACAGACTTCGAAGTTAAAAAAGTAGAAAAGAAAGAGCGCAAAAGAAACCCTGCGAATCCTTTCACTACAAGTAGCCTGCAACAGGAAGCTGCCCGTAAATTAAACTTTCGAACAAGAAAAACCATGATGGTAGCACAACAATTATATGAAGGAATCACTTTGGGTAAACAAGGAACAGTCGGCTTGATTACATACATGCGTACTGATTCTACCCGGATTGCCGATACAGCAAAAGCAGAGGCCGCAGCATTTATTGAAGATACGTATGGAAAAGAATTTTCTAGACATGATCACCGAAAGATCAAAAATGCTCAAGGCGCACAAGATGCCCATGAAGCTGTGCGTCCAACGAGTGTGCTTCGTACACCAGAAGAACTCAAACAATATTTAGATAAAGATCAATTGAAACTTTATACATTGATCTGGTCACGTTTTGTGGCTAGTCAGATGACGCCGGCTATTTTGGATACAATGAAAGTAACATTAGAACAAAATGGTGTGATCTTCATTGCGAACGGTTCAAAAATCAAATTCAAAGGATTCATGCAAGTGTATGTGGAAGGTAGAGATGACGGCAAAGAAGAGAAAGAAAATATTCTTCCAGAACTTGAAGAAGGCGATGTCGTCCAATCTGTTGATATTGAACCAAAACAGCATTTTACTCAACCACCTGCACGTTTCAGTGAGGCTACGTTGATTCGTGCACTAGAAGAAAACGGGGTAGGGCGACCTTCCACTTATGCACCAACACTTGATACGATCCAAAGACGCTACTATGTAAAATTGACACAAAAAAGATTTGAGCCGACAGAATTAGGAGAGATTGTCAATTCGCTGATCTGTGAATTCTTCCCTCAAATCGTCGATATCCATTTCACAGCAGAAATGGAAGGAGATTTGGATAAAATCGAAGAAGGCACGGAAGCGTGGGTCAAAGTAGTCGATCGTTTCTATAAACCGTTTGAAAAAGAACTGACGAATGCGGAAGAAAAAATCGAAAAAATCCAAATCAAAGATGAACCAGCAGGATTCGATTGTGATGTCTGTGGACATCCGATGGTGATAAAATTAGGGAAATACGGGAAGTTTTATGCTTGTAGCAATTTTCCTGATTGTCGGAATACCAAACCGATCGTAAAAGAAATCGGTGTGACTTGTCCAGTATGTCATGAAGGGCAAGTCATTGAACGAAAATCTAAGAAAAACAGACTGTTCTACGGTTGTTCTCGTTTCCCAGAATGTGAATTCACTTCTTGGGATAAACCAGTGGGCAGAAATTGTCCAAAATGTGACGGATATCTGGTCGAAAAGAAAGTCAAAGGTGGCAAACAAGTAGTCTGTGTAAATGGAGACTACGAAGAAGACATCCAAAAATAATAGAAAAGAGGTTCTTTCATTGAAAATGGTAAATGTTGTTGGAGCAGGACTTGCCGGAAGTGAAGCTGCTTGGCAGATCGCACAAGCAGGAGTACCTGTCCGTTTATATGAAATGCGTCCAGTCAAATCGACTGAGGCGCATCACACAAGTAATTTTGCTGAACTAGTATGTTCCAATTCACTAAGAGGAAACAGTTTGGCTAACGCAGTAGGATTATTGAAAGAAGAAATGCGACGATTGAATTCAGTAGTAATCACTTCGGCAGATGAAACAGCAGTGCCAGCTGGTGGTGCTTTAGCTGTTGACCGAGATTCTTTTTCTGAAACGATTACCCGAAAAGTCAAAGAGCATCCATTAGTAACAGTGATAAACGAAGAAATTACTGAAATACCAGAAGGAATCACCGTAGTAGCAACAGGACCGCTGACTTCTCATCCATTGGCAGAAAGCATCAAAGCATTCAATGGTTCAGATGGTTTTTATTTCTACGACGCAGCTGCACCGATCGTAGACAAAGCTACGATCGATATGGATAAAGTATATTTGAAGTCCCGCTATGACAAAGGAGAAGCAGCTTACTTGAACTGTCCGATGACAGAAGAGGAATTCAAAGCTTTCCATGAGGCACTAATCAATGCCGAAGTGGCAGAACTTAAATCTTTTGAAAAAGAAAAATATTTTGAAGGATGTATGCCAATCGAAGTAATGGCACAGCGTGGATTCAAAACAATGCTTTTTGGTCCTATGAAACCAGTTGGATTGGAAGATCCTAAAACTGGCAAACGCCCTTATGCTGTTATCCAGCTACGTCAAGACAATGCTGCAGCTTCTTTATACAACATCGTGGGCTTCCAAACTCACTTGAAATGGGGCGAGCAAAAACGTGTTTTCCGGATGATTCCTGGATTGGAAAATGCTGAATTCGTTCGCTATGGTGTTATGCACCGAAATAGCTTTATGAATTCGCCAGAATTACTGAAACCGACGTATCAATCAACGAAACGCGAAGATTTGTTCTTTGCAGGTCAGATGACTGGTGTAGAAGGCTATGTTGAAAGTGCAGCAAGCGGATTACTTGCTGGAATCAATGCCGCACGCTTAGCAAAAGAAATGGAACCAGTCGAGTTTACACAAGAAACAGCTATTGGAAGCATGGCTTATTACATTACTCATGCGGAAGGAAAACATTTCCAACCAATGAATGCCAACTACGGTCTGTTTCCTGAATTGCCGGAACGCATTCGGGACAAAAAAGCAAGATATGAAGCAATTGCCCAACGCGCTTTAAAAGCGAATGAGACAATAAAAAAAGAATTAGAAAAAACAGCAGTCCCAAATGAGTGAG
Organism: Enterococcus sp. 2STP; assembly: GCF_032465635.1. NCBI lineage: Bacteria > Bacillati > Bacillota > Bacilli > Lactobacillales > Enterococcaceae > Enterococcus > Enterococcus sp. 2STP. The sequence goes on from NZ_JAWDJH010000037.1 coordinate 103,203, forward strand.
CAAACTCGATGAAGAGGGTGAGACGGATAGTCTCGCTCTTTTTCTTGCGTTTTTCTTAAGGATTTCTCAAACAAAATGTGAGGAATTGCATTAATTGTGAACAAACTTAGAAATATTGGTTAAATTCTGACAATTTATTTGTCTTTTTGTAGACGCTGTGCTAAATTATTCTCTGGGACAAAAGGAAGGTGAGAAAATGACGGAAGCCACGTGGGAACAAAAATTTTTGCGTTATTTGATTGTCGAAAGAGGATATTCAGAAAAAACGAAAGAAGCATATGAAGAAGATATTCTCCATTTTAAACATTTCTTGGAGGAATCTGGAGACGCTGATCTGCTGAAGGCGGAATACTTTACGGTTCGTGTCTATTTGAGTGCATTAGCTGATCATCGCCCCAGCTATAGCAGAAACTCTATCAGTCGCAAGATAGCTAGCCTACGTTCGTTTTATCAGTACCTTCTCAAAGAAGAAGTGATAAAAGAAAATCCATTTTCTTACGTTCATCTCAAAAAGAAAAATTTGAGATTGCCACGCTTTTTTTATGAAAATGAAATGCAAGCACTTTTTGACAGCGTAGCAGGAGATAGTCCTCTAGATTTGAGGAACCGCGCTTTGCTGGAAGTCCTTTACGGATCTGGTATCCGTTTAAGCGAGTGTAGCAATCTGTTGGTATCAGACATTGATTTTGATTCAGAGGTCATGTTGATTCATGGTAAAGGAAACAAGGAGAGATACGCGCCTCTAGGTTCTTTTGCCCAAGATGCTCTACAAGAATATTTCACAGAAGGCCGTCAGGTATTGATGACAAAATATCACGAAGAGCATGATATTGTTTTTGTGAATCATCATGGAAAACCAATCACGCCTACTGGTATTGAATATGTCTTGAATCAGATGATCAAAAAAAGCAGCTTGGATAGTGATATCCATCCCCACATGCTGCGTCATACATTCGCCACTCATTTATTAAATAATGGGGCAGATTTGCGGACAGTCCAAGAATTGTTAGGACATGCCAATTTATCAACTACCCAGATCTATGCCCATGTAACAAAAGAAAGTTTACAAAAAAACTATCGTTCATTCCATCCAAGAGCGTAAAATAAGGAAAAGAACAAATTTAGGAGGAAGCAAACATGGTCGAATCACCATTTCATTCAACCACAATCTGTGCTGTCGAAAAAGACGGAAAATTTGCCATGGCTGGAGATGGCCAAGTAACAATGGGTGAATCTGTTGTCATGAAAGGCACAGCAAAGAAAGTACGACGTATCTACAATGGCGAAGTCGTTGTAGGTTTCGCCGGAAGTGTCGCAGATGCATTTACTTTAGAAGAAAAATTTGAAGGCAAACTGAACGAATACAATGGAAATCTGCAACGTGCAGCTGTTGAATTAGCTCAAGAATGGCGGACACAGCAATCTATGCAAAAACTTGAAGCGATGCTGATCGTAATGAATGAGAAAGAAATGCTTCTTGTTTCAGGTACAGGAGAAGTGATTACGCCAGATGATGGCATCTTAGCTATCGGATCAGGCGGAAATTTTGCGTTGGCCGCAGCCCGAGCAATGAAAAATTATGCTCAAAATGACATGAGTGCGAAAGAAATTGCAGAAAATGCGTTAAATATTGCCGCAGACATCTGTATCTTTACTAATCATAATATTATCGTAGAAGAACTGTAAGAGGTGAGTAAATATGTATGAATTGAAACAAACACCAAGACAAATCGTAAGTGAATTAGACGAGTACATCGTAGGACAGCATGCAGCAAAAAAATCTGTTGCCGTCGCTTTGCGTAACCGCTACCGCCGTTTGCAGTTAGATGAAAAAATGCAACAAGATATTACACCCAAAAATATGCTGATGATCGGACCTACAGGGGTCGGTAAAACAGAAATCGCGCGACGTTTGGCCAAAATCGTCAATGCACCATTTGTCAAAGTCGAAGCAACAAAATTTACTGAAGTCGGTTATGTCGGAAGAGATGTAGAATCAATGGTCCGGGATTTAGTAGAAAATGCGATCCAAATCGTAGAAAAAGAGCAATACAGCCGTGTATACACAAGTGCTAAAAAAAATGCTGAAAAACGTTTGGTAAAAATCTTAGTGCCTGGTATAAAAAAAGAACAGAAACAATCCACTAATCAATTTGAACAAATGATGAATCTTTTTAATGCTAGTCAGCAAAACAACGCTGAACCACAAGAAGAAGTGACAGAAGATATTCGGATCAACCGCCGTACAGTTTTGGAACAACTACAAAAGGGATTACTGGACAATCGTGAAGTAACCATTGAAGTCGAAGATCAAAAGAAACCTGCACCAATGATGAACAATGGATTGGAGCAAATGGGGATCGACCTAAATGAAACGTTAGGTGCTCTAACACCAAAGAAAAAAGTGGAACGGACGGTAACAGTCAAAGAAGCTTTAGAGTTATTAATCAAAGAAGAATCAGCAAAACTAGTCAAGGATGCTGATATCCATAGTGAGGCAATCAAATTAGCGGAAGAAAGCGGGATTATCTTTATCGATGAAATCGATAAAATTACTTCTAAATCACAGCAATCTGGAGAAGTATCCAGAGAAGGCGTCCAAAGAGACATATTGCCAATTGTCGAAGGTTCACAAGTAAACACAAAATACGGAATCATCCAAACAGATCACGTCCTATTCATTGCTTCAGGAGCTTTCCATTTGTCTAAACCAAGTGATCTAATTCCAGAACTTCAAGGACGCTTCCCAATACGGGTAGAATTAGATGATTTGACAGCTGAAGATTTTGTGAAAATTCTGACTGAACCGAATAATGCTTTAATAAAACAATATGTAGCATTGATTGGTACAGAAAATGTGTCAGTTACATTTACAAAAGAAGCAATTGAACGGATCGCTCAAATTGCTTTCGATGTCAATCGTGACACAGATAATATCGGTGCACGTAGACTGCATACTATTTTGGAAAAACTATTAGAAGACCTATTATTTGAAGCACCAGATATGCAAATGGGTGAAATAACGATTACAGAAGCATACGTTGATGACAAACTTGGCTCAATTGCGGCAAATGAAGATTTAAGTCGCTATATTTTATAAAATCGGAGGACGACCATGACAGACTTGCTAACGAAAACCCGCAAGATAAACACACTTTTGCAGCAAAAAAATACTTTTGACATGCAAGCAGATTTGCCTTACGATAAAATGGCTGTCACATTAGGTGGTATTCTTGACAGTAACACCTATATCATAGGAAGTGACGGAGTATTACTAGGTTATAATGAACGTCACGATGTGAATAATGAACGAATCAAAACAATGTTTGTTGAGAAACAATTCCCTGAATCTTACACTGATACAGTGGCACAGCTGATGAAAACTGAAGCTAATATCCCGATTACAAGTGATATTACTGCGTTTCCGGTAGAGTCAAGAGAAAAATACCCATTTGGTTTGACGACCGTTGTTCCAATCTTTGGAGCTGGCGAACGTCTGGGGACGATCATTTTATCTCGCATGGAACAATCGTTTGCAGATGACGATCTTGTCTTAGCAGAATATGGAGCTACGGTTGTCGGTATGCAGATTCTTTATCAGAAGTCTCGAAGTATCGAAGCTGATGTACGGAGTGCAACGGCTGTTCAAATGGCAATCAACACATTGTCTTACAGCGAGTTAAAGGCTGTACAAGCCATTTTTGAAGCATTGGATGGAGATGAAGGACGTTTGACTGCTTCTAATATCGCCGATAGCATCGGAATCACTCGTTCTGTGATCGTTAATGCTTTACGAAAATTGGAATCAGCTGGAATCATTGAATCTCGCTCGTTAGGCATGAAGGGAACTTATTTAAAAGTATTGAATTCCCGTTTTAAAGACGAATTGGCAAAACATAGTTATTAGAAACAAGGGGACTGGGGCGGATATAGATGTTTGCTCCAGCCTTCCCATTTTAAAAAGTAAGTCGAAGTTGGAGGAATGGCAATGACTGTTATTATTCAAAATGACCAGCTGATCGCTGAAATCGCTGAACACGGTGCGGAATTGATCAGTTTAAAATCAAAAGAACACGGTTTAGAGTATATCTGGCAAGGTGATCCAGCGTATTGGGGCAGACATGCACCAGTTTTATTCCCTTTTGTTGGACGTTTAAAAGATGACCAGTATGTTTACCAAGGGAAAACATATCAAATGGGACAACATGGATTTGCCCGAGATATGGATTTTGAAGTCATTGAACATGGACAAGAAATGGCTAGTTTCATCTTGCGGAGTACACCGGAGACATTAGAAAAATATCCTTTTGATTTTGAATTAGTGATTAGTTATGAATTAGGAGGAGACGGTATCACGGTCCATTACCAAGTAGCAAATACAGGTGAAGAAGAAATGTTCTTTTCTATCGGTGGACATCCTGCTTTCAATGTACCTCTTGAAGAAGGATTGTCATTCGAAGACTTTTATCTAGCATTTTCTCCATTGAAATCAAGATTACGCCTGCCTTTGAAAGGCCCATTCATTGATATGGATCAAAAGACGTTAGGACAAACAAATACGAATTTGGCTTTGAATCGGGAGCTTTTTGATCAAGATGCATTGGTTTTTGAAACAAGAGGACTAAATGCGTACGCCATTCGGAGTGAAAAATCTTACCATAGCATAACTTTAAGCTATAAAGATATGCCTTATGTAGGAATCTGGTCTCCTTATCCAAAAGAAGCTCCTTTCGTTTGTATCGAACCATGGTGTGGAATTGCTGACACGGTGAATATCAGTGGAAACTTGATGGAAAAAGTAGGAATCAATCAACTAGGTGCCCATGAAATCTTCAAGACAAAATATTCGATCACAGTGAAGTAAGAGGGTGTAAAAAAGCTATTCTACATCAAGTAATAAGAGGTTGTGGCAGAAGTGGTCAGCTTCTGGAACATCGTTTGTTCGAAAAAAGGGAGTGTGACATGGATTTGTCACACTCCTGTTTTATCTCTTTGGACTGAAAAAGTGTCAGGATTTTTTCTTGCTGCTGTTCAAACCAAATGGGATTCGACTTTCCGTATGGTTTCTGATACGCTTGATATTGTCTTTGTGACGATAGAAGATAAAGGAAGAGACTAAAAAGGCAATGATCGTCAGCAACCAATTGGGCTTAGCCAAAATCACAGGAGCTACATAAGGAAGGACAATCGTGGATAAAGTGATCAACGCTGCACTGATCATACTGCTCAAACTCACCATACTTGTACAAAATAGACTAACGATAAAAATGATACAGGAATAAACAAAAAATACAGGATTAAATCCTAAAAGCATTCCTGCACTTGTCGCAACAGCTTTTCCTCCTTTAAACCCAGCAAATATCGGAAATGTATGACCAAGAATCGCACATACCCCAAACCAAAGAGGGTTAGTCCCAGAAAGGTGAAAAATCATCGGCAGACAAGTAGCCAATGTACCCTTTAAAATATCCATAAGAAGGACAACGATCCCGGCGGTTTTGCCTAATACCCGAAATGTATTGGTGGTTCCAGTATTACCGCTCCCATGTTGCCGGATATCTTTTTTGAAAAACAATTTGCCGATCCAGACACCGGAAGGAATAGAACCTAAAAGATATGCTAAAATAAGTAATAAGATCAATTTCATTTTTTACCCTCTCTCAAGTTAAAAACTATCCTTTATTTTAGCATGAATAGGTAACAGGAACAATTGAAAAAATGAAAGATAGAAGTATAATAGATGAAATAAAAAGAAAAGCAAGGGGTGACAGAAATGTCTATAAAAAATCCAACACAAGAAACGATTTTTAACTATTTGAAAGAAGCAAAAAATATTGCCGTCGTAGGCTTGAGCAATAAACCAGAGCGAACAAGTTACATGGTTGCACAGGTATTGCAAGACAATGGATATAAAATCATACCAGTAAATCCATTATTGGCTGGTGAAGAAATTCTAGGAGAGAAAGTCTATGCGAATGTAACAGAAATCGATGATCCAATCGATATCGTAGATGTATTTAGACGGAGCGAATTTTTGCCTGAAATAGCAGCTGATTTTTTGAAAACCGATGCTAAAGTGTTTTGGGCACAACTAGGGATCGAAAACGAAGAAGCAGATGAGATGCTAAGAAAAGCAGGACGCACAGACATCGTAATGGATCGCTGTATCAAGATTGAACTTGGTAAGTTGAAAGAAAACCAAAAATAAAAATGACCACAAAGAAGAGATGATCGATAGAGAGGAATGTCGAAAAAGCGGTTAGGAGATAATTAAAATTGATTTCTCATCTAACCTCTTTTTTTTCACGACCTTTTCTAGTATGATAATCGTGGTGCGGTTTTGCCGCAAAGTATTATTGAAGGAGCGTTTGCCTTGGCAAAAAAAGTAAACAACGAATATAATGACTCGTCCATCCAAGTATTGGAAGGATTAGAGGCAGTTAGAAAAAGACCAGGGATGTACATTGGATCCACTGACAGCCGAGGCTTGCATCATTTAGTCTATGAAATCGTCGATAATGCAGTTGATGAAGCATTATCAGGATATGGCAGTGAGATTGATGTGACCATCCATGAAGACAATAGTATAACTGTTGCAGATAGCGGACGCGGGATGCCTGTAGGGATGCATGCTTCCGGAATCCCAACAGTTGAAGTGATTTTTACTGTGCTGCATGCTGGCGGAAAGTTTGGCCAAGGAGGGTACAAAACTTCTGGTGGACTTCACGGTGTAGGAGCCAGTGTGGTAAATGCCTTATCGAAATGGCTGACTGTAACAATCGTTAGAGATGGCGTAGAGTATCAGCAGAAATTTAAAAACGGCGGTAAACCTGACGGTACGTTGAAAAAGATAGGAAAAACAAAAAAAGCAAATGGGACGATTGTCCATTTTTTACCAGACGATACAATATTTAGTACAACAAAATTTTCATACGAAATTTTAGCCGAACGGTTAAGAGAATCTGCCTTTCTTCTAAAAGGCGTTAAAATCTCACTTTCTGATCTTCGGGGAGAAGAATCAGTCAAGGAAGTTTTCCATTATGAAGAAGGAATCAAAGAATTTGTTGATTACCTGAATGAAGAAAAAGATACATTGACACCGGTCGTTTATTTTTCAGGAGAAAAAGAAGGTATCGAAGTAGAGGTCGCTTATCAATACAATGATGGGTATTCAGAAAATGTCTTATCGTTTGTCAATAATGTTCGGACAAAAGATGGCGGAACCCATGAAGCTGGAATGAAAGCGGCAATGACGAAATCTTATAACGAATATGCGAGAAAAGTCGGCTTGCTGAAAGAGCGGGACAAGAATCTGGAAGGTAGTGATTTCAGAGAAGGATTAGCTGCTGTTCTCTCTATCCGTGTACCTGAAAATCTTCTGCAATTTGAAGGCCAAACGAAAGAAAAACTTGGTACGCCAGTTGCTCGTACCGTAGTAGATAACGTCATCAGTGAACAAATGGGCTTTTATTTGCAGGAAAATAGCGAAATGAGCCAGATGTTGGTCCGTAAAGCAATCAAAGCGAGAGAAGCGAGAGAAGCAGCACGTAAAGCCAGAGAAGAAAGCCGAAATGGGAAGAAACGTAAAAAAGGCGAATCTCTTCTTTCAGGAAAATTGACACCCGCACAATCCCGAAACCCTAAGAAAAATGAATTGTATTTAGTCGAAGGGGATTCTGCCGGCGGATCTGCTAAACAAGGAAGAGACAGAAAGTTCCAAGCAATTCTACCTTTACGAGGAAAAGTCATTAATACCGAAAAAGCTAAAATGCAAGATATCTTGAAAAATGAAGAAATCAATACGATGATCTATACGATTGGTGCAGGAGTCGGCCCTGAATTTTCTATCGAAGACTGTAATTACGACAAAGTAATCATCATGACCGATGCGGATACAGACGGCGCCCATATTCAAGTATTACTGCTTACTTTCTTTTATCGTTATATGAAACCGCTGATTGAAGCTGGGAAAGTATATATCGCGTTACCGCCTTTATATAAAGTATCCAAAGGACAAGGGAAGAAGCAAGTCATTGAATATGCGTGGACAGATGACGAATTGGCAGCAATGATTAAAAAAGTCGGCAAAGGATATATGCTACAGCGATATAAAGGACTTGGAGAGATGAATGCGGAACAATTGTGGGAAACAACGATGGATCCAACTTCCCGTACGTTGATCCGCGTCCGTATCGACGATGCTGCGCAAGCTGAGCGTCGGGTAACCACACTAATGGGTGACAAAGTAGAACCTCGAAGAAAATGGATCGAAAATCACGTACAATTTACGTTGGAAGAAGATGGCAGTATCTTAGATAAAAAAGAGGATGCTGAAATCTCTCCTTCAGTTTCTAATGAATTATTAGATGAAGAACGAGCAGATAAAAACGAAGATAATCAGTTATTTGAAGTAGAATAGGAGGTCACCTGATGGAAAATCGACAAGAAGTACAAGAATTAACTTTAGAAGAAGTGATGGGTGACCGCTTCGGACGTTATTCCAAATATATTATCCAAGAACGTGCACTGCCTGATATCCGTGATGGATTGAAACCAGTGCAACGCCGGATATTATTTGCCATGAACAAAGATGGCAATACGTATGACAAAGGATTCCGTAAATCAGCAAAATCTGTCGGAAATATCATGGGAAATTATCATCCTCATGGTGACAGCAGTATTTATGAAGCGATGGTCCGCATGAGCCAAGATTGGAAGTTGCGGGAAGTACTGATCGAGATGCACGGAAATAACGGGAGTATGGACGGTGATCCACCTGCTGCGATGCGTTATACTGAAGCCAGATTATCCAAGTTAAGTGGAGAGATGCTAGCAGATATCGAAAAAGAAACAGTTGATCTCGTGTGGAATTTTGATGATACAGAAAAAGAACCAACAGTCCTTCCAGCTCGATACCCAAACCTTCTAGTCAATGGATCGACAGGTATATCTGCTGGATATGCGACAGAAATCCCGACGCATAACTTAGCTGAAGTGATCGACGGCACAATCTATATGATCGATCATCCACAAGCGAGCCTTGAAAAATTGATGGAATATATTCCTGGACCTGACTTTCCAACAGGAGGGATCTTGCAAGGAAAAGATGAAATCAAAAAAGCTTATGAAACAGGGCGAGGAAAAGTTATTCTTCGTTCGAAAACAAAGATAGAAGCAATGAAGGGCAACAAACAGCAAATCGTGATCACTGAAATCCCATATGAAGTAAATAAAGCGACATTGGTGAAAAAAATGGATGAGATCCGTTTGAATAAGAAAATCGATGGAATAGCTGAAGTACGAGATGAAAGTGATCGGACTGGTCTGCAAATTGTCGTTGAATTGAAAAAAGACGCCAACGCTCAAGGTATTTTGAATTATTTGTTCAAAAACACTGAGCTACAGATCAATTACAATTTCAATATGGTCGCTATCGATCATATGACTCCGCATCAAGTTGGACTGAAAGACATTTTAAGAAGTTATATCGAGCATCGAAAGCAAGTCATAACAAAACGCAGCCAATTCGATTTAGCCAAAGCTCAAAAAAGACAGCATATCGTGGAAGGCCTGATGAAAGCTTTATCGATTCTGGATGAAGTAATCGCAACGATTCGTGAAAGTAAAGACAAAAAAGACGCCAAAAAGAATTTAGTCGACGTTTTCCAATTTACAGAAGAACAAGCAGAAGCAATCGTCACATTGCAACTATATCGTTTGACGAACACAGATATCACAGAGCTTCAAAAGGAATCTGAAAGCTTGATTGCACAAATCACAGAGTTGAATAAAATCCTTTCAAACGACAAAGAGCTTTTCTCTGTTATGAAAAAAGAATTGCGAGAAGTGAAAAAAAATTACTCTTCCGCTCGTCTGACGACAATCGAAGACGAAATCGAAGAAATCAAAATCGATACGCAAGTTTTAGTGGCGCAAGAAGACGTAATCGTCAGTGTGACACGAGAAGGCTATGTGAAGCGAACAAGCCTTCGTTCTTATAGTGCTTCCAAACCAGAAGAAATCGGGATGCGAGAAGGCGACTACTTGCTGTACTCAGGTGAATTGAGCACATTGGACCATGTTCTTCTGATTACGAATAAAGCAAATGTGATCTACCGTCCTGTTCATGAACTACCCGATTTGAAATGGAAAGATGCTGGCGAACACATTTCTCAAACAATCTCCAATCTGTCTGTAGATGAATCGATCTTAGCTGTTTTCCCATATCAAAAAATCCAAGCAGAGAAAACATTTGTATTCATCAGCAAGAATGGATTGATCAAGCAAACACGAATGACAGAGTTCGAACCATGGCGCACCTACAAGAGCCGTCCGCTCAGCTGTATGAAGCTAAAGGCGGAAGAAGATGAACTTATTGCTGTATATCTGAAAGAAGATCAGCCAGGCTTAGATGTGTTCTTAGTAACGCATCAAGGAATGGGCTTGCGCTATCCTTTAACAGATGTTCCCGTTGTTGGAGCAAAGGCAGCTGGAGTGAAGTCTATGAATTTGAAAGATGGAGATAGGATTGTCAATGGGCTGCTTGTGTTAGCAGACGGAGATACGCCGATCGTAATCGTTACTCAGCGAGGAGCTGTGAAACGCATGCTTGCTCAAGAAATCAGCCAAACTTCACGTGCGAAGCGGGGAGTGACGGTCATGCGTGAGCTGAAAAAAAATCCGCACCGCATTATCTATATGTCGGAAGGAAGATCAAAAGAAATAACCTTGATGAATCAAAAAGGACAACAGATAACGATTGATCCAACGGATTTTCCTATAGGTGATCGAACATCGAATGGTTCGTTTGCTATGGACGAGAAAAAAGGTGGAGAAGTCATCGAAGTTATCGATGCTCCTGAGATTTTCATCGAATCATAACTGTTATGGTATTTTAGTGAAGAGGGGCCATCTGTATTAATACAGATGGCCCCTCTTTTTCATTCATTTTTAATAAATCCTTATACGTTTGCAAAAAAAGATGAAAGTGTTCACAATGCTTAAATATTGGTATATCAACGTTACTTGCAATATACATAGATAAAACATAAAAATTGTTAAATAAAAAACAAGAAAACCCTTGCAAAGATAAGGTGCTGTGTTATACTAATCACGTAAAAACTGTTACATAAAACAGAAATTTAGGAGGTCCATACAATGGAGCAATGGAATGGATTTAAAGGTACCAAATGGAAAGAAGGCGTAGACACTAGAGACTTTATTCAAAACAACTACACTGAATATCGCGGTGATGACAGCTTTTTGGAAGGCCCAACAGAAGCAACAGAAAAATTATGGGATGAATTGCAAAAGCTGAATGATATCCAATTCGAACGTAACGGTGTCTATGATATGGACACAGAAATCGTATCAACCATTACTTCCCACGATGCAGGCTATTTGGATAAAGATTTGGAAAAAATCGTCGGTCTACAGACAGACAAACCTTTGAAACAAGCATTCATGCCGTTCGGTGGAATCAATATGGCTAACAATGCGCTGAAAAGCAATGGCTATACACCAAACGATGAATTAACACATATTTTCACTGACTGGCGCAAAACACATAATCAAGGGGTGTTTGATGCTTATACTGCCGAAATGCGTGCAGCTCGTAAAAACAAAATCATTACAGGGCTTCCAGACGCTTACGGTCGCGGACGTATCATCGGCGACTATCGTCGTGTGGCATTGTATGGAATCGACTATTTGATGGAACAAAAGAAAAAAGATCATGATATGACTGGTTATCATACGATGAGTGAAGAAGTGATTCGTTTACGTGAAGAAATCACTGAACAATATCGTGCATTAGCACAAATGAAAGAAATGGCTGCAAAATACGGCTATGATATCTCTAAACCAGCTGCAAATGCAAAAGAAGCTGTCCAATGGTTATACTTCGGTTATTTAGCAGCAATCAAATCACAAAATGGCGCTGCGATGTCAATCGGACGTATCTCAGCATTCCTTGATATCTATATCCAACGTGATTTGGATAATGGAGTAATCACAGAAAAAGAAGCGCAAGAATTGATCGATCACTTAGTAATGAAATTACGTATGGTCAAATTCGCGCGTACACCTGAATACAACCAATTATTCTCAGGTTTCCCTATCTGGGCTACTTTATCCATTGCTGGTATGGGCTTAGATGGTCGTTCATTAGTGACGAAGAATGATTTCCGTCTGCTTCACACATTGACAAATATGGGACCTTCACCAGAACCAAACTTGACTGTTTTGTATTCTGAACACCTTCCAGAAGGATTCAGAACATATGCGAGCCGAATCGCTATTGAAAGTTCTTCGATTCAGTTTGAGAATGACAATCAGCTTCGTGAACAATGGGGTTCTGATGATTGTGCGATTGCTTGCTGTGTATCAGGAACAGTTGTTGGAAAAGACATGCAGTTCTTTGGTGCTCGTGCTAACTTGGCTAAAACACTATTATATGCTATCAATGGTGGGGTCGATGAAGTGACTGGCGCCCAAGTTGGACCAGAATATCGTCCAATCACATCAGAAGTACTAGATTTTGAAGAAGTGAAACATAACTTCATGAATATGATGGATTGGTTAGCAGAACTATATGTCAATACGTTGAACATCATTCATTACATGCATGATAAGTATTCTTATGAAGCAGCTCAGCTTGCCTTGATGGATTCTGACTTGCAACGCACATTTGCTACAGGTATTGCTGGAATCTCTCATGCGGCAGACAGCTTGTCAGCCATCAAATATGCAAAAGTAAAAGCAATCCGTAATGAAAAAGGAATAGCAGTTGATTTTGAAGTAGATGGCGACTTCCCTAAATACGGAAATGATGATGACCGTGCAGATGAATTAGTTTCATGGATCTTGGAATACTTCATGGGACAAATCAAACGTCATAAAACTTACCGCAACTCAAAACCAACAACTTCATTATTGACGATTACTTCAAATGTTGTTTACGGTAAAAATACAGGAAATACTCCTGATGGGCGTGAAGCTGGAAAACCACTTGCGCCAGGAGCAAACCCAAGTTACAATGCAGAACAAAGTGGGTTATTAGCTAGCCTGAACTCAACAGCTAAAATGAATTACGGTTGTGCATTGGATGGAATTTCAAATACCCAAACAATCAATCCTTCTGGTCTTGGAAAAGAACAAGATACAAGAATCGAAAACTTGCGTAATGTCTTAGACGGATACTTCTCAAAAGGGGCTTATCATTTGAATGTCAATGTATTCAGTAATGATCTATTGCGTGATGCAATGGAAAATCCAATGAAATATCCGAACTTGACGATCCGGGTATCTGGTTATGCAGTTAAATTCCGTGACTTGACAAGAGAACAACAACTAGATGTCTTGATGAGAACTTCACACGACAGAATGTAAAAAAGTTTAGGAAACAGCCTTTCGACTCAGTGCCGAAAGATCGTTAGATATCCTTCGCATCATAATCGAATGATCAGTATGCTTATTTGAAAGACACGATTTACAGGGGCAGGACATGTATGTTCCGTCCCTGTAAATTTTACACATAACGAAGCGGTGATTGCGAAAAATTTTGTTCAGAAAGCTTCGCTTCGACAGCTAACTTGTACTTAAAATGAAATCAAAGAAAAGATGTGAATTTAAATGGAAGAAAAAACAATCGGCTATGTTCATTCTATCGAAACTTTCGGTTCAGTAGACGGCCCTGGACTGCGCTTTGTCGTGTTTATGCAAGGATGCCGCATGCGTTGCCAATTCTGTCACAATCCTGATACTTGGAATATTGGCGGAGGGAAAGAGTACTCAGCAGATGAACTTTTAGATAAAGCGGAACGCTTCAGACCTTACTGGGGAGATAAAGGTGGGATTACTGTTAGTGGCGGAGAGCCTCTATTGCAGATCGATTTTTTGATCGAACTATTTAAAAAAGCAAAAGAGCGAGAAATGCATACTACATTGGATACATGCGGAAAACCTTTTACGTATGAAGAACCCTTCTTCTCTCGTTTTCAAGAATTGATGAAGTATACAGACTTACTGTTATTTGATATCAAACACATCGATAATGAAGAGCATAAAAAACTAACGCATTGGGACAATGAAAATATTCTAGAAATGGCTCAATATTTGTCAAAAATCAACAAACCGGTTTGGATTCGCCATGTACTAGTTCCTGAGCGAAGTGATTATGATGAATATTTGAACCGACTAGACAACTTTATCCAAACCTTGTCAAATGTAGACAGAGTAGAGATCCTTCCTTACCATACGATGGGAAAATACAAGTGGGAAACACTTGGTTTGAAATATCCATTAGAAGGAATCGAACCACCTACAAAAGAACGTGTCGAAAATGCTAAACGATTGCTTCATACAGAAGAGTATACAAAATATTTAACGCGATAGAACGCATCGGAAAGAAGTTAAGTATTGCTTCTTTCCGTTTTTTTGCTATTATTAAATAGGAGAAATCACAAAGGAGCGAATGACATGTCAAAAATTTTAGTTTTTGGTCACCAAAATCCAGATACAGATGCAATTGGGGCAGCCATTGCCTTTTCACACTTGCAAAATGAATTAGGTAACGAAACAGAAGCAGTTGCTCTAGGTACACCTAATGAAGAAACACAATACGCATTAGACCACTTTCAATTATCTGCACCACGAGTAGTAGAGTCAGCTAAAGCAGAAAATGCAGATGTCATGCTTGTGGATCATAATGAATTCCAACAAAGTATTTCAGATATCAGCGAAGTAAATATTTTGGCTGTAGTAGACCACCATCGTATTGCAAACTTTGAAACAGCTAATCCATTGTACTATCGTGCAGAACCAGTTGGATGTACAAGTACGATCATTTTAAAACTATATAAAGAAAACCAAGTAACGATCCCTAAAGAAATTGCTGGGATCATGCTTTCAGCTATCATTTCAGATACATTGTTGTTCAAATCGCCAACATGTACGCCTGAAGACGAAGCAGCTGCAAAAGAACTTGCAGCAATCGCTGAAGTAGATCTAACTGCCTATGGTCTTGAAATGTTGAAATCCGGAACGAATCTAAGTGATAAATCAGCTGCGGTTCTTCTTGATTTGGATGCAAAAAGTTTCCCAATGGGCAGTTCCAATGTGCGTATCGCTCAAGTCAATACAGTGGATCTGAATGAAGTGATGGATCGACAAGCAGAACTAGAAGCAGCGATGGAAGAAGAAATGAAAGCAAATGGCTACGATTTATTCGTATTAGTTGTCACAAATATCTTAGACAGCGATTCAGAATTACTTGTTGCTGGTAAAGGAAAAGAAAAAGTAGAAGAAGCTTTCCAAACAACTTTGACCAACAACCGAGCTTTGCTTAAAGGTGTCGTTTCACGTAAAAAACAAGTCGTACCTCAGTTGACGGCTGTATTCAGCTAATCAAATGGTAGGATGAAGCATTCAAAGTGAATGGGATAAGCGATTGAATAAAAAGAAACAC
Organism: Enterococcus sp. 2STP; assembly: GCF_032465635.1. Taxonomy (NCBI): domain Bacteria; kingdom Bacillati; phylum Bacillota; class Bacilli; order Lactobacillales; family Enterococcaceae; genus Enterococcus; species Enterococcus sp. 2STP. The sequence goes on from NZ_JAWDJH010000037.1 coordinate 118,669, forward strand.
AGAACATACTAAAAATATAAGAAGTGGAGGAGAATAACAGTCAAACATGACTCTTGTTCTTCCTCCTTTTTATGTAAAAACCTTTTAAGTAAAATAATATGGATAGAAAAGAGAACATATATGAACTATTATTATTCAAAAAATAAGGAAAATTTTTATCAAAAACTGACCGGTGATCCGCTTTTTTCTTTATTGACCGATTATCTATATGAACATCGAGAAAAAGAAACGATTCTAAGAGAATTAAAAAAAGAATTTCCGCAAAACAAATTTTCTCATTTTCTTGATTTATTGATAGATGCAGGATTAATCAAGAGAGAAGAACGAAGATATCATTTGAACTTTCCAGTATTTGATCCCAACGATTACTTGCAACAAGCCACTTCGGCTGCTGAAACCATAGCCGACCAATTGAAGAGACTCTCTGTTGCTGAACAAAAATTAGCGATGGGAGAAGTTATTTGGGCGTATTGTTTTGAAGATGAACGAAAAGAAACGCATTTTTATGGAGTAAGAAACAGCCGAGAGACAGAATTGCTGAGAACGACTGCAGGAAATCAGAAGTACCGTTTTATTACACTTTCCTCTAAAGAACACTTCCCGCTTACGTTGGCTAATTATTTTTTTATACAAAAGAATCAGCTTCCTGTAACGAAGGCATTCAAAGAATTAGCCGAACTTATTGGAGATGTAAATGAAGCGTACTTTTTTGATCAAATAGAAATTATCGTTGACAGGATACGTAAGAATAAATATAAAAATCGTCGGCCTAGTATTTTCCATCAGTCATTACTTGTGACGAATACCATAAAGGAAGAAGAATCATTTACACTAGCATTGCCTATTGTCGAAAAAAACAATCTTGAGATCGAATTTCCAACATTGGATCCTTCATTGACAATGGAGGAAAGGGCCTTTCTTAAACGACAAATCTTTTCTGAGCTGAGCAAGAAATTTATGCCGCATGCATTTTCTTATATCAAAGAATATGGAACAATATAGAGCAGCTTTGGTGAGTAGAATCTAAGAGAGCAGTAAGCAAAAATTATGCTGATTCTTGCAAGAGGAGTCTTTCTCTTCTTTTATGGTTAAAAGAATTATTTGAGTATTTTGCCTATCTACCACATATTGGATTCACTACATGGTCTGGAAACAAAGGAATGCAAAAAATTGGTGAGAAATGTGGAATGACAAAGGAAGGAGTCATAAGAAAAGTTAGATTTTTAAATAATCAATATTATGATTCAATCAAGTATGGCATTCTAAGGGAAGAACTAGCCGATTAGATTAGGAAGTCCATTTGGTGATCCAGAATCACTCAGAAACGAATGGTAAGTCATTATTAATCATCTATCCAATCTTGGGATATTCTTTTAGATTGAAGTGTTTAAAATTAAAAAAGCATTTATGAAGTCGTCATAGTCAGGCTTCAAAATGCTTTTTATTTTGTTTCTTTTTTCTTTGCCACATAAATACACCTAGACTGACGATGAAGAGCATATCCAACAGATTTCCTGCGACTTGGATCGTCGAAGGGTTGGCCAATGGTATCAAAGCAAGGACAAAAAAGGAAAACAAGCTGTAGATAAAACATGTGACAGGAACTAATCGAAAGAAGAGCGGACATCTCATTTGGCTAAAAATGAGTGAAAAAATAAAATAAGTGAAAATAGATAAAATCACGACTAAACCATTCATGATAAAGAAGAAAAGCGTATTGTGATTAAACGAATAAAAAAGGATAGCTAAAAAAGAAAACGTTTTAAATGCAATCAATACACCTGAAGCTTCATTTAACGTACCAGGATGTCGATGAAAAAAATAGGCACCGAAATACACAGAAAACATCAAGCCGCATAGAGAAGATAGAATCAAAAAAAACGGATTTTCTTCGGTTTCTGTAATATCAGAATGATCCAAAAGCAACCAGCCTAATGCACTAGAAGGCGCATGTGAGGTCTTAACGTACGAATAACATAGAAAAAATAAAATCGTCAAAGTTGCAAAAAAAGAGCCTAAATGTAAAAAATTAGTTGTTTTACGTTGAATTTCCATAATATCTCCAAATTAAATTGATAAGTATATAAAGTATAATAACAAATCAATGAGTATATGTCGATGTTTTTTAATCAAAATTATAAATAAAAACTGTCGAACATCTAAAATTTAATTTATATGTTCGACAGTTTTTTAATTTGTGAGTTATTTTCCTTGTCTTTTTCTTACTTTTTTAGTCCAAAAACCACCTGAAATATATTTTGGCTCATATGAGATGATGAAAGCACGCTCTTCAATTTCTTTGATCAGACGATACAGTTCACGTTCGCTTTTTCTAGGAGAAAGTATTTCCAAGACCAGTCGCTCGCCTTCTAGACCCATTGCAGAAGTTTGTGTCACACCGTAACCGTGTTCTCTCAGTATACCAGGCAAACTTTTATCTTCCGCGCTATTTGCTGGCAAAATCGTTGTGACCATGATGTATCCTAATGCCAGCTTGTCTTCAATCAAAATCCCAACACTGATACCTACTGCGTAACCTAGCGCATAGACAAATAAATTCAGCGGATTATCTAAACGATCCAATACAAGAGATAGCCCTACGATATAGATCGTGATCTCAACCATACTGACAAGGGGAGCAATCAGCCGGTAGCCTTTCATTGTCAGCATAAAACGTAACGTGTTCAAAGTGATATAAGCAAAATTGATGAGGAAGATCATCCCCAACATTTTAGGATCAATCATTTGTAAAACTCCTTTCATTTGTATAACAACAATATCAAAAAAAATCGCAAGTGAAGAAAAATTGAAACTTTATTGGTACCAAAAAATGATAAAATGATTATAATAGAATTATAAAGATAGGTTAGGTGATTAAAATGAAAACGGTCAATCGAGTGTTTTGTGCCAGCCACGTGCTCAGTCTCCTTCTCAGTATATACTTAGGTGTCTATGCGATTCAACAGCCAATTGATGTAGAGAACATTGTTTTTCAGATGTCGCTGACAGATGGTTTGATTCTAAGCGTTTTTTTCTTTTTGATACTATTTATTGGTAATATTTTCGGTAGCGTTGCCAGTTTTTTGAATTTCTCTATTTATCCTCTCCTTTCGCTAGCATTAGGAGTGGTGGGGCTTTGTTCCCTATTCTTATTTCCTGAGCCATTCAGTCCTGCATTTATATTATTTGGTATACTGAACCTGTTCCAGACGACTGTCGGATCATGGTTGCTATGGCGATCAGGAAATTTAATGAAAATAGGTGAGTAACCATTGAATCCAATTATATTGAAACGTTCTGTCAATCAAATTCCAGTGTTAGAGGTTGTCCTGAAAGAATTAAGAGAAGAACGGATTCCCGTTGTTATCTATTATCACGGATGGCAGACAAGTAAGGAGTTAGTTTTGACACAAGGAAGGAAAATTGCACAGCAAGGTATTCGTGTGATCCTGCCAGATGCGATGAATCATGGGGAACGCAAACAGCCAGTTTCTTCTATTCCATCCTATACATTTTGGGATAGTATCTACGGGAACTTGTTTGAGTTTGACACGCTTATCAAGCATTTAGAAAAAAGAGATCTTTTACATGATCGGCTTGCAGTTGGCGGGGTTTCGATGGGCGGAATGACAACATGCGCGTTGTTAGCCAAGCATCCTCATATAGCAGCAGGTGTATGTTTGATGGGATCTCCTGCGCCTCTGGAATATGGGAAAGAAATTGCAAGACGAGCGTCAGAATACAACTATATCTTGCCAAAAGACTATTTTGATCTGATTTCGTGGGTCAAGAGTTATGATTTATCATTGCAGCCGGAAAAGCTAGCTGGACGCCCTCTGTTCTTTTGGCATGGACAAGCAGATGAAAAGATACCTTATATACAAACGGAAAGATTTGTAGAGAAAAACCGGCATGAGCCTTACGGAAAAGAAATTGTTTTTCGTTCCTCCAAAACACAGCGACACATGGTACAAATACCACTGATGGAGGAAGCTTCCGCTTTTTTAGCAAAGAATTTGATAAAAAAATAGAAATAGCTGAATCGGAAAATCACTTAAGGAGGATAGGAGATTTTCTGATTTTTCTTTTGGGCTATAATGAACCCTGTTAGGAAAATTTGGTATAATTGGTAATAAGAACGACAACATGTTAGAAAGGAAGAGAGCATGCCCACTTTAGCAGATGTTGCAAAACGTGCCAATGTTTCAAAAATGACGGTTTCTCGAGTCATCAATCATCCGGAACAGGTGACGGATGAATTGAAAGAGTTAGTTTTCTCAGCAATGGCTGAATTGGATTACCGCCCAAATATTGCTGCAAAAGCACTTGTCACGAATCGGTCACAGATCATCAAATTATTTATACTGGAAGAAATCGACACAACCGAGCCCTATTACATGAATTTGCTGATGGGGATCGCTAAACGGATCGGAAAAGCGCATTATTCTCTCCAACTAGTTACAAATGACGCATTCGATGTCGGTTCTTGTGATGGATACATCATCACAGGTGTCAGAAAAAAAGACTTCGATTGGATTGACCGCTTGGAAAAACCAGTTGTTTTGTTTGGAGAAAATTGTGAAGGATATGACTATGTAGACAGCGATAATGAATATGGTACAGCAAAAGCAACGCAATATGCCTTAGAAAGAGATTACCAAACAATTATTTATATCGGGATCGAAGTGGACGAATCGTTTGAGCTTTCAAGGGAAGCTGGTTACTTATCTGTGATGAAGGAAGCTGATCTTCCAAGTAAGATCTTGCGATTTCCAAATCATTCGACAGAAGTAGAAAGATATATGATAGAAAACTGGGCAGGTTTCACCGATAAAACTTGTTTTGTATGCAGCTCAGATCGACTGGCACTAGGAGCGGTAAGAGGAATTGTAAATGCTGGTGGGCGCTTGCCGGAAGAATTTGGTGTAATCGGCTTTGATGGCGTGTTTTTAGACCAAATCAGTTCGCCTAAATTGACAACGATCAAGCAAGATATTATCCGTATGGGGGAAGTATGCGGGGAAATGTTGCTGAAAAAAATAGAAGAGAAAGGGGCAAGTCAAGGTTATCGTCGCTTTTTCCCTGAACTAGTCATCAGAGAAACGACAAATTAAGCCTCGTTACTTTTTATATATTTATGAAATTCATCGCTATTTTCTTAAAATAATCAGCGCATTGCTACTGAAAACAAAAAATCTGTGCTATTATTGAGAAAAGTTCCATTTTTGAGAAGGATGGTTTGAATGAAAGAAATCAGACGAAAACATTTCCGTTTTCCTGCGTACGATGACGAGTTAGGCGTAAAATTAACCAGCGAGAAGAAGCGGGTATTATTTGACGGGCAGGAAGATCTTTTGACTGAACAGAATCAGCACCCGTTTGAACAAATGAAAGAATTCCATTTCACGAACACAAACACTGAACAGGTCCGACGCAAGCGCCGTGCAACAAATGGATTGAAGTCAGCTCCGCGTAAGGAAAATTTGGAAAAACATAAAGAAAAATTACCGGATTATACTGGACATCATCAATCAGAACTCACGTCGACTGGACGAAAAAAACTTTTTGGTGAGTCTTCTCGTCCTGTCAGGCAAAGTGAAACGAGGACAGAGTCTCGAAATACTATGAGAAGTTCATCTGTGGACACAAAGGTACGGGAACGTTCTTATTTTGTTCCTAAATATGTACCTGCATCTATTATTCCAGACCCTAGAGAAAGTAAAATTTCTGAAGAGCATTTGATCGAATCAATGAAAAAAACAGATGACTCTTATCTGTTGTTTGATACAGAACCAACGCCTTATCAAGAAAAAAGAAATGATGAGCCTTCTGTACGCACGTTCAATCGAACAAAAACATTAGAGGAAACAAAGCAGTCAGAAGAAAAAAAATCGAAAAAAAGCCATAGTATCTTAGAACGTTCACTGCAAGGGCTGATTGACGATCAGGGAAATTCTTTAGGAGAGAATAGCTATTTTAAATAAGTCAAATACAACCTTGTATTATGTTATAGTGGGGAAGGAAACGCTGCGGCGTTTCTTTTTTTATACTCTACTCGAATGATTATATCGTAACCTAATCTTTTTTTCTTAGCTGATGTTTTCTGCCGTGAGCAAGAGGAGAAAAGGTGAAGAGTAAAAAACAAACTATTTTCACAGATTGTCTGTAAAAATAGTTTGTTTTCATATTTTTATAAAAAATTTTATTGAAAGAATATACGTCGTAGTTTACATAATGATTTTTTAGTAAAGCAAATAAAATAGTAAAAATAAGAATCAGTGCTCTAACTGTTCAAGAGGATCAAGTGGTTCAAATGTTTCTGTAGTCTGTTTTGCTTCCAATTGGGGTAAAACAGATCCAATTTCCAGATACTTCACTTTATTCAATGTATAAGATAGAATAGAACAGCTAAGCAATGTATACAGAAAATGTGTGAGATCCAAATAAAGCAAGGAGACAACTAAAATACCAAAAGTGATCAAGAAAAGACTTTTGCCAATCTTAATATGAAAATATTTTTCAATGGCTTGATAAATGATATCTGTTCCGCCTGTGCTTCCGCCAAATCGAAAGACGAGACCGCAACCAATGCCAGAAAGAATCCCTGTCATCAAACTATTGATCAGTAGACTATCTACAGCAAAATGTATATGAAGGCTTTCCCATAAATGTAAAAAGAAAACCAGCGCAAATGTTCCGACGATCGTCCGAAGAAAAGCGTGTTTTCCAAAAAGAAACAATGAGATAAGCAGTAAAGGTAAATTAAAAAGCAGCGAAGTGATAGAAGGCGCGAATCCAAAAAGATTATGCAAGAGCAAAGCAATACCAGTAACACCACCGTCTGCCAGTTTAGATGGAATATTGATGCCTGTCACAGCCAATCCATAGATCCCTGCGCCTAAAATGATTCCGCACAATTCTGTCATTAAATTTAATTTTTTCATTTCTAGCCTCTTTTCTTTTGAAAATTTTCAGCAACCTCTTCATTATACTGACTTATACTCTTTCTTCAAGAGGAAAATGAAAAAAATTTATTTTTGGTTGTTTCTTCCAAATTATCAAAAAGGAGTGGAAAAATGCGAGCAGCAGACTTATTGACAATTCTTACAAAATCACCCAAAAAAACAGATTATCAAGGTGTTTTTTTGGCTCAAGACCAAAAACTGATTCCTGTGACAAGAATCCAGATAAATGAATCGTATCAATTCATCTTTTTATTTGAACAAGGCAAAGCACCACTTGCTATGAAAGAAATCTTTCTATTTTTGATGAAGAACCGTGAAAAAGCTGTTTATTATCAGTCAAAAGAAGAACTCATTCCGCTTTATGGAGTGAAAGAGATAGAAAATAAAGTGGTGATATAAGTAAAAATAAGAAAACAAGACGTTTATGATGCCAAAACAACCGTTTTTTACATTTTTGGCAAAAAAGTGTCATGATACAGTATAATACTTGTTGAACAGGCCAATAAAGGTGTTCTCCCCCACGAGATTTCTACTTTATTGGCTGTTTCTTTTTATTTAAAAGAAAAGTTGTATATGAAAAAATACGGTTGATTCCGAGTAATCATTTCGTATAGATGTATTGGATGTTCGTTGTGAAGAAACGAGAACCAAAAAATCTATCCGATTTTGTTGCTCGGATTCTTTTTTTATCCGCATATTTAGAGGTGATTTTTCTATTAATTACTGACGTCTAGTAGGGTTAAGGTAAGTCAAGTTAGTTGGGAAAATGTAAAGAAATGTTTATACTTAAAGAATAACAGAAAGGAAGGTCGCATGAATAATTTTATACAAACATTAAGTGAAAGAAAAGGCGAGTTGCTGGAAGCTGCATTTCAACATCTGTCTATTTCTCTCATTTCTTTGCTGATTGCAGCACTGATTGCTATTCCTCTAGCAATTTGGGCAGCTAATCATAAAAAAATGGCAGAAGTCTTATTGCAGATCACGGGTGTGCTTCAAACGATTCCTTCACTTGCCTTATTAGGGTTACTTATCCCATTTGTAGGGATCGGAACTGTTCCAGCATTGATTGCACTTGTTATTTACGCTTTGCTTCCGATTTTCCAAAACACGTATATTGGTCTAGCTGAGATTGACCCGTCTATTGAAGAAGCGGCGGTAGCATTTGGTATGTCCAGAATGAGACGCTTGCTGAAAGTAGAACTTCCCATCGCATTGCCTGTCATTATCTCAGGTATCCGAACTGCCTTAGTTTTGATCATCGGTACGGCTACTTTGGCGGCATTGATCGGAGCAGGTGGATTAGGAACATTTATTTTATTAGGTATCGACCGCAACACACCAGTTTTAACATTGATTGGTGCAATCAGTTCTGCCTTGCTTGCCATTATATTCAGCGGATTGATTCGCTGGTTGCAGCATAAGAAACCTCGATATTCTATCATTACTTTAGCAGCCGTCGTGTGTTTATTTGGGGGCGTTTCTTTATATCAGTCTGCCTTGTTTAAAAATGAAACCATCACGATTGCTGGAAAATTAGGAGCGGAACCTGAAATCCTGATCCAAATGTACAAAGAATTGATTGAAGACAACACAAAAACAGAAGTTGAATTAAAACCGAATTTTGGCAAGACTAGTTTTTTGTTCAATGCCTTGGATCAAGGGCAAATCGATATCTATCCTGAATTCACAGGGACTGTCCTAGAAAGCTTGGTGAAGGTACCTGAAGCAATGAAAAGTGCTGATTTGACAAAAGAAAAAACATATGACGAAGCAGAAGAATTATTGAACAAACAATTCGATATGACATTATTGAAACCAATGGCTTATCAAAATACGTATGCCTTGGCGGTCAAGAAATCTTTTGCAGACGAGCATCAACTTAAAAAAATTTCCGATTTAGCAGCAGTTTCTGATCAGATCAAAGCGGGATTCACACTGGAATTTATTGATCGTTCTGATGGATATAAAGGAATTCAAGAAGCATATGGATTGAATTTTTCAAGTGTACAAAGCATGGAACCAAGTTTGCGTTACCAAGCAATCACTAATGGAGATGTCAATATTGTGGATGCTTATTCCACAGACAGCCAACTCAAGGAGTATGATCTAGTCACTCTAGAAGATGATCAAGGGCTATTCCCAGCTTATCAAGGCGCGCCACTGATGAAAACAGATTTCGCCAAGGACCATCCTGAAATCGTTGAAGTGCTGAATAAATTAAGCGGAAAAATAACAGAAAATCAAATGATCGATATGAACTATCAAGTCAATGTCGAAAAGAAAAAACCGGCAGAAGTAGCACGAGTCTTCCTGGAAAACGAAGGATTACTAAAGGAGGGAGATCAGTGACTAAATTAATCGAATTCAAACATGTGCAAAAAAAGTACGATGGAAAATATGTCATTGATGACCTAACTCTTGCAATCAAAGAAGGAGAAATCTTTGTTTTGGTTGGGCCTTCTGGTAGTGGAAAAACAACTACTTTGAAAATGATCAATGGATTATCTAAACCATCAGCAGGAGACATCTACTTCAAAGGAAAATCGTTAAATGAATATAATCTGCAGAAAATGCGGTGGAATATGGGGTATGTGCTGCAGCAAATCGCTTTGTTCCCGACCATGACAGTCAAGCAAAACATTGAAGTCATCCCTGAAATGTTAGGTTGGGAAAAGCAGAAAAGAGCAGACCGTGTAGATGAACTTCTTCAAAAAGTTGGCTTATCTCCTGATATTTATCGAGATCGTATGCCTAGAGAGTTGTCTGGAGGAGAACAGCAACGGATCGGGATCATCCGAGCTATTGCTGCAAGCCCAGATGTGATTTTGATGGACGAGCCATTTAGCGCATTAGATCCTATTTCAAGAAATTCATTACAAGAATTAGTTTTATCTTTACATGAAGAACTGGGAACGACCATCGTTTTCGTTACGCATAACATGGAAGAAGCAATCAAGCTAGGAGATCGTATTGCGTTTATGAAAGATGGAGAAATTATCCAATGCGACACACCAGAACAGTTATTGATGAATCCTAAAAATGAATATGTACGGCATTTCTTTGATGAACCGAAACAGACGAAAGAATGGCGAGTCGAAGATTTAGTCGTCAATGGATATTTTTTAAAAGAAGTACCAAAAAACAGTCATCAACAAGTTTGCCTTGATACGCCTCTGAAAGAAGTGTATTCACTTCTTTCAGTGTACCCAAACATTGTGATAGTAGAAAAAGGAAAAAACATTGGTTCACTGACAAGTAAAGAAGTCTTTACTTTTTTAAGTCGAAAGGAGGAAGAAAATGAAAACATATGAGGCAATCGTCATCGGTTCAGGTGTGAGCGGCTTAAGTGCTGCTTATGGATTGAAAGAAGCAGGTAAAACAGTATTAGTGGTCGAAGAAGATCTATGGGGCGGGACTTGTCCTAACCGTGGATGTGACCCTAAAAAAGTCTTGTTGAGTGCAGTAGAAGCCCGTAATCGGATAAAACAATTGAATGGAAAAGGATTTAACGAGATCCCAACCGCTAATTGGGAAGAACTCCAAAAATTCAAACGCACATTCACAGATCCAGTTCCAGAAAATCGGAAAAAACAATTGGCAGAAGCTGGAATCGATCATCTTTCAGGAACCGCTCGTTTCTTGGACGACTCATCTATTGAAGTCAATGAAGAAGTTTTTCATGGAGATTACTTTGTTCTGGCAACAGGACAAAGACCCACGATCTTACCAGTGGAAGGAAAGGAATACTTGAAGAATAGTGCAGATTTTTTATCATTGCCTGTACTGCCTAAAGAAATCATTTTTATCGGTGGTGGATATATTGCTTTTGAACTGGCTACGATTGCCAATGCTGCAGGGAGTAAAGTAACCATTGTCCATCATAATCAACGACCATTAAAAGAATTTGAGGCGTCTTTGGTAGAGGAAGCCGTCCATCAAATGGAATCATCTGGTATTCAGTTTGCTTTTGATGTTGAAACCCAAAAGATCATCTCGGAAGGAACTCGATATCGTTTAGTCGGAAAAGAGACGGAATTAGTAGCAGATATGATTTTTTGTGCGACTGGGAGACAGCCGAATACAGAATCTTTAGCACTTGAACAAGCGAATGTCGTCTTTGATAAACACGGGATTGAGGTCAATCATTATCTGCAAACGAGCAATCCAAAAATTTTTGCGTGTGGAGATATTGTTTCAAGGAAAACACCCAAATTGACACCAGTCGCCACTTTTGAAGGAAATTATGTAGCTAAACGGATAACGGATGCAACAAGCGAACCTATCAAATATCCGATTATACCCACGATCGTCTACGCCAGTCCTAAACTTGCTGAAGTAGGAGTCACAAAAAGTCATGCCTCTTCGTCAGATCAAGTGGTAGAGATGGATCTTACCGGTTGGTTCACCTATCATCGTGTCAATGAACCAGTTGCTAAGGCTGAATTGACCTTTGACCAGCAAAATTATTTGATTGGTGCTGCAGTGATTAGCGAGCAAGCAGATGAATTGATTGATGATTTGACACTAGTCATCAATCAAAAATTGACTAAAAAAGAGTTGGATAGCTATATCATGGGGTATCCGACATTGGCTAGCGATCTCTCCTATTTATTGAAATAATCAGCATGATAACTAAAGCGCTTGTTGCTTTTTCCTTCTTGTGCTACACTTTAAAAAATGAATACCTGTTTCTGGGGATGTCGTAGACGACATGAGAGTAAGTTGTGAACTTAGACCCATTGAACCTGTCAGTTAATACTGGTGAAGGGAGAAACATAGCAGACGCTTGAAGCGGGTTACTATGTCGTGCCCATTTCAAGCGTTTTTTGTTATCCATATTAGAAGAAAGGAGGCATCAAAATGAAGAAAAATCTTTATCCAGCAGTCAGTATGGCATTCATTTTAATTATTTGGCAGATCGTTGTCTTAGTTTGGAAAATACCCGCTTTTATTTTACCCGGACCTGCTGCTGTATTTTCTGCGTTAACAGCAGATGCACACGTATTGCTTTCCCATTCTGTCACAACATTAAATGAAGCAGTGATTGGTTTGGCAATAGCTAGCGTTCTTTCTTTTATTACTGCTTTGGCAATGGATTATTGGAAGTTCTTAGAAATGTCTTTTTATCCATTATTAGTGATTTCTCAAATGTTGCCAATCATGGTTTTAGGGCCTTTGCTGACCCTATGGTTTGGTTTCGGTATGCTTCCAAAAGTGATCCTTATTGTCTTGATAAGCTATTTTCCGATCGTAGTTTCTTTTTCGGATACATTGAGGAAAGTATCAAAAGAGCAAATCATCTTTTTGAAAACGATGGGGGCAGATACAGGGAAGATTTATCGAATATATAAAATACCAGCGGGTTTATCCGGATTCTTTTCCGGTTTAAAAGTGGCCGCTACTTATTGTGTCAGCGGAGCAGTCGTTGGAGAATGGCTAAGCGCTCAAGCAGGCTTAGGGTATTATATGATACGCGTAAAAAATAGCTACCAGATCGATAAAGTTTTTGCTGCGATCATTTGTGTCATTCTATTGAGTTTATTGCTGAATGGCGCTTGTTCATTATTGAAAAAAGGGTATTACCGTATGCTTTATATTTTTTAAGAGAAGGGGATCAAATGAAAAAATTATGGCTTTTATTACCGCTACTGTTGCTTTTATCCGCTTGTGGCACTGCAAAGGAAACAAGTAGCAAACAAGAAACGAAGGATTTGAAAAAAGTGACACTTGTTTTGGATTATGTACCGAATACTAATCATACTGGCATCTACCTAGCAAAAGAAAAAGGCTATTATAAAGAGGCTGGTTTAGATGTCCAAATCATCGAACCAGGAGATAATTCGACAAGTATTGGTCTAGTAGGTGCGGACAAAGCACAATTTGGTGTAAGTTATCAAGAAGATGTCACTTATGCTCACGCAGATGGACAGAATATACCAGTCAAAGCAATTGCTACAGTGATCAAACATAATACTTCTGGATTCGCCACCCTATCAGACAGTAACATCCATTCACCAAAAGATTTTGAAGGAAAAACATATGCAGGTTGGCAAAGTCCAAGTGAAGAAGCTGTCTTAAAAGCTGTGATGGAAAAAGATGGCGGGGACTTTTCAAAACTGACAATGGTAGGAAGCAATGGTGAAGGGCCAGAAAGCTTAGGAAAATCCTCAGATATCCAATGGTACTTTGAAGGTTGGGATATGATCAAAGCAAAAGAAGCGGGTATTGAACTAAACTATATCCCATTGAAAGAATTAGATGAACGGTTAGATTACTATACTCCGGTAATTATTACGAATGATCAACTGATCAAAAATGATCCAGAATTGGTACAGTCTTTTATGGATGCCACGAAAAAAGGCTATCAGGAAGCTATTAAGGATCCAAATGACAGTGCTAAACTGTTGCAAAAATATGCAAAAGGAAATGATCGGACGTTTTTAGAAGAATCACAAGCATTCTTATCAAAAAATTATACAGATGATCCTGAGAATTGGGGATTGATGGAAGAAAAAGTTTGGCGCAATTATACAGCTTTTATGCAGGAAAACGGATTGATCAAACAAGATGTACCTTCGAAAGAACTATTCACTAATCAGTTTATAAAATAGGAGTGATAGATGTGTCAATCCAAATCAGCCACTTGAATGTAGTTATTGAAAACCTGAAAATATTAGAAGACATCCATTTCACTATCCCTAAAGATACTTTTACATCGATTGTCGCGCCAAGCGGAGCCGGTAAGTCAACATTGCTGAAAACTTTAACTGGATTCCAGCCTATGACTTCTGGAACGATCAAAGTAGACGATCAAAAAGTAACTGGTCTCCATACAGCATTTAGTTATATGCCGCAAGAAGATATGTTACTTCCTTGGCTGAGCGTCTATCAAAACGTTACGTTATATCAAAAAATCAATCATCTAGCAATTGATGAAGAACAAGTAAGGGATTATCTGGATATCTTTGGGTTAAACGGCTATGAACATTTTTTGCCGGAACAATTATCTGGCGGGATGAAGCAGCGAACGGCCTTGTTACGAACAATCATGAATCCTTCTTCTTACTTGCTTCTTGATGAACCATTTGGAGCGTTAGATGCTATGACCAGAGGGCAGATGCAAGACTGGATGCTGAAACTGCCTAAAAAAGCAAAGCGGACTACTTTGCTCGTGACACATGATATTGAAGAAGCAATTTATTTATCAGACAGGATTCTTGTGCTTTCCGCCCGTCCGGCACATGTGATTGCTGAGATTCAAGTGCCTGAAAAACGAAGGTCACGTGAATGGCTACTGCAGCAATCAGAGTTGAAGCAAACGATTTATCAGTTATTGGCAGGTGAATGAGATGTTAAGTGATGCTCATTGTCATTTAGATGGGAGTCAGAGTTTAGCACTCCTTCAGCAGGAACACACGATTTTGACGATCATTAATTGTGATTCGCCAGAAGAATGGGAGGAAAACAGACGGCTTGCAACAAGCAAGAATCAAGTCTTAAGTTACGGTATCCACCCTTGGAAAACGGATAGCTATACGTTTGCACAAGTTGAGCTTTTTTTGAAAAAAGCAAGGATCATCGGTGAAATAGGGTTAGACAATATCTGGACGAATGTGCCGCTGTCTACACAAAAAAGAGTGTTTGAGCAACAGCTTGCTTTTGCAGCCATAAATAAGAAACCTGTTGTATTGCATACAAAAGGATGCGAAAAAGAGATCTTAAGCTATATCCAAGCTTACCCTAATCACTATTTGATTCATTGGTATTCTTCTTTGGACTATCAACAAGACTATATTTATTTAGGCTGTTATTTCAGCATTGGTCTTGATTTGAAAAAGAACCCAGCAGTCTGGCAACTAGCTAAAACAGTCCCAATCGACCACTTACTTATTGAAACGGATGGACTACATGCAGCAGAGTGGGCATTAGGGGATAGTTTTTCAGAAAAAGATTATGTCTCACTGCTTGAAGAACAGTTAAAGACAATCGCTGAAATCAAAGAGCTATCAGTTGAAGAAGTTAAGAAAAATACTTATCAAAACTTGGAACGTTTCATTAGATTAGGTAAATAAAAAAGAGGTGTGACACAACTAGTGTCGCACCTCTTTTTGGCTTTCTTTGTATAAAAGTAAACCGTTCGATTAATAAATGAATCTTAGTACCAACCGTTTGCTTCCCAGAATGCTTTCGCAGCTTCCCAAGAACCATAACGTGAAGCAACATATTGTTCTGCCACTTTTTCTTGGTTCGCAGCAGAGTAATCACCATTCAAGTAAGAAGAATCTAATTGGTAACGTCCGATGTAACGTCCGTTCGTTGCTGTGTAAGAACCGCTTGATTCTTTTTGTGCGATCCATTCTTTTGCAGCATTCGTGCTTGTTGCCGTTG